>JBPCRX010000032.1:0-8488 GCA_050996395.1 Nocardioidaceae bacterium
CAGCTGGTGCGGCGCGGGCGCACCGTCCGCGGTGCCTCCAGGGGTCGGCTTGGTCGTGGTCATAGAACCACGCTAAACCGAACCGGCGACGTTTTCCGAAACGTGTTCGAACACGGTGGACAACCACCGGGTTCCTTAACCTGTGCACGAAACCTGGCTTTCCCCGCTGCCACTGGCCCGAGCAGGTGCGCGATGTCGAGAGCGCCCGAAGCCGTGCGGTGCCTCCGCAAGCCTGGGCGGCGGGCAGGGCCTAGGAGATGAGTTCGCCGAGGCGCCGGCGGATCACCGAGGGCTGCAGGTTCAGCGGCTCGAAGTCGTCGACACCGGCCCACCTGAGCTCGAAGCTGTTCTGCGGGCAGTGCGCTGCGGCTTCGGCGCCCGCGAGCAGGGGAGTGCCCTCGACGTCGGCCATCAAGAAGTACGTCGCATGGCGGTCGTCGTGCCGCATCGACCACAGCCGGTGCTCGATCCGGGCGACGAGCGTGGTTTCCTCGAGAAGCTCGCGCAGTGCGGCAACCTCGGCCGTCTCGCCCGGCTCGATGCCGCCACCGGGGAGCACCGCGTAGTCACGTCCGTGCTGGTGACGCTTGATCAGGAGCACCTGCGCGTCGCGCACCACAACCGCGACCGCACGCGGGGGAGTGGCGGTCACCGCGGGGCTGTCGTGCGCCGCGAGGTCGTCGAGCACCGCGGACAGTGCAGCGTAGGTCTGCCGGACGGCGCCGCTGTTGCTGGGTACGATAACCGCTGTCGGCCTCGAGGCGAGCACGTCGACGAGGCAGTCGTACATGCCCGCCAGATGGGGCACGCCGCCGAGCCGGTCGACGACTTCTTGCACCTGACGGTGCCAGCGCAGCGCGCCCGACCGACTGCGGTGGGTGAACCGCTCGAGCGCCCGCTCCTTGGTGTCCATCAGCACCACCTCGCAGAACCGTGCGCCGCTGTCGCGGGCCACCGACGCGAACCGCTCGATCTCCGCGAGGCGACCGAGGAACTGCGGCATGATCACGTCGTGGCCGGCCCGCAGATGGGTGCCGGCCATGCTGAGCGCAATCGGTCGCACAAGCGCGCCAGACTCTGCATAGCCGTCCTGCCAGCCGCCGACCAGGCAGCGCACCACGTCGATGTCGAGGTTGAGCACGCCGGGATGGTCGTCGACGTACATCTGCGCCAGCGTCGACTTGCCGATCCCCGACGGACCGTTGAGGTGGATGAGGCGTGGCACCTGTAGACCTTAGAGCGCGTGGCGCTGCAGGCGCCGGCCCGGCGTGCGCGTCGTACGGATGATGTCGGTGACCCGGAGTACGGCGCGTGGTGTCGACCAGGCCTGAGACGGTTTCTCCAGGCCCCAACCGCCGCCGATGGTGACCGCTGCGTGCTGCGCGACGCCATGCTTGTCGCGCCAGAGGAGAACCGTGCCCGGTGCCCGGTCATCCCCGCCGGGCGTCGTGCTCTGGGCAAGCCAGCTGTCGAACGGCTCCTGCTGCATCCAGGTGTCGGCTGCGGCGGCGACACCGGCGGCGGCCATCACCGTGGCGAAACAATTGGCGCCGCTTCCGACCGCGAAGGTGGCGGCGAGCTCGCGGGCACCGGGGAGCGTGCTCGCACACGCTCGCCAGACCTGGTCGGGCACCTCACCGTGACGGCTGGACTCACGGTCCTTCGACACCACACGGCTCAGAATCTGCTCCCGATCGCCGGTGACCAGCGACGGCCACCAGACGAAACGGTGCCCGTCTGCCTGTGCCCGCAAGACCCGGTGGTCGAGCAGGCCGGACCATGCGCGGACGGTTGGTACGGCGCCGCGGCCATGGTCCACCTGGGCACGCACCAGCTGTGCTCGCGTGTGTTTCGGCAAGGACCCGAACGCCAGCTCGTCGAGCCACACGGTGTCCAGACCGGTGTCCAGGTTGTAGGCCTCGTAGGTGTCGTACAAGGCATCCGGCCGGCCCACGGGACGGGACAGCAGGTCCGGCGTACGCGTGGTTGCGGCAGCCGGTTTCTCCGCGGGCAACTCCATCGGGAAAGGTCTGGGAAGGAAGAACGGCTGGACCGCCGGTGCGAGCCAGTCGCACCATTTCGCCAACAAGGGCTGCGACACGTGCACGCCGAGGACCTCCACGGCACTGACCATACGGAAAGAACAGAAGGGATATCTGGTCGAGGCACCACCGACCCCATGGCCCGAGGGTGCCCGGAGCCGCCCAGCAGCGCTCGTATTCGAGACCGGACGGACGAACCTCGTGGTCGCCGGGACCGGCACCATCGACCCACAGATCGCAGGGCGCCACTCCCTGACCAACATCCATGAAGCGCTGCAGCAGTTCCTCCACAGCGACCACGTCGGCAAGATCGTCTTCACACCTTGAGGCCTCTTGCCGGCGTGCCCCCGTAGAGCGATCCGCTACTGGGAGACCCGGCGTCAGCCAGGGCAGTCGACCGCGACCACGAGGGCTGCGCAGATCTCCCGCATTCGGGTGTCGGCCACCCGACCAAGCCGGTGGACGAGTACTGCGACCGAGACGCTTTCGACCGAGTCCAGGTTGAGCGCTGAACGCCGGGAGACCGGGTCGTCACCGGGTTCGAGAACAACCTCGCTGGCGAGTCCTCGGATTGTTGTCGTGCACGGCGCGACGAGTGCCCGTCTATGCCTCGGGATCACCGCCTCCCGGGACAGGACGACGACCGGGCGTCGGCCGATGTCGGCCATCGCGCACCACCACACCTCCCCGCGAGCCGGGAGTGCGCTCACGAGGCAGCTGCTGCCTGTCGCCACGACGCCAGGTCGCCCCACTCGTCCGGCTCGTCGGCCGGGTGTTCGTCGTAGGCGGCGTAGCTGGCGTCCACCTCAGCGGATCGGTGACGAACGAGCAATGCCCGGAGGGCTTCATCCACAAGGGCGGCGTCGGTGGCCCCCGTACGCACGCTCCGCGCACTGTCGAGCAGCTCAGCGTCCACGGTTGTGCTCAGTCGTGTGCGGTTCATGCCATCAGTATGCCACTCTCCCGGTACGGTCGCCCCGCAAGGCGATGCCAGCAGTACTTCTTGGCCCGCGTCTTTCGCGCCCAACACCACCCAGACGACACTGCGTAACGCCATCCGCCGCGCCGGGCGTATCGACGGTGATCGCATTCCGGCTCAATGCGCGGGGTGCAACCGCGGCGCGCGACTGACAACGACTGGCGCGATCGCCGCGGTTCGGCGCGGGCGAAACCCTGTTGATGCCAGGCACGCCGCCACCGCAGAATGGACCGTGCCCAACAAGCCAGCCGACCAGCCGACCGGCCAGATCATCCACCAACACCCGATGGCGTACCTGTTGGGGCTTGAGGGCATCGCTCTAATGCGCGCCTTCGCCGGCGAGCATGACCGTGCCTTTACCGAGGCCCGGTTAGCCGAAGTACGCCGGCTCCTCGACCGCGGCGACGATCTCGGGCCCGGGGTCGACGTGCCTCCGCTGCCCGTCGCCTCCGGCTACGACGGCTGGGCGGTGACGTACGACGGCGAGGACAACGGCTGCTTCCCGATGCGCGACGACGTGCTCACGCCAATGCTCGATCGCCTCACGCCGGGTCGCGCGCTCGATGCTGCGTGCGGCACCGGCGCGGTGACGCAGCAGTTGCTCGTCCGAGGCCACGACGTCGTCGGCGTCGACCTCTCCGAGGGCATGCTCGCGCGAGCTCGGAAGGCCGTGCCTGACGCCCACTTCGTGGCTGGTGACATCACCGATCTGCCGCTACCCGACGACGACGTCGACCACGTGGTGTGCAGCTTGGCGTTAGCGCACCTGAACGACCTCCGCCCGTTCTTCGCCGAGGCGGCGAGAGTGATGCGGCCCGGCGGCCACCTGCTTCTGCTCGACACCCGGGGCCACTTCACCGGTTCGACTCGCTACCCACTGATCCAGGAAGCGCCCGACGGCCGGGTTGGGCACATCGCCGGCTACAGCCACAGCCTCGGCGACTACCTGCGCGCCGCGCTGCCGCACGGGTACGTCGTCCGCGCCTGCGAGGAAACGTACCGCGACGCTGACACAGTCGAGCCTGATGAGAAGCCCGAACCGCTAACCCCCGGTCCTCCTGATATCTGGGAGCTGCATCCGTGGGCGCGGGACGCCGCCAACGCCGCCAAGGCCGGCCAGCCGGCGGTCGTCGCGTGGGACCTCGAACTGCGGCCGGAGGTCTGAAACAGCTGAAGAGCGACAGGTCTACGTAGACCACTGGCGGTTCTTCGTATCAAGATCAGGCGAAGATCCCCGGATGATCGATTCCTGTCGGCGACCAGCGTCGGTAGATACGAGCGGCATCTGCGCCATCAAGTCCGGTTCGAAGTTGTACGTCGACTGGTCGGCAACTAGTCTAACCGGTATGACGATCGTCGGACCTTACGAGGCGAAGACCCATCTGCCCAGGCTCCTGGACGAGGTCGAGGCCCGCGCCACAGTGACGATCACCAAGCACGGCCGCGAGGTGGCCCGACTGGTTCCCGTCGATTCCGCGGACGGCACTGCAGAAGAGGTGGTGCGAGAACTTCGCAAGGCTCGCAGGGGTGTACGACGAGGCCGAGCGACGGTCCGGAAGATGATCGAGGATGGCCGTCGGTGAGCGAATTCGTCCTTGACGCGTCAGTCACGATGGCGTGGTGCTTTGAGGACGAGGGAACTCCGGAGACCGAGTCGCTGCTGGATGAGCTCGCCGTCCGCGGTGCCGTTGTTCCCCAGTTGTGGCTGCAAGAAGTTGCGAACGTCCTGCTCGTGGCCGGGCGGAAGTCGCGTGTCTCGGAGGCGGCCGGTGCTCGCTTCACTAGCCTGTAGGGTCAGCTGCCCATCAAGGTGGCCGCGGAGGCTCCGTCCGTCCGAAACACTGGTCAGGATCGGGCATCAACATGGTCTCAGTGCCCACGACGCCACGTACCTGTGGTTGGCGGAGTCTCGAGCCCTGCCCCTGGCCACGCTGGACGACTCCTTGCAGGCGGCGTGCGGTGCAGCTGGGGTCGTGCTGCTCTCGTCAGGTCCCCACAGACCAGTGCGCTGTCATTCGACATCGCTGACGACGACTGGCACCCTGCGTATCACGGTTGGTGGTATTCATCGCGAGGGGCCGTCGACAGCGCGGTGACGAGTTCGTTAAACAGCCCCAGAGTCGACGCGATCAGGCGACGAAGATGCAGAACGGATGACCTGAAGGGTCCGCAAGGACGCAGAGCGGCTCGTTCGAGTCATCCGTTCGGTCTAGCAGCAACTGCGCTCCGAGCGACTCAGCCCGCTCGCGCTTCCGCTGCAACTCCTCGATGCTCGAAACCGTGAAGTCGAGGTGCATCTGCATCGGCACGTCATGCTCGGGCCACGTCGTCCGCTCCAGACGCTCGACCTGCTGAAACGCCAGCTTGCGGGCCTCGTCCGCGTCCACGAGGACCAGCCAATCCGCATCGTCCGGAACGTCTGCCGGAGGGGGGTCATCTCCTTGCCGATACTGCAGTCCCAGGAGTTGCCGATAGAACTCTGCAAGTGCCCGGGCGTCGGTGGTGTCGATGGCGGTGTGGAGCAGTTGCGGGTGCTCAGTCATGATTGCCTCCTACCCCCATCCTGCCGGACCACAACGTCGCTACCGCTCATCGTCATGAGCGGATGTTGCCGGCAAAGCTCTGGATGTGGCTCGACTCCCGTGGCCGCCGTCAGGCTCCACCCCTGCGCCCATACGCTGACGACTCCTGACTACTGGCACCCTACGTAACAAGAACGGCAAACGCCGCACATTGACTCATCTAATCGAATACGCAGACGCAGACGAGTTGCCAGGAAATATCGAGGGGCCGTTATTGCGGCTTTGCAACAGCCGGTATTCTGGCGTACCATGAGCACATGCAGACGTTACCGATCTCGCAGGTACGAGACAAGCTCAACGAGCTCGTCGACGAGGCAAGGCTGACCCACGAGCAGGTGACGATCACCAAGAACGGAACGCCAGCTGCGGTACTCGTCGCCGCCGATGAGTGGGCATCGATGCAGGAGACGTTGTTCTGGCTGTCCCAGCCGGACATCCACGAGGACATCGCGAAGGGCCGCGCCGAACTCGCCGCCGGCGAGACGATGAGCGAGGACCAGGCCCGCGCACAGTACAGCGTGCCCAAGCAGGTCTGAGTGGGCTACCGAGTCGAGCTGTCCAGCTCGGCGCAACGCGACCTCGACACAATCCCGCCGAAGTACGCGGTGGCGATTCTGCGGTACGCGTTCGGGTTACTGGCCGACAACCCTGCTCGTGCTGGCAAGCCCCTCACCGGCGATCTCGACGGCCTGCACGGAGCCCGCCGCGGTGACTACCGCATCGTCTACGAGATCAACGACGACGTCGTCCTCATCCACCGCATCCGCCACCGCGCCCACGTCTACCGGACCCGGTGATCTGGCGGGCGATGAAGTCGGCCGCTCGTCAGGGCGTCTCGGGCGGCGCCGCTTCCCCGACCGCGGCAGCCAGGTGCGCATCGGTCAGACCATGCCGGCTCCTTCTCGCCGCGCGCGAGAGAATAGCCGCGTAGCTGTTGAGGAATGCGAGGGACTCCTTGTGGAGGAGTGTGGCCAACTCTGCTGGCATGATTGTGACCGTCGGTGAGTATCTGGCTGAGCAGGTCGTAGGTCTCGCCACAACTCGCGGCGCGCCGGCGTCAGGTCGGCGCCGGAAGTTCTGCGGCCGCATCACGGTTTCGGCTACTGGTGGGTAACAACGGCCCGTCGTAGGCCAGCAGATCTGTCACCTCGGCGGCAACCTTCACCCGCAGATCGTCGGCGCCGCCAGACATCAAGCACAGCGCAGCGCACCAGGTCTTGCCAGCTCCCGGGCAGTAGGTGCGAGCGGATCGGGCCGCACGATGTCCGGTTCAGGGTTGTACTTCAACTGGTCGACAACTAGTCTAACACTATGACGACCATCGGAGCTTACGAAGCGAAGACCCATCTACCCAGGCTCCTGAACGAGGTCGAGGCCGGGGCGACAGTGACGATCACCAAGCACGGCCGCGAAGTGGCCCGACTCGTTCCCGTCGATTCCGCGGACGGCACTGCCGAAGAAGTGGTGCGGGCGCTCCGCGAGGCCCGTAGAGGAGTACGGCGAGGCCGAGGGACGGTCCGGAAGATGATCGAGGACGGTCGTCGGTGAGTGGATTCGTCCTTGACGCGTCAGTCACGATGGCGTGGTGCTTTGAGGACGAGGGAACTCCGGAGACAGAGTCGCTGCTGGATGAGGTCGCCGTCCGGGGCGCCATCGTTCCCCAGTTGTGGCTGCAGGAAGTTGCGAACGTTTTGCTCGTGGCCGGGCGGAAGACGCGCTTGTCCGAGGCGACCGCTGCTCGCTTCACGAGTCTCTTGGGTCAGCTGCCCACCAAGGTGGCCGCGGAGGCTCCGTCGTCCGCAACGCTGGTCAGTATCGGCCGTCAGCACGGTCTCAGTGCCTACGACGCCACCTACTTATGGCTGGCGGAGTCCCGAGCCCTGCCCCTGGCCACGCTGGACGACTCTCTGCGGGCAGCGTGCGGCTCGGCTGGGGTCGTGTTCCTCCCATGACTCCCACACGGCTGGGGCCACCGTCGTTAAGCGATCGCACACAGGACCATGCCTGACGTTCTGCGTATCAAGGGCAGGCGTGTTGCAAAGTTGGAAGCGCGCGGACTGCGGCAGATCCGGGTGGCCGCAGCGCACGCTTGCTAGCCGATGATCGTGACCTCCAGGGTCGCCGCCCACCCGGACCTGGTCGCACTATCGGGGAGTCAACACACAGAACTCATTGCCATCGGGATCGGCCATCGCCACCCAGCTGACCTCGCCCCGGGCGATGTCGATTCGAGTCGCCCCGAGGGAGACGAGACGGTCGACCTCGGCTTGCTGATCACCGTGGACAGGCGGAGCGAGGTCGAAATGCAGCCGGTTCTTGCCTGTCTTCGGCATCACTGGCGGACCGCCCCACGTGATCTTCGGACCGCCGCGCGGCGAGCGAATCGCGGTCTCCTGGTCCTGGTCCCAGACCAAAGGCCAGCCCAGCGCTTCGCTCCAGAAGTACCCGACCTCCTGCGAACCGTCGCACGCAAGCGCTCCGATGAATCCGCAGTCAGCAAGGAAGTTGCTGCCCGGCTCGATGACGCAGAACTCGTTGCCTTCGGGGTCGGCGAGCACCACATGACCCTCGTCCGGACGCTGACCGATGTCGATGTGCCGGGCGCCGAGTCCGAGCGACCTCGCCACCGTCTGCTGCTGGTCCTCCAGGGACGTGCTCGTCAGATCGAAGTGCATCTGGTTCTGGCCGGTCTTCTGTTCCTGGGTAGGAAGAAATCGGATCCGGAACCCGGTGTCATCGCTCGGCAGGAGCGCGAGGCCGTCGCGGGGGTCGTCGGCCATCTCCCAGCCCAGGACGCCGGCCCAGAATCGCGCGAGACGGAGCGGGTCGTTCGCATCGAAGCAGAGCGCAAGCAGGCGCGAGGTCATTTCCGCATCATCCGATCT
>JBPCRX010000118.1:0-7786 GCA_050996395.1 Nocardioidaceae bacterium
G
This sequence comes from Nocardioidaceae bacterium, assembly GCA_050996395.1. Classification (GTDB taxonomy): domain Bacteria; phylum Actinomycetota; class Actinomycetes; order Propionibacteriales; family Nocardioidaceae; genus JBPCRX01. The sequence continues at coordinate 2 of JBPCRX010000118.1, forward strand.
CTCAGACTCAACGGAGTCCTGGTGAGCGACAACACTGGACGCGCCGTGGGACCACATGCGGTCGCCCAAGGCGGAGGGATCTGGAACGGTGTCCTCTACTCCGGCCCACCAGTCAAACTCAGCCTGAACAACACCCGAATCGTTGGCAACTCACTGACCGGCAGCCCCGAAGCTCGTCGGCAAGGAGGCGGTCTATACACCACCACGCCCGTGAACCGCTTCAACACACAGATCAGCTCAAACACACCGGACCAGTGCTTCGGCTGCACTCACACGACCCCGGAGTTGCAAACCCGAACCGACGACTACGACGGTCAAGCACGCCCAACGAGTCGCCACCTTGGTCTCGACTGACCGCCCGCAGCGTCCCGTAACGGTGTTTAGCGGACACGGACGCGACGCATCGTCATAATTGGACCACGCATCGTCATACCACAACCAATCCGCAAGCCAATCGGTGTCGAATGCCTATCAGGGCGCAGCGACCGCTGGCCTGCCCCTCACCTTGATCAAGGAGAAGTGCTCATGCAACGCTCCATCGTCCGAATCCTCACCCTCTTCGCCGTCAGCCTCGGCCTCGTCGTCGGCGGACTGGGAGCCGCTGACGCCAGCGCCCCTGCCTCGCAGGCGGCCAAGGCCAGCGACAAGGGCTTCACCCGCGTCGCGATCTCTCCGGCCGTCGTCGGCCTGGTGACCTCGGCCGGCATCACGGCCAGCCCGATCGGTGGGGCCACCGCGTTCGGCTACCGCAGCACCGTCGCCTTCCGGTTCCCCATCAAGAGCGTCCACCACAACCGCATCAGCCACACCGGTGGCCTGCGGTTGCAGTCGGATCAGGCCTGGCTCGCGCTCAAGCGGTTCCGGATCAACCTCAATCAGGGCACGGTCTCGGCCCTGGCGAACAACGCCATCCGCATCCCCGTCTTCACTACCGCGAAGTCGCACCGGCCGAAGCTCGGCAACGTGCGTCTGGACCTGACCACCCAAGCCGCCAAGGCGCTGAACAACTTCTTCTTGCCGGACGCGTTCCACGGTGGGGACACCTTCGGGTACGCCCGCGTCTTCGCCAAGTGATCGTCGGTATGCCGTAGACGCGTCTGCGTCATACCTGTTCTCCACAGCACCCAGTGGCCAGTCGACTCCCAGCCGGCTGGTCACTGGGCTGTTCAGTTCCCGACTGTTCGAGCCCTAGGCAAGATCGCCACGACGTCGAGCGAGCCTCAGCAGCCACGGCGTGGCAATCGAGAGCAGCACCACGTCGACGACGAGCGGGAGCCAGCTGACCCCCGTCGGGTCGAGGGCCGCGTCGGTCCGGTCAAGCAGACCAGCCGGCACGAGAACGGCGATGTTTTTCACTGCATGGATGGCGATTCCGGCCTCGATGCCACCGGTTCGGGCCGCGATGGCGGCGAGCACGCAGCCGAGCACGAACCGGTCGGCGAAGAGCGGCGGCGCGAACTGCAGATGCGCGGTGGCGAAGAGAGCACCGCTGGTGGCGCAGCACAGCCACGTCGGGAGGCGCACCGCACCCAGGGACTGCAGAACCAAGCCCCGGAACAGATACTCCTCCCCGGCCGCCTGTAGCGGTGTGGTCACCAACACCACGGCGACGAAGGCCACCACGCCGGTACCAATTCCGCCTTTGCGGTCAACAGCCGCGGCTGCAGTGGCGAGCAGCAGCAAAGGTGCCCAGACCACGGCCGCCACACCGGCGCTCGCGCCCAACCACCGCCACCGCAGGCCCGGTCGAGTCGAGGACAGCCACCGCGGACGCGTGCGCCAGACGCCCCAAACGATGGCGCCGGACAGCGGGACGAGAGCGGCCAGGCCGAGGTTCAGCGCCAGCATCTCCCCCGCGTCGACGCCGTTGCCGAGGTCGACGCTGAAGCCGCCGTCCCCCAACACGCGGGCGGCGCCCACGACCACCAGCAAAGCGGCAAGTGTCACCACGAACAGGCCGACGGTGCTCAACACCAGCGTCGCCACCAGGCGCCCCGGTGCAGCGCTTTTCCCGCTCAGCGTGCGGTGATAGGAGAACCGCTCGGCGGGTGCAGTGCCTACCGGCGAGGGCGGCTGCAGTCGTGGCCCCCAGGCGGCTGGGCTGCTCACTGGCTCAGCCCTCGCGCAGACCGGCCCGGTCGAGTCGGGCCAGTGACCGCTCCCTCCCGAGCAGCGCGAGAGACTCGAACAGCGGCGGAGAGATGCGTCGGCCCGTTACGGCCACCCGAACAGGGCCGAAGGCGTTGCGCGGTTTGAGCTGCATCTTGTCGACGAGCTTTTCGCGAAGCCCGGCCTCGATGGACGCGGTGTCCCAGCCCTCGAGCGATGCCAAGACTTCGTACGACGCCTGCACGACACTGCGCCCGTCCTCGCCCAGCAGCGCGGCGGAGTCGTCGGGGTCGGGCGAGAAGTCGGCCTCGGGCACGAAGAGGAAGCCCACCATGCCGACCGCCTCCCCCAGCGTCGTCATGCGCTCGTGGACAAGTGGCGCTGCTGCCTCGAGAGTTGCACGCTCGTCGTCGGTGACATGCTCGCCCAAGAGGCCGGCCCGCTGGAGGTAGGGAACGATGCGACTGGCGACCTCGGCCACCGGAAGGGCTCGGAGGTGAGCTGCGTTGATCGCCTCGCACTTCTTGAGGTCGAAACGGGCGGCGTTGGGGTTGACGCGCCGAATGTCGAAGACCTCGACCATCTCGTTCATCGAGAAGACGTCTCGGTCCTCGGAGATGCCCCATCCGAGCAGCGCTAGGTAGTTCAGCAGTCCTTCGGGCAGGAACCCACGCTCGACGTACTCGGCCAGACCAGCACCGCGGTCCCGTTTGGACAGCCGCTTGTTGCCTTCGCCCATCACGATCGGAAGGTGGGCGAACCTGGGAGCACCGCGGCCGATACCGAGGTCGAGCAGGGCGGCATACAGCGCGATCTGTCGGGGCGTCGAGGAGAGCAGGTCCTCCCCCCGCAGCACATGGGTGATCTCCATCAGAGCGTCGTCGACGGGGTTGACCAAGGTGTAGAGGGGGTGACCGTTGGCCCTGACGAGCACGTAGTCAGGCACGTGCTCAGCTTGGAAGGTGATCTGTCCACGGACCAGGTCGTCGAACACGATGGCTGCGTCGGGCATGCGGAACCGCAGAACGCTCGCCCGTCCCTGAGCCTCAAAGTCAGCGCGCTGCTCTGGGGTCAGGGCGCGGCACTGGCCGTCGTATCCGGTCGTACGCCCCTCGCGTCGAGCCTGCTCACGGCGTTCCTCCAGCTCCTCCTGGGTGCAGAAGCAGTCGTATGCCTTGCCGGCCGCGCGCAACCGCTGCGCCACATCGGCGTAGATGTCGAACCGCTCGGACTGGATATAGGGGCCGAACGGACCTCCGACCTCCGGCCCCTCGTCCCAATCGATGCCCAGCCACCGCAGCGAGTCGAGCACCGACGCGAGCCCGGCCTCGGTGTTACGGGCCTCGTCGGTGTCCTCGATGCGGAGCACCAGGGTGCCGCCGAAGTGCCGGGCGAACGCCCAGTTGAACAGCGCACTTCGGACGTTGCCGAGGTGCAGGGAGCCGGTCGGTGATGGCGGGAAACGTAGCCGCACCTGCTCCGGAGCAACCTCGCCCAGCACGTCTGGGCGAGCGTCCTCAGCCACGGGACACCACCTTGTTGGTGAGAGTGCCGATGCCCTCCACCGTCACCGACACCTCGTCCCCGGGCTGCAGACGGCCGACGCCTGCGGGTGTGCCGGTGGCGATGACGTCACCAGGCAGCAGGGTGGTGAACGACGTGATGTAGGCGATCTGGCTCGCCACGTCGTGCAGCATCAGGCTGGTGCGGTCGTGCTGCAGCGTCTCCCCGTTGACGGTGGTCTCGATCAGGAGGTCCGAGGGGTCGAGCTCCGTCTCGATCCAGGGCCCCAGCGGGCAGAAGGAGTCGAACCCCTTGGCCCGGGCCCACTGCCCGTCACTCTCCTGCAGGTCACGAGCTGTCACGTCGTTGCAGACGGTGTAGCCGTAGATGACGTCGTCGACCTGGTCGGCCGGGACGTCTCGGCAGATCCGGCCGATGACGACGGCGAGTTCGCCCTCGAAGTGCACTTCGGTGCTCTGCACCGGGTGCACGATCGGGTCGAACGGGCCGACGACCGACGTGTTGGGTTTGAGGAAGACAAGCGGCTCGGCCGGGACGGCATGACCCAGCTCCGCGGCGTGGGCGGCGTAATTGCGTCCTATCCCGACCACCTTGCTCCGCGGGATGACCGGCGCCAGCAGCCGTACGTCGACCAGGGAGTGCTGCTCGCCGGTCAGCTCGACCCCGTTGTAGAGCGGGTCACCGACCATGACCGCCACGATCTCCTCGCCCTCGGAACCACCGACCACGCCGTACGCCGGATCGTCCCCCGTCGTGAACCGTGCGATCCTCACGCCGCGCAGCCTAGACGGAGCGGCCAAGAGCTGCGCGTCGAGAGGCCGGCAACTGTCCGTCGAGCGGGCAAGACCTTAGGCCGAAGGGACAGGACCTGCTCGTTGACGTCGATCAGGCGACCGGGGGCCGCCGAAGTGCTGCCGGCGTCTAACCACTCCGGCGCAGACCGTAGGTGAGCGCGTCCAGCAGCGCGTCCCACGAGGCTTCCACGACGTTGGGCCCGACGCCGACGGTAACCCAGGAGCAAGTCTCGTCGGCCGTCTCGATCAGCACTCGGGTGACGGCGTCCGTGCCGTGGCCCTGGTCCAGGATGCGTACCTTGTAGTCGATCAGCTGGAATCTGCCGACCTGCGGAAACACCTGGCCGATCGCCTGCCGCAACGCCGCGTCGAGCGCATTGACGGGCCAGTTGCCTTCACCGGTCGACACGATCCGGTCCCCTCCGGCGCGAAGCTTGACGGTCGCCTCCGACAGCGCATTCGCATCGGGTCTGGATTCCGTGATGACCCGCCACGACTCGACGTCGAAGTAGCTCGGGCGGCGCCCCTCCACCTCCTCGACCAGCAGCAGCTCGAACGACGCGTCGGCCGCCTCGAACGTGTAGCCCGTCGACTCCATGGCCTTGACCCTGGACGTGACACGGCTGACCAGCTCGGCGTCGCTGCTCAGGTCGAAACCGAGCTCCCGGCCCTTGAGTTCGATCGACGCACGGCCCGCCATGTCGCTGACCAGGAGCCTCATGTCGTTCCCGACGTCCGTGGGTTCGGTGTGTTGGTACAGCGTTGGGTCGACCTTGATGGCGCTCGCGTGCAGACCCGCCTTGTGCGCGAAGGCGGAGACACCGACGTACGGCTGCCTCGATGACGGCGCCACGTTGGTCACCTCGGCGACGGCGTGCGCGATGCGGGTGGCCTCTCGAAGCCGTCCGGCTGGCAGCACGGGCCGAAGCAGCTTGAGCTGGAGGTTTGCCACCACCGAGACCAGGTCGGCGTTGCCGGTGCGTTCGCCATAACCGTTCAGTGTCCCCTGCACATGGGAGGCGCCGGCGTCGACCGCGGCGAGGGTGTTCGCCACGGCGCAACCCGTGTCGTTGTGGCAGTGGATGCCCACCCGTACGCCGCTGGAGGACACCACGTCGTTCACCACATCAGCGACCTGGCCGGGCAGCATGCCCCCGTTGGTGTCGCACAGGGCCACGACCTCAGCGCCGGCCTCAGCCGCCACCCTGACGACCTCGAGCGCGTAGGACCGGTTGTCCCGGTAGCCGTCGAAGAAGTGCTCCGCGTCGACGAACACCCGCTGACCCTCAGCGCGCAGGTGCCGGACCGTGTCGCGAACCATGGCCAGGTTCTCCTCGAGCGTCGTGCGAAGGGCCAGCTCGACGTGGCGGTCGTGGCTCTTGGCCACGAGCGTCACCACGTCTGCGCCCGAGCCCCGCAGAGCCGCCACGAGCGGGTCGTCCGCGGCGCTCGTACCGGCTCGTCGCGTCGCGCCGAAGGCGGCCAGGGTCGCACGACCAAGCACAAGCTCGGAACGGGCTCGACGGAAGAACTCGGTGTCCTTGGGATTCGACCCTGGCCAGCCGCCCTCGATATAGCCAACGCCGAGGTCGTCCAGGTGCCGGGCGATGTGGAGCTTGTCATCGACGGAGAGGTTGAGTCCCTCCTGCTGGGCGCCGTCTCGCAGCGTGGTGTCGTAGACGTGGAAGCCGGTTGCGACAGCCATGAGGTTCCTCGGGATGGCTGAGCAGTGTGAGCGCCGCTGCGGCGGCGCGGCCGGTTCCCGGCTCAGGCCAGGCGGTGCAGCCAACTGTAGGGATCCGGCGCCCGGCCGAACTGGATGTCGATCAGCTGCCGACGAAGCCGGGCCGTCACGGGTCCGCACGCAGAGCCAGTCGACACCCCGCCTCCTCGCCACTTGAGGGTGCCGATCGGGGTGATCACAGCCGCTGTGCCGCAGGCGAAGACCTCTTGTACCTCGCCGGACGCCACTCCGTCGCGCCACTCGTCGATCGGCACCTGCCGCTCGTCGACCTTGTGCCCGTTCTCCTCGGCCAGAGCGATGATGGAGGACCGCGTGACTCCCTCGAGGATGCTGCCGTTGAGCTCAGGCGTGACCAGGGTGCCGTCTGAAAGCACCAGGAAGACGTTCATGCCCCCCAGCTCCTCGAGCAACATGTGCTCGGCAGCATCGAGGAAGACGACCTGGTCGCAGCCGTTGTCGATGGCCTCCTGCTGAGCAATCAGGCTGGCGGCGTAGTTGCCGCCACACTTGGCAGCGCCGGTGCCACCGGGGGCTGCCCGGCTGAACTCTTCGCTCAGCCAGATCGAGACCGCCCTGACGCCTTCGCCACCGAAGTACGGGCCGGCCGGCGAGGCGATCACAGCGAACGTGACGTGCTTGGCCGGTCGGACTCCGAGGAACACCTCGGAGGCGAACATGAACGGCCGTAGGTAGAGCGACTGCCCATCCCCGCTCGGCACCCAGGCCACATCGGCGCTGACCAGAGCCTCAATGGCGGCGAGGAACTGTTCCTCCGGAAGCTCCGGCAGGGCCATCCGCACCGAGGAGCGCCGAAGCCGGGCCGCGTTCGCCTCAGGTCGGAAGGCCCACACGGATCCGTCGCTGTGGCGAAAAGCCTTGAGGCCCTCGAAGATCTCCTGGGCGTAGTGCAGCACTGAGGCCGCCGGGTCCATCATGAAGGGCCCATAGGGCTGGAGGCGCGCGTCGTGCCACTCCTGCCCGGGAGTCCACTCGATGACGACCATATGGTCGGTGAAATGGACGCCGAACCCGGGGTCGGCGAGGATCTCGGCTCGACGCTCGGGCGAGACCGGGGACGAGTGCGGCTCGACCGCGATCGCGACGTTCGTCGTCATAGCAGCACGTTAACCCACGAGGCCGGCGAGACGGGTGGCGATGTCATCACCGATCTGCTGGGTGCTGCGGACGCCGCCAACCTGAACCGTCAGGTCGTCACAGACGGCGCGCCGCACGCTTTCGGAGGCGTCGACGAGGCCGAAGTGGTCGAGCAGCATCGCCGCACTCAGCACGGCCGCGGTGGGATCCGCCTTCCCTTGCCCGGCAATATCAGGTGCCGATCCATGCACCGGCTCGAACATGCTCGGGGTCGTGTGGTCCGGGTTGATGTTGGCGCTGGCAGCCAGTCCGATCCCACCGGTCACTGCCGCCGCCAGGTCGGTGAGAATGTCGCCGAACAGGTTGTCGGTGACGATCACGTCGAAGCGCGAAGGGTCCGTGACCAACAACATGGTGGCCGCGTCGACATGCAGGTAGTCCACGGTCACGTCCGGGTGCTCTGCTGCCACCGCTGACACGACGCGGCTCCACAGCGTGCCGGCGTGCACGAGCACGTTG
>JBPCRX010000071.1:0-7035 GCA_050996395.1 Nocardioidaceae bacterium
GCCCTACCAGGTGGTCGGCGGGGTGCGCTTCTACGAGTGGCGCGCGGTGCGTGAGGCGGTCGCCTCCCTGCGGGTGCTCGTCAACCCCAACGACACCGTCTCCTTGCGCCGGATCCTCAATGTGCCCAAGCGCGGCATCGGCGACCGTGCCGAGGCCTGCGTCGACGTGCTGGCCCAGCGCACGGGTACCTCGTTCTGGACGGCCCTGCGTAACGCCGCTGACGCCCCGCTGATCGCCACCCGCTCGTTGCGGTGCATCCAGTCCTTCGTCGGGGTGGTCGACACTCTGCAGGCCATGGTGGACACCGGCGCCAGGCCCGACGACATCGTTGACGCCGTCCTCACCAGGAGTGGCTACCTCGCCGAGCTGGAGGCATCGACGGACCCGCAGGACGAGACGCGGGTCGAGAACCTCGGCGAGCTGGTCGCCGTTGCCCGCGAGTTCACCGACGAGCGTGAGGACGCCACCTTGGGCGAGTTCCTCGAGCGGGTCGCACTCGTCGCAGACTCCGACCAGATCCCCGATGAGGATGACGGCGGTGGTGTGGTGACGATGATGACCTTGCATACGGCCAAGGGTCTGGAGTTCCCTGTCGTCTTCCTCACCGGACTGGAGGACGGCGTGTTCCCTCATTCTCGCTCGCTTGGGGACCAGCCGGAGCTCGAGGAGGAGCGCCGGTTGGCCTATGTCGGTGTCACCCGTGCCCGTCAGCGCCTGTATGTGTCCAGGGCCATGGTCCGGTCGGCGTGGGGCGCGCCTCAGCACAACCCGCCGTCGAGGTTCCTCGACGAGGTGCCGGCAACGCTCGTCGAATGGCGCCGTACCGAGGCGGCGCAGACATCGTGGGGCAGCTCCTCGGCGTCCACGCGTTACGCCGGTGCCGGTGGCTACATCTCGCCGGTCGCGACCACGATGTCGGCTCGTCGACATAGCCTTCCCGCTGCGAAACCGACCGCCGGCAGTCGACCTGTCCCGTCGCTGACCCCAGGGGACCGCGTCCTCCACGACTCGTTCGGCATGGGCAGTGTCGTGACGGTGGACGGTGTAGGGGACAAGGCCGTGGCGTCGGTCGACTTCGGATCGGGTGGGGTCAAGCGCCTGCTGCTGCGCTATTCCCCCGTCGAGAAGATCTGAGGCAGGGCTCCAGGCATCACGCGCGGCACAGTCGCCGCCGATTCGTCCGGCCGAGATCAAGGCGCCCAAGCGTCACACTCTCGGACGAGTCCGCCGGGGCTCAGGTCACCAGAAGACCGCGACGGCCACATTGGCCACCGTCAGGCCGAGGATCGCCATGAACAACCCGGCGGGGACACCCTCCTTGCGACGGTTGACCCAGCAGAGCAGGGTGACCACGAGCGCGACTGCGAGCTTCACGCTGATCTTGAGATGGTCGACGTCGCCGCCCATCCCCTCGATCACACCGACGAGCAGCAGGCCGCTCGCTACCGTGACCAACGCGCCGTGGAGCATCGCAGAGTTGACCACCTGCACCTCGTCGCACATCTGCACAGCAGCGCCGCCGAGCAACGACGCGAGGCCGAGGAAGTGCACAAAAAGCAGTGCGTCGCGGCTGAGCTGCACTCAGACTGCCTTGACGAGGTCCTGGTAGGCAGGCGACCTGTCGATGAACGCCCGCACGAACGGGCACGTGGGCTGCACCGACATCCCGGTGTCACGGATGTGGTCGAGCGCCTTGCTCACCAGCTCCTGACCCAATCCCTGGCCACCGTGGGAGGAGTCGATCTCGGTGTGTGGAGTCGTGACGGTGTCGCCGTCGATGGAGTACGTCATCAGCCCCACCCGTTCGCCGTCGACGAAGATCTCATAGCGTGACCTGTCGGGGTTGTCCTTCACTTCAGCCATGCCACCATCATGGCGGCTGCCGTCGTCGAGGATGGCCTCGCCACGGCGTGGGAGTTAGATTGGCTATGGTCGCGTGGCGGCGCTACCCGGACGCACCCTGAGTCTCGCGGTGTCAACGGCGACGAACGCCTGAGCCGGGATCGTCTTCAGTTCGTCCAGGAGGCCCGATGGCCAGCGAGCGCTCGCCTCGCCTTGGAAGAACCAAGGTGAGCCGTTGTCGGCCAGCACGAGCCCGTAACGCTTCATGCCGCCAAGCACGGCGGCCGTGTCGCGGTGGGACCCGTGGAGGGAGAAGCCGGCCCTGAGCCGGAACCTCGCCCCCATCGGCGGATACGCCCGATTGGACACCGAACCGGCGTCGTGGCGGGCGGGCCAGACGTGGCGTCTGTCGGTGACGTCTGTTGTGAAGCGCACCGCGTGGTCCACGCGGCGCAGCACCTCTACTTCGCGGTAGCGCAGCAGCCCCGGCAGGATCGGCAGTCCGGCGGCATCCGCGGACGTCCACCCCTGCGGCCGCAGCTTGTTGCTCGACAGACTCCAGGTCGCGCCAGATCCGGCTCGCCACCGGCCCTGTCGCACGTATGTCGCAAAAGTCTCGTACAGCCGACATCTCGAGCGGTCGACGACAACAGCGTGCCGATCGCCGTCTGCATGGCGGCCTCCCTCGATCAACGTGTCCGCGCCGAGCGGAAAACGAACGTAGTCACTCTCGCTGGCGTAGCGGAAGCGCACATGCACCCGCTGGTGTCCGCCGTTCACCACGGTGACTCCGATGCCGTAGGGAACGGGCTGCTCGCCGTAGCTGGGCCCGAAGTCCGGATGCAGATTGCTGCGAGGCGACACGTGCGACAACCACTGGTGGCTGCGTGCGAGCACCGGAAGTGTGGAGACGTCAGCGTTCCAGTAGTTGTTCGGCGGAAACACGCGACACCCTGCCAGGCGCTGCTTGCAGTTGGCCGTCCGAGGCTGAAAGCAACGCAGTGGAGGTAACAGCCTCGCCTGCAGCCGACACCGTGAGAACCACGACCGCGACCGCAGCGAGTGACCGCCACCTGTGGCTCCTCACCTTGCTCAGTCAACCGCCGGAGTCACCCGCTTGCAAGGGTTTCGGCCCCTTCCGCGGCACAACGTCAAATGGATTGGCCCTGAGCTCCGTCGCTCCGTACCGTGAGGAGGCCATGCAACCGATGCCGCTCGCCGATCCCGGCACCCCTGACCACAGCTCCCCTGGACGCTACCTGTGGTGGGTGGCGTCGCAGCAGAAGGCCACGGTCATCGGAGGTGTGCTCTTCGGCATCGTCTGGATGGTGGCGCAGTCGGTCATGCCGGCGATCGTGGGCAAGGCCATCGACGAGGGGGTTCGGGCCGAAGACCTGAGCAGGCTCACGATGTGGTCCGCGGTCCTTCTCGGCGTGGGTGTGCTGCAGGCCGTCGCGGGCATCTGGCGTCACCGCTTCGCCGTGGGCAACTGGCTCACAGCGGCATACCGCACCGTGCAGGTCGTCTCTCAGCACGCCGTTCGCCTGGGCGCGACACTGCCCCGTCGCGTCTCCACCGGTGAGGTGGTGTCGATCGGGTCGTCGGACCTCAACCACGTCGGCAATGCCATCGAGGTGATGGGCCGGGGCGCCGGCGCCCTGGTGTCGTTCTTCGTGGTGGCCGCCATTCTGCTCCACTCGTCGACGACGCTCGGACTTGTGGTGCTGATCGGCGTTCCCGGCCTTCTGCTCCTGCTCGGACCGCTCCTGAAGCCACTGCAGAAGCGCAACCTCGAGCAGCGCGAGATGATGGGGCAGCTCAACACGCTCGCGTCCGACATCGTCGGTGGTCTGCGCGTGCTGCGCGGCATCGGTGGTGAGGAGGTCTTCCACCGGCGTTACGTCACCGAGTCGCGGCGGGTCCGCGACGCCGGCATCCAGGTGGCGCGGCTGCAGTCGGTGCTGGACGCCTTGCAGGTCTTCCTGCCCGGTGTCTTCGTCGTCGTCGTGGTGTGGCTCGGGGCCAGGTTTGCGGTGCGGGGAGACATCACGCCCGGAGAGCTCGTGGCCTTCTATGGCTACGCGGCGTTCCTGATGATGCCCCTGCGCACCGGCACCGAAGTGGCCAACAAGCTCATCCGAGGGCTGGTCGCGAGCCGCCGGATCTGCCGAGTGCTGTCGGTGCAGCCCGAGGTGCACGACGTCGAGAGTCCGCTCACGGCCTCCACCCACTCCGACTTGGTCGACGTGAGCTCCGGACTTCGGGTGCGTCCGGGACTCATGACCGCCGTCGTCGCTGAAGCCCCTGACGACTCGGCTGCGCTCGCCGATCGGCTTGGACGCTTTGCCGAAGGCCCCGTCCTGCTCGGTGGCGTGCCCCTGTCGGACCTCCGGCGCACGTTCGTGCGCCGCGCGATCGTGGTGAGCGACTCGGCCGCCACATTGTTCAGCGGTCCGCTACGAGACGAGCTCGATGTGCGGGACACCGCGACCGACGACGACATCTCCGCGGCCATGGCCACCGCGTCGGCCGACGACGTCCTGGAGCCCCTCGACGAGGGTATGCAGACTCAGGTCGACGAGCGCGGCCGGGCCTTCTCGGGAGGCCAGCGACAGCGGCTGGTGCTGGCTCGGGCACTGCTCACGGACGCGCCCATCCTGGTGCTGGTCGAGCCCACCTCTGCGGTCGACGCACACACCGAGGCCCGCATCGCCGAGCGGCTTCGAACGCACCGGCGCGGCCGGACCACCGTGATCACCACCGCAAGCCCATTGCTTCTGGACCACGTCGACGAGGTGGCGCTGTTGGAGCGCGGCCGGGTCGTCGCCGTCGGCACCCACCGTCAGCTGTTGCAGGACCCGCGCTACCGCCGGGTCGTGGCGAGAGGAGAAGACGAGTGAAGCAGCTGCTGCCCATCGCCGACTCTGCAGAGGTACGACGCTACGCCCGTCGGCTGGCGCGTCGGCACCCTCGCCAGCTGGGCATCTCGATCGCGCTACACGTGCTGGCAGCTGTGTCCGGGCTGGCCGCCCCGCGACTCATCGGTGACCTCGTGCAAGCGGTCTCCAACGGCACCACGGTTTCCCACGTCGACAAGATTGTCCTGGTCGTCGCCGGCTTTCTGCTCGCTCAGACGGTGTTGACGCGTTACGCGAGGTACGTGTCGTTCGCCTTCGGCGAGAGGGTGCTGGCCGAGCTTCGCGAAGACTTCGTGGAGCAGTCGTTGGCCCTGCCGAGCGGCACCGTAGAGCGAGCTGGCACGGGCGACCTGCTGACCCGTACCTCCCGTGACGTCGAGCAGCTCGGCTGGTCGGTCCGATACGCGCTGCCCGAGACGATGATCGCGGTGGTCACCACCTTCTTCTCGATCGGAGCCTGCCTCTTGGTGGGGGCCTGGGTGCTGGTCCCGCTCGTGCTCGGCGTGCCGATCCTGTTCGTGGCGACGAAGTGGTACCTCCGGCGGGCCAAGGCGGGCTACCTGCGGGAGTCGGCGTCATACGCGTCCATCAACGCATCGGTGGCCGAGACAGCAGAGGGCGCCAGGACCGTCGAGGCGCTGAGTCTCGAGCGGCGTCGGCTGCAGCGCATCGACGCCGATATCGCCGAGTCGTACGCCGCCGAGCGCTACACGCTTTACTTGCGCACGGTCTGGTTCCCGGCCGTTGAGTTCGGCTATCTGATCCCCACCGTCGTGACGCTGCTGTTCGGCGGCTGGCTGCACACACGCAACCAGGCGTCTCTCGCCGACGTCACGGCAGCCACGCTGTACGTCCAGGCGCTGATCGACCCCGTCGATCGGCTGATCTCATGGCTCGACGAGCTGCAGATCGGCGTCACCTCACTGGCTCGGCTGCTGGGGGTGGCGAGCGTCCCCGACGACCGCACCGCCACCGGGCGCACACCGGTCGACGAGGACATCGACGCCGACGAGGTGCGATTCTCCTACGTCGACAACCGCGACGTCCTCCATGGGGTGGACCTCCACGTCGAGCCGGGCGAGCGGGTGGCCATGGTCGGTCCGTCGGGTGCGGGCAAGTCGACCCTCGGACGGTTGCTCGCCGGCATCCACCCACCCCGGCTCGGTAGCGTCACGGTGGGAGACGTGGGCATGACGGAGCTGCCGCTCGATGAGCTGCGCGGCCACGTCGCGCTCGTGACGCAGGAGCACCATGTCTTCTCCGGAAGCGTCCGCGACAACCTCGCGCTGGCTCTCGACGACATCGATGCCGACGACAAGCTACTCTCGTCACTCGAGGCAGTCGACGCACTGGAATGGGTGCAGGCACTGCCGCAGGGCCTCGACACCATGGTGGGCTCGGGTGGGCTGGCGCTGACGCCAGCCCAGGCACAGCAGATGGCCTTGGCGCGGCTGGTGCTTGCCGATCCGCACACGCTCGTCCTCGACGAGGCCACCTCGCTGATCGACCCCCGGTCGGCCCGCCACCTCGAGCGGTCACTGGCGGCTGTGCTCGAAGGGCGCACCGTGATCGCCATCGCTCACCGCCTCTTCACCGCCCATGACGCCGATCGCGTTGCGGTGGTGGAGGACGGCCGGATCAGCGAGATCGGCTCGCACGACGACCTGATCGCCAATGACGGCTCGTACGCCGCCTTGTGGCAGTCCTGGCACGGAGACGTGGAGTCGGTGCACAGCTGACCCTCAGCATGCTCTCAGAGCTGTGAGCCAGACTGTTCGCCCAGAGGAGACTGACGAAGGCGAACTGGATCGGGGGCGAAGGACGCGTGGCCACTGCAAACATGTCTCAACGCTTCCCGCAACAGGAGCCGCCTCCGGGTGACCGAGCACGAGGCGACCACTCCGGGACAGCCCGGGCGTTGCTGGTGGCTGCCTTGGCCGGTCTTCTTGCGGCCGCTGACTACATCGTGTTCGTTACCACCACCCAGGGCCAACGCGTGGACGATCAGGTGCGCCACCACCTGGCCGCCGGCGAGCGAGGCGACCCGACACTGATCGGGTTGCTTCAGTACGTGACTGTCGGCTCGATCGTTCTTGTCGTCGGCACCTGTGCGGTGATCGCCTTGGCGCGCCGCAAGCGGCTCGTACCCGGCGCGGCTGTGGCCGTGGTAGTCGGCGCCAATGCCACCACTCAGCTTCTCAAGCAGATGGTGCTGCCTCGCCCGGAGCTGGGGTGGGGTACATCGAACAGCTTGCCCAGCGGGCACACCACCGT
>JBPCRX010000133.1:0-10501 GCA_050996395.1 Nocardioidaceae bacterium
GCTTGATCGTGAGGCGTCGCGCGTCCGCCTTGTTGGCAGCGATCGCAAGGCACACCCGCGCGACTCCCGGCGTGTAGACCATGGACAGCTCGTCGCGGTTGCGGATGGGATGCTTCGACGCCATCTCAATGGTGCCGCCGAGGTGCATGAGAAAGGTGCGATCGGAGACCTTGTGGACGTCGACACCGTCGATGAGCCGAAGCGCTGCCACGAGCTCGTCCGCGTGTGCGGTGTCGCGGGCTGCACACGTCACGTCGATGCGCAATCTGTCCACACCGGACGCCGTCACGTCAAGAGCCGTCACAGCGCCACCCGCCGCCTCGACGGTGTTGGTCAGCTGGCTGACGGCGGTTCCTCCCGCCGGCACGACCAGGCGCACGGTGATGGAGTAGGAGACCGATGGACTCGCAGGCATACGGCCATTGTCGCAACGCCCGCGGGCGCGCGCCTACTTGTGCAGGCTCACGCGTCCGGTGTCGGCCGGGATGAGCTCGATCCAGGTATGGCCGGAGGGAACGTCCACCGGCGTGCCCGACTTCGTCGCCAGCTTGACGCTGGCCTGCTTGTCGACCTTGTGCCAGGTGCAGGTGAGTGCCCTGTCGCCGTGTACCAGAACCGCCTCGCCCGATCCGTAGAACTCGGTCTCGGGAACCGGGCTGCCCGAAGGGTCCAGGTAACCGGCGTCGCCCACCTTGACCCGCAACAGCACGATGGTGTCCGGAGCGAAGTCGTCAGCGTCCGCGGCGAAGGAGTCGGGCCGCGTCCAGCCGGCTGCGGTGAGCTCCCAGTGGGTGGTGTGGCTGGTGGAGAAGGTGGCGTCGATGGAGGTCACCGGAATGTGCCCGGCGAAATCGTCTGGGGCGCCGAAGTTCAGGTAGGACTTCTTCGGCGGCTGCCACGATGAACCGGGACTGCTCGCGAGATCGTCGAGACTCATGAAGAGGTTGTACGGCGCTGTCCTGCTGTCGTCGCGGTAGAACCCCGTCGTCCCCTCGGTGAAGGTGGCGATGTCGGCCGCGCCCAGTCTTCGGATGGTGGGGTTGGCGGCGCCGGAGGCCACCAGGTCCGCGTCCACTGGCTTCACGATGCCGATGTCGGAGGCCCGCATGGACCGAACCGGCCCCACGACGTGAGGGACATTCTCGTAGTAGAACGCCGCGAGACGGGTCAGGCCGCCCTCGACCAGCTCCTCCACCACCATGTCGGCCGCACCGAGGCCCACCTGCGGCTGCGCGCTAACCGTGTTGTCCATCTTGACGACGTAGACCGGATGCTCAGGGGCGTCGTGGTCAAGGCTCTTACCGGTGAGAGGCCACTGTGCGTCAAGCGTGAGAGCAGCCCCGGTGCTGGTGACCCCGACTGGCTTCACCGCCGTGGCGCTCGGCACGGCCGGCGAGCTGGCACCCGTGCTGGTGCTGGTGCTCGTGCTGGTGCTGGCCTCGTTGGAGCCGCTGCAGCCGGCGAGGACGGCAGCGCCGGCGCAAGCAACCGCCAGCCAGATGGTCAGCCCCGGTGACGCGACGGCGTACCGGCTTGCTGCACAGCTCGAACGCCGGACGCACGAAAGTCCACCAGAACGCATGGGTTCAAGTGTCGCGCATGGTCAGCCGGAAACCGAGTCGCAGCCGGGCACCGGGCGTGTCCCTGTGGTCAGGTCAGCTGCGGTGGCGCAAGGTGCCGGCGTACCAGTCGTTCGTCCACACCGGGTCTCTTTGCACGACCGTGCCGGGATGTGCAGCGTGCAAGAGGTAGCGATGTCCGCCATGGTGGCCCAGGTAGAGCCCGACGTGGTAGACGCCGGAGCCGCTGTCGAAGAACATGAAGTCACCCCGGCGCAGGTGACTCTTGGGAATGCGCCGAACGAATCGACCTTGCGCGTCGGATGAGCGAGGGAGACGCAATCCTGCCTTGCCGAACGCGTACTCGGTAAGCCCCGAGCAGTCAAAGGCGCTCGGGCCGTCAGCGCCGTAGACGTACGGATCCCCCTTCTGGCGCAGCGCGACCTCGAGGCCGTGATGAATCTTGCGTTCGCGCACGGTGCGGTGGGCCTCTGCCGGACCGATCGACAGCAGTGACAGGGCCAAGGTGGCCACGAGCAGGGCGGGGATGACGATGAGCAGGCGTCGAACTGCAAAAGCAGGCATGGAAGGTCTCCTTCTCACGCCTGTGAGGTCAGCTGTCGGGTTCGAGCGAGAAGGTGCTCGGCCGCCCAGAGGCGACTTAACCCCGGAGCGTGTCGGCGTCGCGGCGTCGACACGCAAAAGTGGGTCCCCCACTCCTGCCCCTACTGAGTTTTCGAGTAGGTGGACGAGGTCACACGTGCTGCGGGGCAGGACTCGGCGTGCCGCACATGTGCTGTTCACTTGTCGGATCCCGGGCGACTTTAGGCACTGGCCGCGATCCGGCCCAAATCCTGGCTAGGTTCTTGGCCGATTCTCAGGGGCTGAGCGCATTGGTCCGCGAGCGACCACGCTGCGGGGTCACCCGGTCGCCGCCGGGGTCGGCCTTGATCGGTCCGACGTCGACCGACAGACTGGGCAACACACCTAGCCCTAGGAGCAACCATGCGCGCGATGTGGAACGGCCGCCTTCTTGCCGAGTCCGACGACACTGTCGTGGTGGAGGGCAACCACTACTTCCCACGGGACTCGGTCCGCGCAGAGCTCATCTCCAGCGACAAGGTGACGCTGTGTCCCTGGAAGGGGCGCGCGCGCTACTACACGGTCGCCATCGACGGCGACCAGAATACCGACGCCGCCTGGTACTACCCCAACCCGCTCGAGGCCGCCAAGCAGATCGAGGACCGGATCGCGTTCTGGAACGGTGTCACGGTCGAGCGCTGAGCCCGCGGCCTATCGTCGGACGACGAGCGCACGATCCTGCCGCGGCACCATCTCGCCGATCACGGGACAACCAGGTATCTCTCCAACCACGAGAAGTCCTCCCGACGTCTGAGCGTCGGCAAGCAGCAGCAGCTCCTCCTCGTCGCACTCCGACTCGAGCTGTGGCCGCACCCAGTCCAGGTTGCGGCGGCTTCCACCAGGCACATAGCCGGCGGATGCAGCCGCCCGGGCGCCGTCGACGTACGGCACCGCCGACGCGGACAGCACAGCCGTCACCTGGCTGGCCCGACACATCTTGTACAGATGCCCGAGCAGACCGAAGCCGGTTACGTCCGTTGCGGCGGTCACACCTGCGGCGAGAGCGGCCCGCGACGCGTCACGGTTCAGGGTCGCCATCACCTCGACTGCTTCGGCGAAGTACTCCCCGGTTGCCTTGTGGCGGTTGTTCAGCACACCGAGTCCCAAGGGCTTGGTCAAGGTCAAGGGCAGATCGGCACGGGCGGCGTCGTTGCGCAGCAGGTGTTCGGCGTCGGCGAGCCCGGTGACGGCCAGGCCGTACTTGGGCTCGGGGTCGTCGATGCTGTGGCCCCCCGCCAGATGACAACCGGCCAACCGGCATACGTCGGCTCCCCCGCGCAGCACGTCTCCCGCAAGCTCGAAGTCGAGCCGGTTCCGAGGCCACGCCAGCAGGTTGACGGCGACGACCGGCTCGCCCCCCATCGCGTAGACATCCGACAGCGCGTTTGCAGCGGCAATGCGGCCCCAGTCATACGGGTCGTCGACGACGGGGGTGAAGAAGTCCGCGGTGGCAACGAGAGCGCGACCGCCCTCGATGCGCACCACGGCGGCGTCGTCCCCGGCGTCGAGGCCCACCAAGAGCTCGTGACCGGTGCCGAGGTCAACGGCCGGCAGGCCGGCAAGCACTTGTTCGAGCTCGCCCGGAGGGACCTTGCACGCGCAGCCCCCGCCAGCGGCGAACTGCGTCAACCGGATGCCGGGGTTCATTGCCGTCACGCGGCAACTCTAGGGGTTCATTGCCGTCACGCGGCAACTCTAGACAGGAGCGGGAGCTCCGCGAGCCTGGTCGCCGAGGGGGGCAACAGCGGTCGCGACGTCCATCTGCGCGGCGGCGGCATCAGCGGCGTCGCGACGGTTGCGTTGAGGAATGACGACGTACTTCGGGTCCTTCGTCGAGTCGACGCCTGCTTGGAAGACACCGAACCGCATCAGCACCGAGCCGCCTACGAGCGCCAGCCCCGAGAGAGCCGATGCCACTCGCGCCGCCGCGTGACGAGGTGTCCGGGTGGCCAGCACATCAGCGACCAAGGATCCTACGGCCCCAGCTGCGGTCAGCCGTCGGGCTGCAGTGAGGAGCCGGCCGGGACGACCAACCTGGTAAGGCTCGGACAGCAGGCCCATGCCGTGCTCGATACGGCGCGCCATGAGGAGGTCGAGCGTGGCGCCGGCGACGGCCAGCCGACGCGCGGGGCCGGCCTCGGACGCCGGCGTCGCCATCATCGCCACACCGGCGGCCGCCGACGAGGCGCTGCCGGCGAAAAGGAACGCCATCTCGCGGTACGCCTCGTGCCACGACGGCACCGCGGTGTTGCAGATGAGTGCCGCCGTGTAGGTGGCGAGCGGAGGGCCCAAGGCCGCAGCGCCGCGGCCTGCCAGCCGGCCAATTCTCGGAGCGATGCCGGTGACCTCCGACGCAGCGGCCACCGATGCGAAGGTGGCGAACGGCGCGAGGATCCACGACCCCACCGACAGCGGTGACGTCGGCTTGAACACCCGCAGCATGTTGAGGAAACGAGCCGGCCGCCCTAGGTCGTGGACGAGCGCCACCGTGCCCAGTCCTGCACCTCCGGCAGCGACCAGCCGTGACACCCGCTGCAGGGCCGGGCGGCCAGTCGCAGCAGCGCCCTCAGCCATGACGGCGGACACGCCTGCGACACCACCGAGGAACAGGTAGAGCGGTACATCTGGCTGCTTCCACACAGGCGCCTTGACGATCGGTCGCCCGTAGTAGGACTCGAACTCCGACTCGGGGACCGTGCGTTCTTCCCTCATCGGCGCCTCCGCACGAACGACGCGGCCGCGAGCCCGACTATCGTCACGGCCGCCGCGGTGACGTGGCCCCAGATCGACGACAGGTCGCGTGTTGTCACCACCGGGTCCGGAGGCAGCCCGTACACCTCCGGCTCGTCGAGGAGCAGGAAGAAGGCACCGTCGCCACCGACACCGTCCTTAGGGTCCTGGCCGTAGAGGCGGGCAACGTCCACACCCTTGGCGTGCAGCTCGGCCACCCGCCGTTCGGCTCGCTCGCGCAGCTCGTCCAGCTCACCGAACTGGATCGAGTCGGTAGGACAGGCCTTGGCACACGCCGGCTCCTCACCGACCTTGAGCCGGTCGTAACACAGCGTGCACTTGAAGACCCGGCCGTCGCCCTCGCGTTGGTCGATCACGCCGTAGGGGCACGCAGGGACGCAGTAACCGCAGCCGTTGCAGACGTCGGACTGCACGACAACGGTGCCGAACTCGGTGCGGAACAACGCTCCTGTGGGACAGACGTCGAGACACGCCGCATGTGTGCAGTGCTTGCAGACATCCGAGGACATCAGCCACCGCACGCCCATGTCGTCGTTGGTGATCGTGCCCTGGGGATCCGGCAGGGTCACGCTTGCAGCGGCCCCCTGCGGGACGCCCATACCGGGCATACCGAGGTCTGCTGGCGCTGACCGCGACGACGGAGCTCTCGCGTCGGCATGTGCCGACCAGCCGTCCCCGTTCGTCGGGCCCTCCGGCGCGGCCGCGTCGAGATAGGGCGCGATCGGCGCTGACTGTTCCACAAATGCTACGTGCCGCCAGGTGTTGGCGCCGAGCTGCGCGGTGTTGTCGTACGACATCCCCGTAAGCAGGAGCCCGTCGTCGGGCACGCCGTTCCACTGCTTGCAGGCAACCTCGCATGCCTTGCAGCCGATGCAGATGCTGGTGTCGGTGAAGAAACCCATCCGCGGCGGTGGGTCGACGTAGCCGGCGTCGGTGCTGACGTCGTGCAGGGGACCGGAGAACCGGTTCGGTGACCCTCGATGCTGGCTCATCCGGTGCTCCTCTCGTCGGCAGCCGGCTCTCGTCCTCCGGCTGGCGGCAGGATTCCCGCGCGGCGCCGATAGGCCTCAACGTACGCGAGTAGCGCCTCACCGCGAGGACGCCGGCCGGGCTGGATGTCGCAGGTCCCCACCTTGTCCTGGATTCGGACGTTCGGGTCGGTCGTGACGTTGACCAGGTCGTTCGCCGAGTCCCCGGTGCTGAGTCCGCTCGAGCCCCAGTGGTAGGGCAGGCCGATCTGGTGCACCCGGCGTTCGCCGATGCGTAGCGGGCGCATCCGCTCGGTCACGAGCACCCGTGCCTCGATGGCCGTGCGGCCAGTGACGATGGTGGCCCAGCCGCCGTTGTCGAGCCCGCGCTCGGCCGCCAACGCGGCGGACACCTCACAGAAGAACTCCGGCTGGAGCTCGGCCAGGAACGGCAGCGTACGGCTCCTGGCGCCGGCCGTGTCGTGCTCGGTGCGCCTGTAGGTGGTGAAGACGAAGGGGAACACCTCGCTCTGGCTGGGGTTAGTGGAGTTGTGCCGCGAGGGGTAGAACCGGCGTACGGGGTTGGACTGCTCGGCGTACAACGCGTTGGACACGGGCGACTCGACCGGCTCGTAGTGGGTCGGTAGCGGACCGTCGGAAAGGCCGGCCGGCGCGAACAGCCACCCCTTGCCGTCGGTCTGCATGATGAACGGGTCGGAGCCGCCGATGGCGTCCGGCCCGGTCGCACCCTCGGGTGGTACATGGTGCGGCGGCCGGTCCACGATGAAGTCGGGGACGTCGTGGCCGGTCCACTCGCCCGCATCGCCGTCCCACCAGACGTAGGCCTTGCGCTCACTCCACGGCTTGCCATCAGGGTCTGCCGAGGCGCGGTTGTAGAGGGTACGGCGGTTGGCGGGCCAGGCCCATCCCCATTCGGGAGCCACCCAGCTCTGCTCGCTGCCAGGTCTGCGGCGAGCGGACTGGTTGACCTCATCGGCATACACACCGCAGTAGATCCAGCACCCACATCGGGTGGAGCCGTCGTCCTTGAGCTCGGTGTAGGCGGTGAGCGCCTGACCTTCTGCCCCGGTGCCGTTGATCTCGCGCAGAACCGCGTCGGCGCTGGGGTCGCCACGGGGCCCCTCCTCGGGATAGTCCCAGGTGAGGTCGAGGAGTGGAGCGTCGCGGGGGTCGGTCGAGCCGGCGAGCTTCGCCCGGATGCGTTTGCCGAGCTCGTAGTAGAACCACAGGTCGCTCGTCGCGTCACCGGGGGGCTCGACCGCCTGGTGGTGCCACTGCAGGAGACGCTGGGTGTTGGTGAAGGTGCCGCTCTTCTCCGTGTGGGCCGCAGCGGGCAGGAAGAAGACCTCGGTGCGGACGTCGCCGGGGCTCATCTCCCCGGTCTCGACCTCAGGTCCGTCCTTCCAGAACGTCGCCGACTCGATCATCTGCAGGTCCCGGACCACCAGCCAGTCGAGGTTCGCCATGCCGAACCGCTGCATCTTGCCGTTGGCCGAGCCGACGGCAGGATTCTCCCCGACCAGGAAGTAGCCACCGACTTTGCCCGCTATCTGGTCGAGCACGGTCTGGTAGGTGCTGTGGTCACCGGTCAGCCGCGGGAGGTAATCGAAGCAGAAGTCGTTGTCGGCGGTGGCGGCGTCGCCCCAGTAGGACTTGAGCAGGCTGACCGCGTAGCTGCGGATGTTGCCCCAGAAGCCGGCCGCCTCTTCGTCGCTGGCGACGTAGGAGTCGAGGCTCTGGTGCTGGCCAGCATGCGGCATCGGCAAATAGCCCGGAAGGATGTTGTAGAGGGTCGGTATGTCGGTGGAGCCCTGGATGCTCGCATGCCCACGAAGCGCGAGGATTCCGCCTCCCGGTCGGCCGATGTTGCCCAGCAGGAGCTGCAGGATCGATGCGGTGCGGATGATCTGGGCGCCGGTGCTGTGATGCGTCCAGCCCACCGCGTAGCAGAACGCGGTCGTACGCTCGCGGCCACTGTTGGCCACCAGCGCGCCGGCGATCTTGGCGAACTGCTCGACCGGGATGCCGCACACCTCCTGCACCATCTCTGGGGTGTAGCGGGCGAAGTGGCGCTTGAGGATCTGGAACGCGCAGTTGGGGTGCTGCAGCGTCTCGTCACGCTCGGCCTTGGCGCCGACCACGGGTCCCCCGGAGCCCGCGGCCTCTGACCGGCTCGCCTCGTGGGCGAACCGCGACTCGTCAGACTCGTCGCCCTCGTGTGGGGCGTTGGCGTACTGCCAGCTCGTGGTGTCGTAGGCCATCTCGTCGGTGTCGAAGCCCGAGAACCTGCCCGCGAGGTCCTCGGTGTCCTGGAAGTCCTCGCTGATGATCGCCGCGGCGTTGGTGTAGGCGACGACGTACTCGCGGAAGTCGAGGTTGTTGCTCAGGACGTGGTTGACGAGCGCACCGAGGAAGGCGATGTCCGACCCGGCCCGGATCGAGGCATGGATGTCGGCGACCGCTGAAGTTCTGGTGAACCGAGGGTCCACATGGATGACCGTCGCACCCTTGGCCTTGGCCTCCATCACCCACTGGAACCCCACCGGGTGGCACTCGGCCATGTTGGAACCTTGGATCAGGATGCAGTCAGCGAGTGCGAGATCCTGCTGGAAGGTCGTGGCCCCTCCACGACCGAACGATGCCCCCAGACCGGGGACTGTGGAGGAGTGTCATATGCGGGCCTGGTTCTCGATCGCGATGGCCCCCATCGCGGTGTAGAGCTTCTTCATGAGGTAGTTCTCCTCGTTGTCGAGGGTCGCTCCTCCGAGACTCGCGATGCCAGTCGTACGCCGTACCCGCCTGCCCTGATCGTCCTCCCACTGCCAGTACTTCTTGCGGGAGTCGATCACTCGGTCGGTGATCATGTCCATGGCCGTGTCGAGGTCAAGGTCCTCCCAGTCGCTTCCGTACGGACGGCGGTACCTCACCTTGGTGACCCTGCTGGGGGAGGTCACGAGCTGGGTGCTGGCGCTGCCCTTGGGACACAGTCGTCCACGCGAGATGGGGCTTGCCGGGTCGCCCTCGATCTGGATGACCCGCTCGTCCTTGACGTAGACCTTCTGCCCGCAGCCGACCGCGCAGTAGGGACAGACGGAGTCCACGACGCGGTCGGCATCGGTCGTACGGGCATACCACTGGTTGGTCCTTGCGGAGGCAACGGCTTTGCCGCGCCCCAGATTGTCGCCGTCAGTGACCTGCCGCAGCAAAGGCCACGATCCGATGAACGTCTTCACGCCCACGTCGCTGCCCTCCTACTGCTCGTAGTGCCGTGCAGGCTGTATGCCGCCTGGCTGCCTCAGTGCGCTGGTATCACGCTACGGCGGGTCGACCTCCTGCGCACCTACGGGTCGGAGGTCGCTGGGCTTCACCGCCGTCCTGCCGCGATGCGCGCCAGCTACTTGCCACGAGCTGTCACCACTGCAGGCGTCCCGAACCAGGTGGTCAGCCCATCCTCCAGCCCCAACTGAGTCCCGTCTCCCACCCAAGCCACGTGGCCGTCGGGTCGGACCAGCACCGCGAATGGAGGTTCAACTGCGCCGATCACCGGCAGCTCCCAGTCGCCGGCGTACGAGGCGTCCACCAACCGCACCTGATCCGCCCAGGGACCCAAGGCGACGCTCCCCGACTGTCCGAAGTTGATCAACACTGGCAGAGCTGTGTGGAGCAGGGAGTAGACCCGCACCACGCCACCGCCATTGACCAGGTCGAGGTCAGGCATTCGACGGCCGAGCAGCGGGTGCCCTTCGCCGAGGTCGTATTGGACATCGAGGCCGGAGATGAGTCCCCCTACGTGTTGGCGCGGCTCGTCCATTCCCACCAGCTCGTCCATCAGGTCGCGCACTGCCGCAACCCGTACGTCGTGGCGCTGGAGCGCACTCATCGCTTTCGAGTACTCCAACGCGCGTGCGGCGGCCGGGTGCCGCTCGGCGTGATATGTGTCCAGCAGGCTTTCCGACGAGATGCCCTTGACCACCTGAGCGAGCTTCCAGCCAAGGTTCACGGCGTCCTGGATGCCGAGCCCGATCCCCTGACCACCGGCCGGAGAGTGGATGTGCGCGGCATCACCGGCGAGCAGGGCCCGCCCGCTGCGGTAGGCCGCCGCCTGGCGGGTCGCATCGGTGAACCTCGAGATCCAGGTCGGGTGATGCACCCCAAAATCGGTGCCGTAAACCGCGGTCAGGTTCCCGCTGAGGTCGGTCAGCGTGGGTTCAGTCGTGATCCCGAGCTCTCGCTCGCTCGTGACCACTCGCACGGTCCGCCCGTCCTCCATGAAGCTCAGTCCGTGGAGGCCGCTGGCGTCGTATTTGATGCCCGCCGGCAGTTCCTCGGTCACCTCGACCTCGGCGATCATGGCGCTCGTGGTCGCCTCCCACCCGGGAAACTCGATCCCGGCTGCCTTGCGGAGGACACTGCGCCCGCCGTCGGCGCCGACGATGTACTTCGCCCGCATCTCCTCGCCGCTAGCGAGCCGAACGTCAACGCCATTGTCGTCTTGGACGAAACCGGTCACGTCGAGCCCGCGATGGATCGACACTGCCAGCTCGTCGACCCAGCCGGCCA
>JBPCRX010000134.1:0-11153 GCA_050996395.1 Nocardioidaceae bacterium
TCTTCCTGGCCGAGGCCTTCACCCGCCCGGCCATGATGCGCGGACTGGCGACCGTGGGTTTCCACCAGTCCTACACATATTTCACCTGGCGCAATACCAAGACCGAGCTCGAGACGTACCTGCGAGAGCTCTCCCAGGACAGCAGCGACGTGATGCGGCCGAACCTGTTCGTGAACACCCCCGACATACTCAGCGAATACCTCCAGTATGGCGGACCGGCGGCCTTCAAGATCAGGGCTGCGCTGGCGGCGACCGGAGCTCCCACGTGGGGCGTCTACTCCGGGTTCGAGCTCTACGAGCATGTGGCCGTGCGGCCGGGGTCGGAGGAGTACCTCGACTCCGAGAAGTACCAGTATCGGCCTCGCGACTTCGACGCTGCGGCGGCCGAGAACCGCACCCTCGCGCCTTACCTGACGTTGCTCAACGACGTACGTCGACGCCACCGCGCCCTGCAGCTGCTGCGGAACCTGACCGTGCACTCGGCCGACGACGACGCCACCATCTGCTTCAGCAAGCGGGCGGACACCGGTGACGGAGGTCGAGACGTGGTCATCGTGGTGGCCAACGTCGACCCGCATGGCGCCCGGGAGACCACGGTCCACCTCGACATGCCCGCACTCGGCTTCGACTGGCACGAGACCTTTGCGGTGTCCGACGAGGTGACCGGTCAGTCGTGGCGCTGGGGCGAGCGCAACTACATCCGCCTGGACCCCTACGAGGAGCCGGTCCACATCTTGTCGGTGCAACAGGAGTGAGCATGACCACCGACCCGTTGTGGTTCAAACGCGCGGTCTTCTACGAGGTGCTCGTCCGTTCCTTCCGCGACTCCAACGGTGACGGGGTCGGCGACTTCAACGGCGTCCGGGAGAAGCTCGACTACCTGGCCTGGCTGGGCGTGGACTGTCTGTGGCTCCCGCCGTTCTTCACCTCCCCACTTCGAGACGGCGGCTACGACATCGCGGACTTCTGCAACGTTGCCACCGAGGTCGGCACCCTCGACGACTTCCGGCGGCTGCTCGACGATTCTCACGCCCGCGGCATCAAGGTCATCATCGACTTCGTCATGAACCACACCAGCGACCAGCACGAGTGGTTTCAGCAGTCTCGCCGCGACCCTCTGGGCACGTACGGCGACTTCTACGTGTGGTCCGACACCGACGACCTCTACTCCGACGCACGGGTGATCTTCGTCGACACCGAGCCGTCGAACTGGACCTGGGACCCGGTGCGCCAGCAGTACTTCTGGCACCGCTTCTACAGCCACCAGCCCGACCTCAACTTCGACAACCCCGCCGTGCGTGCCGCGATCATCGACGCGCTGCGGTTCTGGCTGGAGATGGGCATCGACGGGTTCCGGCTCGACGCCGTCCCATACCTCTATGAACGCCCCGGGACCAACGGTGGGAACCTCGCCGAGACACACGACTTCCTGAAGCTCGTGCGCAAGACCATCGACGACGAGTTCCCCGACCGGGTGCTCCTGGCCGAGGCCAACCAGTGGCCGGCCGACGTCGTGGACTACTTCGGATCCTTTGAGTCCGGCGGCGACGAGTGCCACATGTGCTTCCACTTCCCGGTCATGCCCCGCATCTTCATGGCGGTACGGCGGGAGTCCCGCTACCCGATCTCGGAGATCCTCGAGCAGACTCCGGTGATCCCCGACCAGTGTCAGTGGGGGATCTTCTTGCGCAACCATGACGAGCTGACGCTTGAGATGGTGGCCGACGAGGACCGCGACTACATGTGGACGGAGTACGCCAAGGATCCCCGCATGAAGGCCACCATCGGCATTCGCCGACGCCTGGCTCCCTTGCTCGACACCGACATCAACCAGGTGGCTCTGTTCACCGCGCTGCTGCTGTCACTGCCCGGCTCGCCGGTGCTCTACTACGGCGACGAGGTCGGCATGGGCGACAACATCTGGTTGGGAGACCGTGACGGCGTACGCACCCCGATGCAGTGGACACCGGACCGCAACGCGGGGTTCTCGACGGCGACGCCCGGGCGGCTCGCGCTGCCCACCGTCATGGACCCGGTGTTCGGCTACCAGGCGGTCAACGTCGAGGCAGAGCTCGAGAACACGTCGTCGTTGCTGCACTGGACCCGCCGCATGATTCATGCGCGCAAGCAGCACCCGGCGTTCGGCCTCGGCACCTTCACCGACCTGGGCGGCACCAACCCGAGCGTGTTCACCTTCTGCCGTGAGTTCGGCGACGACGCAGTGCTCTGCGTCAACAACCTGTCGCGCTTCCCACAGCCGGTGGAGCTCGACCTACGGCGGTGGCAGGGCAGCACGCCGGTCGAAATGGTCGGTCACGTGCGGTTCCCACGCATCGGGGAACTGCCCTACCTACTGACACTCTCCGGCCACGGTTTCTACTGGTTCCTGATCTCACGCTCTGAGGAGGGCCTTCCCTCGTGACGTCGGATCACCTCGACCACCTCACGCGCTACCTCGCCGACCGGCGATGGTTTGCCGGCAAGGGTCGGGAGTTCTCCGTCGTGCATGTCGATGCGCTGCCCTGGCTCGCGGACTCCGAGGACGAGCGGGTGCGGCTCGAGGTCGTCACCGTCGCGTACGACGACGGCACATCGGACGCCTACCAGGTGCCGGTGGCCTATCGCAGCGAGCCCGACCCCGAGCTGGCGCACGCCCTGATGGGTGCCTTCTCCCATCCGGAGCTGGGCAACGTGGTCGCCTATGACGCGGTCTACCTGAAGTCGGCCGCTGACCTACTCCTCCAAGGCTTTCTGGACGAAGGCACGCCGACGATCGCCCAGCTCACGTTCACGGTGGTGGAAGCAGCCCAGCTGCCCGAGGAGCCGGCTCCCGGCACGGTGCTGACGGCGGAGCAGTCCAACACGTCGATCGTCTACGGCGAGGCGGCGATCCTCAAGCTGTTCCGGCGACTCAGCGACGGGCACAACCCCGACATCGAGGTGCACGACGCACTCACCCGGCACGGCGCCGACAACGTCGCGACTCTGCTCGGATGGCTGACGGGGCGCTGGCACGACAGCTCAGGGAGTGAGCACAGCGGCGACCTTGCCATGCTGCAGACGTTCCTACGCACCGCCACGGACGGGTGGAGCATCGCCATCTCCAGCGTGCGTGACCTGCTCGTCGAGGAGGACCTGCACCCCGACGAGGTGGGCGCCGACTTCGCCGGCGAAGCGCAGCGGCTGGGTGCCGCTACCGCGCAGGTCCATGCCGACCTCGCGGAAATGTTCGACACCTCCCAGCTCGAGGGCGACGAACTCGTCGAGCTGGCCGCGGCCATGCACGCGCGGCTCGAAGCCGCCGTTGTCGTCGTCCCTGACCTCGCCGACGTGGCCGACGTGCTAGGTGCGCACTACGACGCCGTCACGGCGCTGGGGTCACCGCTGGAGGTCCAGCGAATCCACGGCGACCTCCACCTGGGTCAGACCCTGCGGACGGTCAAGGGGTGGAAGATCATCGACTTCGAGGGTGAGCCGATCAAGTCCTTCGCGGAGCGCACGGCGCTCGACTCCCCCATCCGCGACGTCGCGGGCATGCTGCGGTCGTTCGACTACGCCGCCGGAGCGACCAGGTGGGAGTTCGGGCCGAGCGAGCAGCTGCGCTACCGCTCGCAGGAGTGGTCCGTCCGCAACCGGGCCGCCTTCCTCTCGGGATACGACGCGGTGGCCGGCGAGCCGAGTGCCGACCGCGACGTGATGCTGCGTGCCTACGAGACCGACAAGGCGGTCTACGAGGCGGTCTACGAGACCCGCAACCGTCCGGGCTGGCTCGACATCCCGATGAACGCCATCGCCCGCATCGCAGCTGAGGAGTGACATGCCCACCCCACCGACCTCGCGAGACGTGTCACTGGCCGAGATCGACCGGCTCGTCTCGGGCTACCACTCCAGCCCGCACGACGTGCTGGGTCCGCACGTCCACGAGGGACGCGTCATCGTCCGCACCCTGCGTCCTCTCGCCAGGTCGGTCGGCGTACGGACGGGATCCGACGTCATACCGATGACGCACGAGCACGCCGGTGTCTGGGTGGCGAAGCTGTCGGACGCGGTCGTACCCGACTACCGGCTCGAGGTCACGTATGACGTCGGGGCTCCCCACGTGGTGGACGACCCCTACCGGTACCTGCCGACCGTCGGGGAGATCGACCAGCACCTGATCAACGAGGGCCGCCACGAGCAGCTGTGGACGGTGCTCGGCTCCCACGTCCGGTCCTACCAGACGTCCGGGGACCCGGTGTCGGGCACGTCGTTCGCGGTCTGGGCTCCCAACGCCCAGGGCATCCGGGTGTCGGGGGACTTCAACTTCTGGGACGGGCGGGCCCATCCGATGCGACAGCTCGGGTCGTCAGGGGTCTGGGAGCTGTTCGTGCCCGGCGTCGGGTCGGGGACCATGTACAAGTACCTCATCTGCGGCGCCGACGGCCAGTGGCGCGAGAAGGCTGACCCGCTGGCGGCGCACACCCAGGTCCCACCTGAACGCGCCTCGGTCGTCTTCGACTCCCAGTTCTCCTGGACCGACCACGACTGGATAGCGCGGCGGGCCGAGCGCCCGACCGAGCAGCCGATGAGCGTCTACGAGGTGCACCTGGGCTCGTGGCGACAGGGCCGGTCCTATGAGCAGCTGTCGACCGAGCTGGTCGACTACGTGCGCGACCTGGGCTTCACTCACGTGGAGCTGCTCCCGGTGATGGAGCATCCCTTCGGCGGGTCGTGGGGATATCAGGTGTCGTCGTACTTCGCCCCCACCGCCCGCTTCGGCGATCCTGACGGGTTGCGGCTGCTCATCGACAGGCTGCACGCGGCCGGGATCAGCGTGATCCTCGACTGGGTGCCAGCACACTTCCCCAAGGACGACTGGGCGCTTGCCCGCTTCGACGGCACGCCGCTGTACGAACATGCCGATCCTGCGCGCGGCGAGCATCCCGAGTGGGGTACCTACATCTTCGACTTCGGTCGGTCTCAGGTACGCAACTTCCTGGTCGCCAACGCCGTCTACTGGCTCGAGGAGTTCCACGTCGATGGGCTACGCGTCGACGCAGTGGCCTCGATGATCTATCTGGACTACTCGCGCGAGGCCGGCGAATGGACGCCGAACGTGCACGGAGGCCGTGAGAACCTCGAGGCGGTGTCGTTTCTGCAGGAGGTCAACGCGACCTGTTACCGGCGCGTGCCCGGAGTGGTGACCATCGCCGAGGAGTCGACCGCCTGGTCCGGGGTCACCCGACCGACGCACCTCGGCGGGCTCGGGTTCGGCTTCAAGTGGAACATGGGCTGGATGCATGACTCGTTGGGTTATCTGGCCAACGACCCTGTGCACCGGCAGTACCACCACCACCAGCTGACCTTTGCGATGATGTACGCCTACACCGAGAACTACGTGCTTCCCCTGTCGCACGACGAGGTGGTGCACGGCAAGGGATCGCTGCTGCGCAAGATGCCGGGGGATCGTTGGCGCCAGCTCGCCAATGTGCGCGCCTACCTCGCCTTCATGTGGGCGCACCCGGGCAAGCAGCTCATCTTCATGGGCATGGAGATCGCCCAGGAGTCCGAGTGGGCCGAGAACCGTGAGCTCGACTGGTGGCTGCTCGACCATGTCGAGCACCGTGGCGTCCACGACCTCGTCGGGCATCTCAACCGGACATACCGCGATCTCGATGCATTGTGGTCGTTCGACCAGGACCCGAAGGGGTTCAGCTGGATCGACGCGAACGACAACGCCAACAACGTGTTCAGCTTCCTGCGGACGGGACCCGACGGCGCCTCCGTCGCCTGCATCGCCAACTTCTCGGCGGTGCCTCACCACGACTATCGGGTGGGTCTCCCTGTCGCCGGGACGTGGATCGAGGTCGTCAATACCGATGCTGAGGCGTACTCCGGCTCCGGTGTGGGCAACCTGGGTGCGGTGCACGCGAGCTCGGAGCCCTGGCACGCGCGTGCGGCGTCGGTCACGCTACAACTGCCGCCCCTGGCGACCTTGTGGCTGCGCTCCCCCGCCCTCAACGAGCGGGATACCGCTCTCGCCGACCAGCGCCCGGCACGCCGTCGCGTCCCCCGCTGAGACGCCGCGTCTCAGAACAGTGCGCTGGCCAGGGCCTGCCGCGCCTTGGCGACGCGAGGGTCCTGCTCGCCGACGACGCCGAACAGCTCGACCAGGTGCTTGCGTAGGGCGTCACGCTCCGGTCCGCTCGTACGGCGCACCGCCTCGATCAACCGGCTGAACGCGTCCTCGACGGAGCCCCCGAGCAGGTCCAGGTCGGCCATCAGGGTCTGGGAGTCGACGTCGTCGGGTCGGTCTGCGGCCGCCTGGCGGGCCTCCTCGAGGTCGACGGACCGGGTGCGTCGCAGCAGCGAGGCGCGGGCCAGGCCTTCGAGAGCCTCGGCATCTGCGGGGCTGACTGCCAGCACTTTCTCGTACTCGACGACCGCGGTATCCAGGTCGCCGGAGAGCAGCGCCTCCTCAGCCGCGACGTGCTGGGAGATGGCCGGCTCGTCGGCAGCCTCGGAAACCGGCTCTGGTGGCCCGAGGGGCTCAGCGACACCTGCGATGCCATTGGCCACCGCGGCCTGCAGCACCTGGTCGAGCATGACGCGCATTTCCGCCTCGGGGATCGGCTCTTGTATCAGCGGTGCCAGCTGACCGCGCAGGGCGGCGACCACGAGCGGGACTTCCGGGATGCCGAGCGCCTCGGCCAGCTCGGGCTGGCTGCCGACGTCGACCTTGGCGAAGACGAAACGGCCGCCGAAGTCGTCGGCGAGCGCGTCCAGCGTCGCGTTGAGCTGCATCGAAGGCGCGGACTGCTGTGACCAGAAGCTCACGATCACCACGACTGACAGCGAGCGATCGACGACGTCGACCCGGAGCGACTGCTCGCCGACGACGTCGAACGAGAAAGCCCCGGTGCCAGCAGCAGCGCCGGCGCCTCGCCCGGCTGTCGAGGCAGCCGGAGGTGGTTTGCGAAGCGCCGAGAGGTCGATGGCGCCTGGGCGGGAGAACTGCGGAACCGTCATGGCCTCAATCCTAGGAGTGCTACGACCCTCAGAACCGCGCCGGTTCTCGGTAGTCGCCCCATTCGGCACGCAGAACACCGCAGATCTCACCCAGCGACGCCTCAGCGCGCGCGGCCTCGAGCATGGCCGGCACCATGTTGTCGGAGCCGCGTGCCGCCTCCAGGAGCTTCTCGAGTGCTGACTGCACCGCCGCTTCGTCTCGGGCCTGCCGTCGCTGGGCCAGGTCGACGACCTGCTCGGTCTCGACCTCGGAGGAGACCCGCAGGATCTCGAGCTCTCCCGACACCGACTGCGTGTGGCAGTTGACGCCCACCACCTTCTTGTCACCCTTCTCGAGCGCCACCTGGTACTGGAAGGCCGACTCGGCGATCTCTGCCATGAACCAGCCGTCCTCGATGCCCCGAAGGATGCCCGACGTCATCGGCCCGACAAGGTGATCGCGCTCGTCACCGCCGCCCATCTGGCGGATGCGGGTGAAGATCGCCTCCGCCTCGGCCTCGATCTTGTCGGTCAGCGCCTCGACGTACCACGACCCTCCGAGCGGGTCGGCGACGTTGACCACACCCGTCTCCTCCATCAGGACCTGCTGGGTACGCAACGCGGTCTCGGCCGCCTGTTCGGTGGGCAGAGCCAACGTCTCGTCCAGGGCGTTGGTGCGCAGGGAGTTGGTGCCGCCGAGCACCGCGGCCAACGCCTGCACCGCGGTGCGCACGACGTTGTTGTAGGGCTGCTGAGCCGTGAGCGAGACACCCGCTGTCTGGGTATGGAAACGCAACCACTGGGCTTTGTCCGTCTTGGCGCCGTAGACGTCGCGCATCCAGCGGGCCCAGATGCGCCGGGCGGCGCGGAACTTGGCGACCTCCTCGAAGAAGTCCAGGTGAGAGTCGAAGAAGAACGACAACCCCGGCGCGAACGTCTCGATGTCGAGGCCGCGCGACAGCCCGAGCTCGACGTACCCGAAGCCGTCGGCCAGTGTGAAAGCCAGCTCCCGTGCGGCCGTCGAGCCTGCCGCGCGGATGTGGTACCCCGACACACTGAGCGGCTTGTACGCCGGGATCTGGTCCGCGCAGTACTCCATCAGGGCGCCGATGAGACGAAGGTGTGGCTCGGGAGCGAAGAGCCACTCCTTCTGAGCGATGTACTCCTTGAAGATGTCGGTCTGCAGGGTGCCGTTCAGCACGCTGATGTCGGCGCCCTGCCGCTCGGCGGCGACGAGGTACATACAGAAGATGGGCACCGCGGGGCCGGAGATGGTCATCGACGTGGTGACCTGGTCCAGCGGTATGCCGTCGAACAGCAGTTCCATGTCGGCCACCGTGTCGATCGCCACCCCGCAGTGACCGACCTCGCCCAGTGACACGGCTTCGTCGCTGTCGCGGCCCATCAGTGTGGGCATGTCGAAAGCCACCGAGAGTCCGCCGCCACCGTGTCCGAGGATCATCTTGTAGCGCTCATTGGTCTGCCGCGCGTTGCCGAAGCCCGCGAACTGGCGAATGGTCCAGGTGCGTCCGCGGTACCCAGTTGCGTACAGCCCTCGGGTGAAGGGGAACTCGCCGGGCCAGCCGATGGCGGGGGATGCCGCCTCGTGGTCGGGCGGGCCGTAGACAGGGTCGACCTCCATGCCGGACAAGGT
This sequence comes from Nocardioidaceae bacterium, assembly GCA_050996395.1. Lineage (GTDB taxonomy): Bacteria > Actinomycetota > Actinomycetes > Propionibacteriales > Nocardioidaceae > JBPCRX01. The sequence goes on from JBPCRX010000134.1 coordinate 8,642, forward strand.
GGTGAAGTCGGCGTCGCGCACCTGGGATGCGTCGAATCGTTGCTGCCACCGCTCGCGCGGGCTCTCGACATCTGATGGACGCTTGTCGTCCCCTACGTCGGTCATGGGTCCTCCGAGGCCGGCCGGCTGAGGGGGCTCCCCTCTGGGACGGACGCGGGTCCAGGCGCGCGGCGATGCGGCAGCTGACTAGTTGAACGTCCTACCCAAAGGCTAGAGGGAGCGACGGGAAGCGACAACCTCGAGGAATGAGACCGTAAACAGGCGACTGGAGGGATGAGGCACTCGTTCGACGCAGATGCCGACCGGGCGCCGGTGTCGAAGACGCTGGCGGAAGGGGCGCATCGACGGGTTTGCGAACGTCTGCGAGCGGTGTTCTGCTCGACTGGCAACCGTCGGGCGAGCACGACCTCGCTCCGCCGGTCGCCACGACACTCAGCAGTGCCGAGCGGGCCACCCCGACCGTCGCCGCGACGCAGGGCGCGCCGCTTGACGGTGGTGCCGCTTCATGTGTCAGCCCGCCTGACGTCGCCGGGACATCGATCGTCGAGACGGCGCCCTCATACGAGGTCGGAACTCGCCTGCTGGTCAGCGGGGAGCCCCGTTGGGGTGGCGCACCGCTCAAAGACGCCATCGCATGGGTTGCGGCTCCACCTGGTACTACGACGAGCCAACCGCAGACAGCTGGCGAGCCGCCATGAGCTGACGTTGGTGGGATCGTCGAGCCAAGGTCCAGCCGTGTTGTCGTCAGAGCGCCGCCAACAGACGGTCCGCCGCTGCATAGGGGTCGAGTGAACCGCCACCGACGAGCCGGGCAAGCTCGTCGAGGTCGGCGTGGCCATGCAGGTCGCCGAAGCGCCCCCTCAGAGCCGTGACTGCGATCGCCTCGATCTCGTCGCGCGCACGTCGCGCCCGACGCTGCTCGAGCTCCCCGGTGGCCTGCAGGTGGTCACGGTGACGGGCCACCGCGGCGAGCACGTCCGTCACTCCCTCGCCGGTCTGTGCCACCGACTTGACGATAGGGGGCCGCCAGGACGCGGCGGCTGCTCCGAGGCTCAGCACCGAGCGCAGGTCGCGGACCACCTGGTCGGCGCCGTCACGGTCGGCCTTGTTGACGACGTAGACGTCACCCACCTCGAGGATGCCGGCCTTGGCCGCTTGGATGCCGTCGCCCATGCCTGGCGCGAGGAGCACGAGAGTGGTGTCGGCGAGACCGGCGACGTCGACCTCCGACTGCCCAACCCCGACAGTCTCGACGATCACGACGTCACACCCCGCCGCGTCCAGTATGCGGATGGCCTGTGGCGTCGCCCAGGCGACTCCACCGAGATGACCCCGACTCGCCATCGAGCGGATGTAGACGCCTTGGTCGGTGGCATGGTCCTGCATGCGTACCCGGTCCCCCAGCAGGGCTCCTCCGGAGAACGGCGACGACGGGTCGATCGCCAGCACACCGACGCGCCTTCCGTCGGCACGCAGTTCTCGTATGAGGGATGACGTCGACGTGGACTTGCCGACGCCCGGGGCGCCGGTGATGCCGAGAACCTCTGCTGCGCCGGTGTGGGGAGCCAGCTGTTCGGCCACCTCCCGCAGGAGCGGCGAGGCGTCCTCGACGAGCGAAATGAGCCGGGCCACGGCACGCGGATCGCCGGTCCGGGCCCTGTTGACCAGGTCATCGACGCCGAGCTGGCCGGTGCTTGCACGGCGGCCCACCGGCAGCGCCCCCGAGCCACCCGTCGCTGGCGAGGACTCGTTCACACCTGCGGGACGCGCACGATCAGGGCGTCACCTTGACCGCCGCCGCCGCACAGGGCGGCCGCTCCCACTCCGCCGCCGCGGCGCCGGAGCTCCAGGGCGAGGTGGAGGACGACGCGCGCACCGGACATACCGATGGGGTGGCCGAGCGAGATCGCCCCACCATTGACGTTGACGATGCCGTCACTGACTCCGAGGTCGCGGGTGCTGGCGATGCCGACGGCGGCGAACGCCTCGTTGATCTCGAACAGGTCAATGTCGCCGACGTCCATGGCAGCCTTGGCGCAGGCCGCCCGGATGGCGTTGGCGGGTTGTAGCTGCAGACTGGAGTCGGGGCCCGCGACCTGGCCGTAGGCCTCGATCTCCGCCAGCCACGACAGACCCAGCTCCGCCGCCTTGTCCTTGCTCATCACGACGACCGCGCACGCGCCGTCGGAGATCTGTGACGCCGAGCCCGCCGTGATCGTGCCGTCCTTGCTGAACGCTGGCCGCAGCCGGGCCAGCGACTCAGCCGTGGTATCGCCGCGAACACCCTCGTCCATCGTCACCACGACGGGGTCCCCGCGCCGCTGCGGCACCTCGACCGGGATCACCTCGTCGGTGAACACACCGTCCTTCCATCCCGCCGCCGCACGCGAGTGGGAGAGGGCAGCGAACTCGTCCTGTTCCTGCCGGGTAAGCGCCTCACCGTCGTCGGCGTTGCGGACCTCGGTGAGGCCGCCCATCGCCTGGTCGGTGAAGACGTCCCAGAGGCCATCGG
>JBPCRX010000020.1:0-10598 GCA_050996395.1 Nocardioidaceae bacterium
GCTCATCACCACGGTCGGCGCGGTCCTGGTGGCCGTGCTCGCTCTGCTCATCGACTACCTTGCGTCCATCGTCGAAGAACAACTCAGGCCGCGGGGTCTGTGAGCGCTCCTTTTCATGCACCACGCACACCAAACTCGAAGACAACCCACGCGAAGAGGTGAAGGCAACATGCGCCATCAGAAGAGAACCATCGTCCGAGTGGCCGCATTGAGCGCGGCCCTGGCTCTTGCGGCTACAGCGTGCGGCAGCGACAGCGGTGGAGGTGCAGCGACGAGCCAAAACAGCGCCGTCGACCTTTCGGGCGCCTCGTTCACGGTGGGATCGAAGGAGTTCACCGAACAGCTCATCCTCGGCCAGATCACCATCCAGCTGCTCCAGAACGCCGGAGCCGACGTCAAGGACGAGACCGGCATCACGGGCACGACCAACGTGCGCAAGGCGCTGACGTCCAGCGAGATCGACATGTACTGGGACTACACCGGCACCGGCTGGGCGGAGCTCCTCGGCAACGAGATCTCGAAAGCCCCGGACGACGAGCAAGCGTTGTTCGACGCAGTGGCCAAGCAGGATCTGTCGGAGAACAACATCAAGTGGTTCGCTCTCACCTCCGCGAACGACACCTACGCGATCGCCACCTCGAAGGAGACTTCTGACTCACTTGGCGTCGCCTCACTGTCTGATCTGGCCGGTCTTGCGAGCTCCAGCCCGGACGACGCCAGCATTTGCGTCGCGTCGGAGTTCCTCGACCGTAGTGACGGGCTTCCCGGGCTCGAGAAGGCGTACGGTTTCACCTTCCCGAGTGACGGCCTGACCGAGGTCGACCTCGGCATCGTCTTCACCCAGGTGCCCAAGGGCGACCCCTGCAAGTTCGGAGAGGTGTTCGCGACCGACGGACGCATCCCGGCCAACGACATGGTCGTGCTCGACGACGACAAGAACTTCTTTGTGAAGTACGACCTCGCCTTGACGATCAACAACGACGTCTACACCAAGTACCAGCAGCAGCTCGACGACCTCTTCACCCCGGTCGCGGAGGCGCTCACCACCGAAGAGCTGCAGGCGCTGAACGCCCAGTTCGACGTGGACGTTCTGCCGGAGGACCAGGTCGCGCAGAAGTGGCTGGGGGACAACGGCTTCATCTGAGTCGCTCGAACCACCCCCAGGCATGGGTCTCGACGGTCTGTCGGGACCCATGCCGTGCGAGAGGACGAAGTAGTGCGGATCACGCTGGCCCAGCTCGACTCTCGACTCGGTGACATCGACACCAACCTTGAACGCGCGACGCACACTGTTTCGAAGGCGGGGTCGGACGGGACCAACCTCATCGTCTTTCCGGAGCTGTTCGTGTCGGGATACTCGATCGGCTCGGTCGACGACGACCTGTCCATGCGAGCCGACGACGGTCGACTGGCGGAGGTGGCTCGCGCAGCCGGCGATGCCGCCGTCGCGATCGGGTTCGTCGAAGCCGGGCCTCCCGGTCCCCATACTTACAACAGCACGGCGTACTTCGAGGGCGGGCGCCTCGTCCACGTGCATCGCAAGCTCTACCTGCCGGCATACTCGCCCTTCGAGGAACGCAACCACTTCACGGCCGGCCCACGCCTGCGCGCGTTCGACGCCAGCCACGACACCCGGATGGCGGTGCTCTGCTGCAACGACGCGTGGCAGCCACAACTCGCCTTTTTGGCAACCCAAGACGGTGCCCAGGTCTTGTTGGTGCCGGCCGCGAGCGCCCAGAGCTCGTTCCCCGAGCACTACAACTCCGACGAGTACTGGCGCGACATCACCCGGTTCTACGGTCGGATGTTCCAGCTGTTCGTGGTGTTCGTCAACCGCGTCGGCGTCGAGGGGCGGTTCAGGTTCTGGGGGGGTTCCCACGTCGTCGACCCATGGGGCAACGTCGTCGCCGAGGCGGCGCACGACGAGGAGCACGTGGTGACGGTCGACATCGACCTGGCAGACATCCGGCGACGACGTCGTCAGGTCCCGCTGGTCAAGGAGGCCCGGCTCGGGCTGCTTCAGCGTGAGGTCGACAGGTTGCTCGACGAAGGCGGCGACCTGTGAGTCACGAGCGGCCCAGAGGCGCCGACGACTTGGCCGTGGATGCGGTCGGCAAGCTCACCGAGGCGATGGAGTCCGTCGAGCGGGCCCGCGGCTCCCTCTTCACCTTCCACCAGCTGACGGGCAAGGCCGACTTCGAGGTGGAGGAAGCCGCCCACCTGCTGCGAGACGCCGGCCACGACGACCTCGCGGGCAGGCTGGAGCGGGAGCTCGTGGGCCGCAACGTGCTGCCCGGCCGGTGGACGTTCCAAGTCGTCGAGGAGTACGGCGAGTCCTACTACCAGCCCTTCCGAACCCTCGAGCGGGAGGTTCGCGACCGCGTGCTCGACGGTCGCCGTCATGTCTTCGAGTCCGAGCTCAAGGAGGCCCGGCGTACGAGAGGCCGCCGGGGCCACGAGGCTCGGCCCTCCGAGCCGGTGGAGCCGGGCGGCGACGATGACGATGGCGCGGGCGCCGCGACGGGAGGAGAGTGAGCGGGTGAAAGGCCTGTGGAAGTCCGCCCCGGTCGCGGCTGTCGCCGCCGTCGCAGCCCACGACCTGCTGCAGCGTCGGCATGCGCTGCTGCGCAACTTCCCGGTGATCGGGCATGCGAGGTTCTGGCTCGAGTCGATCGGTCCTGAGCTGCGGCAGTACATCGTGGCCGCGAACGACGAGGAGAGGCCGTTCAGCAGGGACCAACGTCGTTGGGTCTACGCCTCAGCGAAGCTCGAGAACAACTACTTCGGCTTCGGCACGGACAACGACCTCGAGCACTCTGACGGCAACGTGATCATCCACCACCGCACCTTCGGCCGTCAGAACGCCACCCACGGGCATCCTGACCAGGAGGCGAGGCTGCCCTGCGCCAAGGTCATGGGAGAGGCCCGCGGCCGGAGGCTGGCCTTCCGGCCCGCCTCCGTGGTCAACATCTCCGGGATGAGCTTCGGATCCTTGTCGGCTCAGGCCATCGAGGCGCTGAACCGGGGAGCGGCGCTGGCGGGCTGTCTGCAGAACACCGGTGAGGGCGGCCTCTCGGAGCATCACCGCCATGGCGGCGACATCGTCTTCCAGCTCGGCACCGCGTACTTCGGTTGCCGCGACGGTGCCGGCCGCTTCGACCTCGGCAGGCTCAAGGACCTCACTGCTTCGGCTCCGGTGCGGGCGCTTGAGGTGAAGCTGAGCCAGGGCGCCAAGCCCGGACTCGGTGGCGTGCTGCCGGCCGCGAAGGTGTCCGCTGAGATCGCGCGCGTACGCGGAGTCCCCGAGGGCAAGGACTGCATCAGCCCGTCTCGGCATGCGGAGTTCCATGACGTCGATAGCCTGTTGGACTGGGTCGAGATGCTCGCCGCCGAGACCGGTCTGCCGGTGGGCATCAAGTCTGCGGTCGGGGACCTCGACTTCTGGGAAGAGCTGGCCGACGCGATGGCCACCACGGGTCGAGGCGTGGACTTCATCAACATCGACGGCGGAGAGGGCGGCACCGGCGCCGCACCGATGATCTTCACCGATGCGGTCTCGTTACCGTTCCGGCTCGGCTTCAGCCGGGTGTACGCGATCTTCGCCGAGCGGGGACTGCACGAGCAGGTGGTCTTCATCGGAGGTGGCAAGCTCGGCCTGCCCGACAACGCCGTGGTCGCCTTCGGCCTGGGCGTGGACATGGTCAACGTGGGGCGGGAGGCCATGCTCGCGGTGGGGTGCATCCAGGCGCAGCAGTGTCATACCGGCAGATGTCCCACCGGTGTCGCGACCCAGGACCGGTGGCTGTCTCACGGTCTGGATCCTGCTTCGAAGTCAGCGCGTGCTGCCAACTACGTCAAGACCCTGCGACAGGACCTGCTGAAAGTGTCCGAAGCGGCTGGGGTGGAACATCCGGGACTGATCGGCCCGCGATCGGTGGAGATCCTCGACACATTGGCGGTGGGCCGTACGCTCGACGAGGTCTACGGCTACCGGCCGGGGTGGGGGTTTCCATCGGTGCCGGACCAGCAGCGGATCATCACCCTGCTCGACTCTTTCGACGAGCAGGAGATGCAGACCCAGGGCCCACCGGAGACGGCCGAGGAGGGGGACCTCGTCGACGCCGTCGAGGGCGGCCAGACGATTCTGTCGTGACGTCGGGTGACGCGACCTCGCATGGTGCGCCTCTGGAGCTGTTGATGATCGCCGACACCCACGTGCCGAAGCGCGCGCGGGACCTGCCCGCCGCGCTCTGGCGAGCGGTCGACTCAGCGGACGTGGTGCTCCACGCGGGCGACTGGGTCGTCGTGGATTTCATCGACCAGCTCGAGCGGCGGTGCCGGAGGTTGGTCGGGTGCTACGGCAACAACGACGGGCCGGAACTTCGTCGACGCCTTCCCGAGGTGGCTCGCATCACGCTGGGCGGCGTTCGGTTCGCCGTCATCCACGAGACCGGACCTGCCGCCGGCAGAGAACGACGGTGCGCCCAGCAGTTCCCCGATGTCGACGTACTGGTGTTCGGTCACAGCCACATCCCATGGGACTCCACGACCGGCTCGGGCCTTCGTTTGCTCAACCCCGGGTCGCCGACGGACCGGCGCCGGCAGCCGTTCTGCACTTTCCTCACGGCCCGGGTCAGCGGAGGGCGCTTGTATGACGTGGAGCTGCACGACCTGCCGCTTCGATGAGTTTCTGGGCCTCACTTGTGAGTGCGGCCAAACCAGAGCAAAGTGTGGGCGAGCGCCGCGAGGGACGCTGCGCCAGAGGAGACCAGACATGCGAGTGACATCTCGAAGGGCCCGGCGCTCGCGCGCCATGACGGCTTCCGTAGCAACGGCGATGATCGTCGGACTCGGCGCTTATGGAGTGCCCAGCGTCGGCGCCGTCTCGCGGCCAGCCAGCACCACACCGCGGACCGGTTCCGGCTCTGCGGGCGACGCCCGCTCGGCCAGCAACGACGAGGAAAAGGGCTACTACGACGCCCGCACCGGCTACGGCTCGGACTCAGGGCTGGCACTGGACCGCGCCGCCGCCAAGGCTTCCTCGCGCCGGACGACTCAGACCCTGCGCGTCTCTGTCGGCGGTCAAGCCGTCGTCGAGATGGACGGCCTGACGGGGACACCGCGAGAGGTGGCCCGTCTGGACGGGTTCCTCACCGCGCGGAACGGCTCGCCGGCTCGCGTGGTCGCGCTGAACTACGTCCGGGCACACCTCTCGGCGCTCGGCCTGACCAGCGCCGATCTGTCGACGATGACGCTGAAACGCGACTACGTCGACATTGCAGGGATCCACCACCTCTCGTGGACGCAGTCCGCCGGCGGTGTCGAGCTCTTCGGCAACGGATTGCAGGCCAGTGTCACCAAGGACGGCCGGTTGCTCACCTTGGGTGGATCCCCGGTGAGCGGCCTACGGGCGCCTCGTTCGTCGGCCAGCAGCAAGATTGCGAGCAGCTCGTCGGCGATCCTGTCGGCGCGTGCGGACCTGGGGGAGCCCAGGACAGTCGGCCCCGCGGACTACGCCAAGCCAGTGCTGTTCCAGACGCCGCAGGGCACTCGTCGTGCCTGGGAGGCGGTCACCATGTCGACCTCCCGTCCGACGCTCACCGTGCTGGACGCGGCCGACGGGCGCGTCCTGCTTCGTCAGGACCTCAGCTCCGACGCAGTCTCGTCGGCCCCTATGCGGACACCGGCGCCCTGGGCGGCATCTATGGCCGACCGTCAGCGACGCGCGGAGTCCCGCGGCCTCGCGGTCCGCTACTTCCCCGGCCACAACCGGGGCGGGCGAGAGGTGATGTGGAACTACACGAAGAACGGCTGGCTCGGAGGCAACATCCACATCCTGCGCGGCAACAACTCCCACACCTACGCCGACGTCAACGACGACAACATGCCCAACCCCAAGGAGGAGATCCCACCGCGCACTCCGCACACCTGGGACTACCGCCTCAAGCCGTTCCATTTGAAGCACGTGTCGTTCTGCGACAACCCCTACCCGTGTTCCTGGAACCCGAACAAGCCGTTCTCCTGGCGCACCAACCGCAACCAGAACGCGGCACAGGTCTTCTACTTCGTGAACCAGTGGCACGACTTCCTGAAGTCGTCGCCGATCGGGTTCACCGAGGCTGCCGGCAACTTCCAGCGCTTCAACACGACGGGACGAGGCGAGGGCGGCGACGCGGTCGAGACCCAGACCGATGACGGCGCCAACACCGACCACGGCCTTCCGGACGGAAACCACATCGACAACGCCAACATGTCGACCCACCCGGATGGCCACCCACCGACGATGCAGATGTACCTGCAGCACGCGCCCGGGACGTCATACCCCGACGGTGACCCCTTCGCTCCGACCAACGTCGGTGACGAGGCAGACACCGTCTACCACGAGTACACCCACGGGTTGTCGAACCGTCTTGTCGTCGACGCCAACGGCCACTCGACGCTGGGTCCGGTCCAGGCCGGTTCCATGGGTGAGGCGTGGAGCGACTGGTACGCCATGGACTACCTCGTGGCTAACAAGCTCCAGCACGACTACCCGATGTCGGGTGACGTGGTGCTGTTCCAGTACGACGGTCAAGGTGTCTTCCTCGATCGCACCGAGCCGCTCGACTGCGCAGTCGGCGCCAAGACTCGACGTTGTGGTGGTGGGGCGACCGGACACCGTGGCGGCTACACGTATGCCGACTTCGGCGACGTCATCGGCTTTCCTGAGGTCCACGCAGACGGGGAGATCTGGGCCCAGACGCTGTGGGACCTGCGCAACCGGATCGGCTCCAGACTCTCGGAGTCCCTGGTCACGCGCGCTATGGAGCTGTCGCCTGCGAACCCGTCGTTCCTCGACGAGCGCAACGCCATCCTGCTCGCCGACCAGGCGCTGCACGGTGGGTCTCACCAGCACGCAATCTGGAGCGTCTTCGCTCACCGTGGCATGGGGTACTTCGCCGGCAGCCTCGGTGGCAACGACACCACACCGGGTGCCAGCTTCGCTCTGCCGCCTAAGGGCAGCCAGGTGGGGTCGCTGGTCGGCACCGTCCGCAGCAGGAGCGGTCGCCCGATCCAGGGCGCGACCGTCTCCCTGGCCTTCCAAGGGTCGCCGTTCGTCACCAACCCGTCGGACATCACCAACGCGAAGGGTCGCTACAGCATCGGGCCGGTGCCCTTCGGGCGCTATCCGAAGCTGGTCGTCAACGCGAAGGGCTACGACTCCCAGCAGCGGCGGGTAACGGTCGGCTCGACCTCGGCGATCGTCGTCAACTTCACGCTGCGTCGTGACTGGGCGGCGTATGCCGGGGGCGCTCGCGTCGTGGACTTCACCGGGCCGGACTACAGCGGGTTCGGCTGTGGACCTCGGCAGGCGATCGACCAGTCCGATGCCACGGGCTGGAGCACGACCTCCGAACTGGACAACGGCCAGGCTGGACCGAAGACACCGAAGTCCATGGTGGTCAGGCTTCCGCGAGTGATCGATATTGCAGAGATCACCGTCAACCCCTCGGCGAACTGCGGCGACGGGTTGAGTGCCAGCACGGGCGGCTACCGCGTCGAGGTGTCACCGGACGGCAGCACGGGCAGCTGGACGACGGTGTCGGAGGGCGAGTTCCTCGTGGCCGACCAGGGCCGCTTCAACAGCGTGCCGCTGACCGGGCCGACCACCGGGGTCCGGTTCGTGCGCTTCACCATCAAGGCGCCGCTCGTGGTGACCGACACCGCCAACTACCCACCGGACGCTTGTCCTGGGGGTGGCTACTCGGGGTGTCAGTACGAAGACCTGACGGAGCTGAAGGTCTTCTCCTGAGGTAGCCCGTTGATGCCCGAGGGGCCTGGCTTTGCAGCGCACGAGCGCCGCTGGTCAGGCCCTCTCGGCGTCACCGACTGGACCGTGGTGATCCCGTTCACCGTCAGCCGTAGCGACGTACGCTGCGCTCGCGCGCCTTGGCCGCCTCGACCTCGCGGTCGCGTGGCGGGGCGTGGGTCACCAGCTCGGCGAGCAGACGGTCCGTGGCTGCGGCGACCGCTCCGATCGCCTCGTCAAAGGTGTGCTGGTTGGCCACGGACGGCCGGGTAGTTCCAGCGACCTTGCGGACGTACTGGGTGGCAGCGGCCAGCACCTCGTCGCGTGTCGCGGGCGGCTCGAAGTTCGAAAGGGTACGGATGTTGCGGCACATGGCACCAGGGTAGGTCCTGACCGCGACGGAAGGGGTGAGACCACTGTTGACGACCATGCACGACGTCGCTCTGCTGCGGCTCGTGGCGCAGCGGCTCGTCGGGCCAGCTGAGGAGTCCGCTCGCGACGTGGTCGGCTGGATGACGGCGATGCAGGCGCAGGATCTGCCCGGCGCCACGACGTCGGTGACGCTGCGCAGTGAGCGCCGCACCCGAGAGGATGTGTTCGACGCCCTGCGCACGGGTGCCGTGGTGCGGTCGTGGCCGATGCGCGGCACGCTGCACCTCGTACCCGCCCAGGACCTGCGCTGGATGTTGGGGCTGACCTCAGCTCGGATGGTGAAAGCGGCCGAGAGGCGACGAGCGGACCTCGGTCTGGACGACGCGACGAGGGGTCGCGCCTCTGCCCTTGCCGGAGCTGCTCTCGCCGGGGGACGAGCGCTTCGAAGAGGTGAGCTGTATGCCACCTGGGAGGCTGCCGGCATCTCCACCGACGGGCAGCGCGGCATCCACCTGCTGGGCTACCTCTGTCAGACCGGGTTGTTGGGCCTGGGGCCGATGCGGGGGCTCGAGCAATGCGTCGTACTGCTGGCCGACTGGTCGCCGGATGCCCGGGTGCTGGAACGCGACGAGGCGTTGGGAGAGCTGGCGCTCCGCTACTTCCGCAGCCACGGACCGGCCACGGACAAAGACCTGGCGTGGTGGACCAAGCTGACGCTGTCCGATGTTCGGACCGGCCTGGCTGTCGCACAAAGCCAGCTCGCGGTGCTCGAGGTCGACGGGGTGTCGTACTTCATGGATCCGACGACCCCCGACCGGCTGGCTGCGTGTCGAGGCCAGGCGAGCGGAGTGCTCCTCCTGCCGGGTTTCGACGAGTTCCTGCTCGGCTACCAGGACCGGTCCGCTGCTCTTGCGCCCGAGCACGCGCAGCGCGTCGTTCCAGGCGGCAACGGCATGTTCTTGTCCACCGTCGTCGCAGACGGCTCCGTGGTCGGGACATGGAAGCGGGCACGTCAGGCAGGTCGCACCACGATCAAGGCGACTCCGTTCAGCGCCTTCACGACGGCGGTTGCTGAAGCGATCGACCCCGCGTTTCAGGCACTGCCCGACGGCGTCGACTGACCAGAAGCTCGCCGGTCATGACGTCGACAACTGCGTCTGCGCGAGCGGCGGCCACCTTGATCAACCGTGCGTTGGCCTCGTCGGAGCGCATCACCCACTCGGTGGCCGCCTCGAGTGTGCGTCCGTGCGAGACATGTCTGGCGATGAGATCGGTCACCCGGACGTCGTCGGGCACCTCGAGCTGCCACACCTCGTCGAGCAGCGCGCGCACGGCTCGCCAGCGGCCACCCAGCAACAAGTAGTTGCCCTCCACCACGAGCAGCTGGTGTCGTGGCGTGACGATCACCTCACCGATGACCGGGTCCTCGGTCACACGGTCGAAAGCGGGTGGCCGGACCTGAGCTTCAGGCTTCCGGAGCTGCCGCAGGCATGTCGTGAACCCTTCGACGTCGAACGTGTCGGGAGCTCCTTTGACGTCGGCGAGACCACGGTTCACCAGCTCGGCCTGGGACAGATGGAAGCCGTCCATGCCGAGCACCGCAGCCGCGTCACGCCGCCGCAGGTGGTCATTGAAGGCGTCGGTCAGCGCTGTGGCCAGCAGAGATTTGCCAACTCCTGGAGGACCGACCAGACCGAGCACGAACCGCGCAACACCGTCACAACGGCGGGCAAGCGCCGGAACAAGCTCTGCCGCCAGTTGCGACGGGCTCGGACGCTGCACTGACTCAACGTACTGAACAGTCTGATCAAGGTCCCAGAGCGCAAGGTGCCGCCGATTCGTAGGTGTGACCCGTCGGCGTGGTGACGACCACCCGGTGAGGGCGCTCGCTGAGCAGGTGCGTGTGCCACCCAGCGAGTTCCTTGCTGTGGTTGTGGTGCTCGCACAATCCTTGGCCGTTGGCTGTCGTGGTGGCTCCTCCACGCCGGTGCGGGTCGATGTGGTCGAGATGCGCGACCGGGGCGGCGCAGTAGGGCATCCTGCAATGCTGGTCCCGCCGCGCCACGAGCCGGCGCAGCGCCCCCGGAAACAGCCGACGCCGTTGGTCCAAACCCACGAGCGTGCCGTTCTCGGGATCGGTGAATAGTCGACGGAGGTGGATGTTGGCGTCGGAGCCGGCGACGAGCTGTCTGGCCAGACCTGCGGGTATGGGTCCGTATCCATCGAGGCGGGCTGCGGTGTGGTCCTGGTCGTCGAAAAGTGTCCCTGGTGTCATGATCAGGTTGACTTCGAGTGGCACCAGCTCGGCAGAGGACTCGCCAGTGAGCCGCTGCACGAGCAGGTCGGCCCTCAGCTGGGCAAGACTGCGGAGGTCACCGGTTGCCTTGGCCGCCCTCGCCGCACGATCGAGATGCGCCCAGGCGGCGACGCCCTGCTC
>JBPCRX010000013.1:0-20520 GCA_050996395.1 Nocardioidaceae bacterium
GCGGTGGGTGGTCTCACCCTCGGCGCCGACCCGGTCGCGGCGGCGATGCTGCACGCGGCCGCCGCCGACGCCGAGCACCTGGACGCCTTCGTCGTTCGCCAGGCCGGCAAGGCGCACGGACTGCAGCGCAGGATCGAGGGGCCCGACGTAGCCGGGCGCCGGGTGCTGGCCGTCGAAGACACCTCGACGACGGGCGGATCGGTGCTGACCGCCGTTGAGGCGCTCCGGGAGGCCGGCGCTGACGTGGTGGCGGTGTCGGTCATCGTCGACCGTGGCGCACGCGAAGCCGTGGAGGCCGCCGGCTTGCCCTACCTAGCGGCCTTCGAGCGATCGGACCTGGGACTGGACTGAGTTGGCAGGTCAGGCGTCGAGCGACGTACCCGCGGTGCGAAGGTTCTCGCAGGCATGGGTGACCCGCTCCGCCATGCCCGCCTCAGCAGCCTTGCCCCACGAACGTGGGTCGTAGACCTTCTTGTCGCCGACCTCCCCGTCGACCTTCAGGACGCCGGAGTAGTTGGTGAACATGTGGTCGACGACCGGCCGGGTGAAGGCGTACTGGGTGTCGGTGTCGATGTTCATCTTCACCACGCCGTAGTCCAGCGCCTCGCGGATCTCCTCCAGCAGCGACCCCGAGCCGCCGTGGAAGACCAGGTCGAACGGCTTGGCGTCGGCGCCCAGATCACGGTCCTCAGCCACCGCGGCCTGCGCCTCCTTGAGGATCTCCGGCCGCAGCTTGACGTTGCCGGGTTTGTAGACGCCGTGGACGTTGCCGAACGTCAACGCTGCCATGTATCGGCCGTGCTCACCGAGGCCGAGTGCCTCAGCCGTACGGAGCGCGTCCCCCGGTGTCGTGTACAGTTTCTCGTCCATGGCGCCGACGACGCCGTCCTCCTCGCCACCGACCACGCCAACCTCGATCTCGAGGATGATGTGCGCCTCGGCCGCCTGGGCCAGCAGCTCCTTGGCGATGGACAGGTTCTCCTCGAGCGGAACCGCAGAGCCGTCCCACATGTGCGACTGGAAGTACGGCAGGCCACCTGAAGCGACCCGGTCTCGTGACGCGGCCAGGAGCGGGCGGACGAACCCGTCGAGCTTGTCTTCAGGGCAGTGGTCTGTGTGAAGGGCGATGTTGACGGGGTAGCTCTTGGCGGCCTCCTGCGCGAAGGCGGCGAACGCCATCGAGCCGGCCACCATGTTTTTGATGGTGGTGCCGGAGAGGAACTCGGCTCCGCCGGTCGACACCTGGACGATGCCGTCGCTTCCAGCCTCCGCGAAGCCACGCATGGCCGCATGCAGCGTCCCCGACGAGCTGACGTTGATCGCGGGGTAGGCGAAACGCTCTTGCTTCGCCTTGTCGAACATGGCGGCGTACACCTCGGGTGTGGCGATCGGCATGGGGGCTCCGTTGCTGGGCGGTGTGCGGGTCAGTCGTCAGTATCGCCTGCGGGAGCATCGCGTGCCACAGGGTGCTCGGCACCGGCCGCCCGCGGTAAGGACTCATGAGCGGGTAGTGCGTGCTGGCGGATCCACGTGTGCATCGCGATCGCGGCGGCAGCACCGGCGTTGATCGACCGCGTCGAGCCGAACTGCGCGATGGACAAGGTCGTATGGCAGGCGGTCCTCATCTCGTCGGTCAGTCCCGGACCCTCCTGCCCGAAGACGAGCACACAGCGCTGGGGCAGGTTCGAGGACTCAATCGGTACCGCTCCGGGCAGGTTGTCGACTCCCCACAGCGGCAGCCCCGACTCGTCGGACCACGCGCTGAGCGCCCTGACGGTGTCGTGGTGGCGCACATGCTGGTAGCGGTCGGTCACCATCGCACCGCGACGGTTCCAACGTTTGCGCCCCACCACGTGCACCTCCGCGGCCAAGAACGCGTTGGCGGTGCGCACGACGGACCCGATGTTGAGGTCGTGCTGCCAGTTCTCGATCGCCACGTGGAAGGGATGTCGACGCCGGTCGAGGTCGGCGATGACCGACTCCAGCCGCCAGTAGCGGTATCGGTCGACCACGTTGCGCGAGTCGCCATACTCCAGGAGTGCCGGGTCGAAGTGCGGATCGGTCGGCCAAGCTCCGAGCCAGGGGCCGACTCCCACCTCGGCCGAAGGCTTCTCGCCGGTGCTCACTCGACGCAGACCTGACGCACACCAGACAGCGTAGACATGGGAGTTCATCGGGCTCGTGCACGGCGGATACTCTGCAAGTGTGCTTCTCCACCTCGGCAACACCATGATCCTGGGCGGTCTGCTCGACCCGCACAGCTGGATAGACCGCTTCGGTGCCTACGCCCTGTGGGGGGTGGCGGTCATTGTGTTCATCGAGTGCTGGCTGTTCCCCTTCCTGCCTGGCGACTCGCTGCTCTTCCTGGTGGGGTTGCTGATCTCTCAGCAGGAGCAGGTCTCCCAACCCATCTGGCTGGCGTGTCTGGTGCTGACCCTGGCCGCCGCGGCGAGCAACCTCGTCGGCTACCTGGTCGGGCGGCGGGCGGGCCCGGCAATCTTCAACCGACCGGACTCGCGGATCTTCAAGGCCGAGTACGTCGACAAGACCTACGCCTTCTTCGACCGCTACGGCAACCGAGCCATCGTGCTCGCTCGGTTCGTGCCGATCGTCCGGACGTTCATCACTTTGGCGGCGGGCGTCGGGCGGATGTCGCTGCGCCGCTTCATGACGTACTCCGCGTTGGGCGCTGTGCTGTGGGCGACTGGTGTGACGTTGCTGGGCTATTGGTTGGGCAACGTCGACCTGCTCAGCAACCACATCGACATCATGCTGGTGGCGATCGTGGCTGTGTCGCTGCTGCCCATCGCGGTCGAGCTGTTGCGCGCTCGCTCGTCCAAGCGCGACCCGCGGTATGACGACGAGCGCGAGCGTGCCGAGGTGATCCGGCGGCAGGAGGAGCCCGACGCCTGAGCCGCCGGACAGCAGCAGTCCGACGCCTGAGCCCCCGGTGCTTCTGAGTGGGCACTTCGTGGAGCCGGGGCCCTGACTTCGTGGAGCCGGAGCCTTGACTTCGTGGAGCCCGAGTCTTGTCAGACTCTCGGCTGGTCAGAGGCAGCGGAGGTTCTGACAAGTCAGGAGGCAGGATGGAGGCATGACCTTTGAGAACCTGCTGGGCGGTCCACCCGCGACCCTTCTTCCCGAGGACCCGGCCGCGGCGCTGCTTGCCGCCGGATCCAGTGCAGCCGACGCGGCGCGGCAGCACCCCGCCTCGTCCATGGTCTGGGCCGAGTTGGCACAAGCAGCCCTGGCCGGTCAGAACGATCTCGAGGCCTACGCCTTCGCACGGGTGGGCTACCACCGTGGTCTCGACGCGCTTCGGCGCAGCGGCTGGAAGGGCCACGGTCCGGTCCCTTGGTCACACTTACCCAACCAAGGGTTCCTGCGCTGTCTGTCGGCTTTGGTCGCAGCATCAGAGCGGATCGGTGACACGTCAGAGGCGGAGCGCTGCCGGGCGTTTCTGCACGACTGCGACCCTCAGGCGCCCCTGACCAGATGACGCGCCGAGAAGCGCCGAATGCCGTCAGCCGGTCGAGGGCGGCAGCATCAGCCGGTAGGCAGCCGGCAGCACCGTCCAAGAACGCTCCCTAAACGGGCCTGCAACCTCTCCATCGGTGTTGCACCAGAAGGCGTCGCCGATGCCGGTGACCTCGATCTTCGTGGCTCGGGCGGCCCGTACGTCGTTCCGGCGGTGGTGCGTACCACGCTTGAGGTGCACCCCGTACGCCAGCCGATCGAGCGGTGAAACCGAGAAAGAGACCACCACGTCGGCCAGGCCGTCTGTCGCGACGGCATCGGGGTTGAGCTCGCAACCGCCACCGACGTACGGTCCATTGCTCACCCCGACCTGGAGGACCCGTCGGCTACCGTCCGCGAGCACGGTGCCGTCCACGACGACCCGCAGCATGTGGCCGTCGACCTTGAAGCCGGCGACGAGCGCGCCGACGAGGTAGCCGGAACGGCCGATCCGCTCCTTCCACGACGCGGCTTCCTTGCCCGCATCGGCTCCGACACCGACATGGACGGCGTTGACAACCACGCCGCCGCTGTCGTCGAGGAAGATGTCCACCGGGGTCTGCCGGCCGTGGAGGATGACGCCCGCCGCCTCCGCCGCATCGAGCGGAAGTCCGCATCCTCGGGCGAAGTCGTTACCCGTGCCGAGCGGGATGAGCCCGAGGCTGGGCTTGTCGAGCTCACGACGCCGATGCAGCGCGCCCACCATCGCGTGCAGGCTGCCGTCTCCACCGGCGACCACCACGTCGCGGCCGCTTCGCCGCTCGAGGATGCCCGCGAGGCCGGCCACGTCCTCGCACACCTCTCGGACAACGTCACACCCACCTCTGTGCAGTACCTGGACCGCGTCGTCGATGGACCGCTCCTCGCTGGTGCCCGCTGAGCGGTTGGTGATGAGCACTGCGCGATCCACGGAGGCGACCCTAACGGTTCAAGCTCGGGTGGCCCGGGTGGAAGAAACACCTTCGGTAGCATGCAGCCGCAGGAGCCCTCGCTGGGAAGCGGCACGGGAAGAGGTGCGCAGACATGCCCGCGATCGTGATCGTCGGTGCCCAGTGGGGTGACGAGGGCAAGGGCAAGGCGACCGACCTCCTCGGCAGCAGGGTGGACTACGTCGTCAAGTTCAACGGCGGCAACAACGCCGGTCACACGGTGGTGGTCGACGACGAGAAGTACGCACTGCATCTGCTGCCCAGCGGCATCCTCACCCCCGGCTGCACGCCTGTCATCGGGAACGGTGTGGTGATCGACCTCGGCGTGCTGTTCGAGGAGATCGACGGCCTCGAGGCGCGTGGTATCGACACGTCGAAGCTACTGATCAGCGCCAACGCACACCTCATCGCCGACTACAACCGCACCCTCGACAAGGTGACCGAGCGGTTCCTCGGCTCACGACGCATCGGTACGACCGGGCGAGGCATCGGACCCACCTACGCCGACAAGATCAACCGGGTCGGCATCCGTGTGCAGGACATCTTCGACGACAACATCCTGCGTCAGAAGGTGCAGGGCGCACTCGAGCTCAAGAATCAGGTGCTCGCCAAGATCTACAACCGCCGCGCCATCTCGGTCGACGAGGTCCTCGACGACCTGCTGTACCACGTCGAACGGTTGCGACCCATGGTGGACGATACGGGGCTGACGCTCAACCAGGCGCTCGCCAGAGGCGAGACCGTGCTGCTGGAGGCGGGTCAAGCCACAATGCTCGACGTCGACCACGGCACCTACCCCTTCGTCACGTCGTCGTCGGCCACGTCGGCCGGCGCCTGCACGGGATCCGGCATACCGCCTGCTCGACTCGAGCGCGTCATCGCGATCGTCAAGGCCTACACGACCCGGGTCGGCGAGGGACCGTTCCCCACCGAGCTGCTGGACGACCAGGGCGGGTTCCTGCGCAAGACCGGGATGGAGTACGGCACGACCACCGGGCGTCCACGGCGCTGCGGTTGGTTCGACACCGTGATCGCACGGTATGCCGCCCGTGTCAACGGCGTCACCGACTTCGTGCTGACCAAGCTCGACGTACTGACCGGTCTCGACAAGGTGCCGGTGTGCGTCGCGTATGACGTCGATGGGGTCCGCCATGACGAGATGCCGGTCAACCAGAGTGACGTCCACCATGCGCGGCCGATCTACGAGGAGCTGCCGGGGTGGTGGGAGGACATCTCTGGGGCGCGAACGCTGGCAGAGCTGCCGCGCCACGCGCGTGCCTACGTCGAGGCGGTCGAGGAGATGTCTGGTGCTCCCGTCTCGGCCATCGGGGTAGGACCCGGCCGCGACGAGACCGTCGTCATCCGCGACCTCCTCTGAGCCGAAGCAGTTCAACCACCCGCTCTCGACTTGTCAGAACCCCAGGTGGCTATGGCCAGCCGAGAGTCTGACAAGTGAGCGGGACGGGGGATATGAGGGCCGATAGGGTCGCGAAGTATGAGGGTCCTTGTCATCGGCAGCGGCGGCCGTGAGCACGCCCTCGTCAGGGCGCTGGCCCGAGACCCCGACGTGTCGGAACTGTTCGCCGCGCCCGGCAACCCCGGCATGGCCGCGTACGCCGATCTGCACCGCGAGATCGACCCCCTCGACTCCCGCGCCGTGCTCAGCCTCGCTCGCGAGCTCGAGGTCGACCTGGTGGTCATCGGCCCAGAGGCGCCGCTCCTCGCAGCCGTCGCGGACAGCCTGAGGTTTGCCGGCTTTGCCTGCTTCGGGCCGGACCACGAGGCTGCGGCGATCGAGGGCTCGAAGGCGTTCGCCAAGGAGATCATGCTGGCCGCCGACATACCGACGGCCAGGGCTGTGGTCTGCACAGAGCCTGACGAAGTCGCCGCTGCGCTCGACGAGCTCGGACCGCCGTACGTCGTCAAGGACGACGGACTTGCGGCCGGCAAAGGAGTCGTCGTCACGCTCGACCGACAGATCGCCCTCGACCACGCGGCGACCTGCGACCGGGTGGTGGTGGAGGCCTACCTCGACGGACCCGAGGTGTCGGTCTTCGGCCTGAGCGACGGCACCACCGTGGTCCCCCTGCTGCCTGCCCAGGACTTCAAGCGACTCCGCGACGGCGACGAAGGTCCCAACACCGGAGGAATGGGCGCTTACGCACCGCTCAGCTGGCTGCCCGACACGTTCCTCGATGACGTGTCGGCAGGCATTTTGCAGCCGGTCGTCGACGAGCTGGCCCGTCGCAGCACACCCTTCGTCGGACTGCTGTACGCCGGTCTGGCACTCACGGCTGACGGCGTTCAAGCGGTGGAGTTCAACGCCCGCTTCGGCGACCCGGAGACACAGGTGCTGCTGGAGCTGCTCGAGACGCCACTCGGCGGGCTGTTGCATGCCGCCGCCACCGGAGGGCTCGGTGCGGTGGCGCCGCTGCGCTGGCGCAATGGGGCGGCGGCGGTAGCGGTGGTGATGGCAGCGGCGGGCTATCCTGACTCGCCCAAGACCGGCGACACCATCTCGGGTGTCGAGGCGGCACAGGCGCTGGACGGCATAACGGTGTTCCAGGCCGGCACCGCCTCCGACACCGGCACCGCCTCCGACTCCGACTCCGACTCCGACTCCGACTCGACGGCGCCAGAGCATCTGCTCACCGCGGGAGGGCGCATCGTTGCGGTGACAGCTACGGGCGCCGACATTGCGGACGCGAGGGCAAGGGCGTATCAAGGCATCGAGCTCATCACGTTCGAAGGAGCTCAGTTCCGCCGCGACATCGCCGCACACGCCGCCGCCATCATCCCTTGACTTGTCAGAACCTCAGATGGCTATAGCCATCCCAGAGTCTGACAAGTCGGCGAGAGAAGAGGAGAAACGACATGGCCAAGCACCATCACCCGCTCGGCATCGACATCGGCGGAAGCGGCATCAAGGGCGCGCCGGTCGATCTGGCCGCCGGCGTCTTCACCGAGGACCGCCTGCGCGTCGAGACGCCCAAGCGCTCCACCCCTGACGCCGTGAGCGAGATCGTCGCCGACATCGCGAAGCGCTTCAAGGGCGTCACGAGCGACTCCCCGGTCGGCGTCACCGTGCCGGGGGTGGTCACTCGCGGCGTGGTGCGCTCCGCGGCCAACATCGACAGGAGCTGGATCGGCACCGACGCCGCCGCGCTCCTTTGCGAGAAGCTCGGCAGGCCGGTGACCGTCGTCAACGATGCCGATGCTGCCGGCGTCGGCGAGCTGCACTTCGGTGCGGCCAGAAACGTCCACGGCATGGTGCTGCTCGCCACCTTGGGTACCGGCATCGGCAGTGCTGTCCTGCACGACGGCAAGCTCGTCCCCAACAGTGAGCTCGGACACCTCGAGATCGACGGTATGGACGCCGAGAAGCACGCCTCCTCTTTGGCCAGGGAGACCGAAGACCTCTCGTGGGAGGACTGGGCGCAGCGCCTGCAGCGCTACTTCGCCCACGTCGAGGACCTGCTGTGGCCCGATCTCATCGTCGTGGGCGGTGGCGTCTCGAAGCATGCCGACCGCTTCCTGCCAGTTCTGCACCTGCGCGCGCCTATCGTCGCGGCGCAGCTCGGCAACGCTGCCGGCATCGTCGGAGCGGCTTGGCTGGCAGCGAACGACGCGACCGGCTGAGCCGGGGTGGCGGACGATCTGGAGGTGACGATCCCCAACGTGCTGGCCTCGCGCTATGCCTCGCCGGCCATGCAGCAGGTGTGGTCTCCGGCCAACAAGGTGCTGGCCGAGCGTCGGCTGTGGATCGCGGTCATGCGGGCGCAGCGCGAGCTCGGCGTCGACATTCCCCAGGCCGTCATCGAGGCGTACGACGACGTGGCTTCGCGGGTCGACCTCGACTCGATCGCCGAGCGCGAGCGTCGTACCCGCCACGACGTCAAGGCGCGCATTGAAGAGTTCTGCGCCCTGGCCGGCCACGAACAAATCCACAAGGGCATGACCAGCCGCGACCTCACGGAGAACGTCGAACAGCTACAGGTCAAGCAGGCCCTGCAGCTGGTCCGCCGCAGCATGGTCGCCACCCTCGCCCGCCTCGCGGAGCTGGCGGCACAGCACCGCAGCCTGGTGATCACCGGCCGGACGCACAATGTGGCCGCGCAGGCCACCACTCTGGGCAAACGGTTCGCCAGCGTGGCCGACGAGATGCTTCAGGCGCTCGAAAGGGTCGACGAGCTGATAGCGCGTTACCCGCTGCGTGGCATCAAGGGCCCGGTGGGGACGGGTCAGGACCAGCTCGACCTCCTCGACGACAACGCGGACAAGCTCGCCCGGCTGGAGCAGTCGGTGGCTCGCCACCTCGGGTTCGACCGGGTGCTCACCAGCGTGGGGCAGGTCTATCCACGGTCGCTGGACTTCGACGTCGTCTCGGCCCTGGTCCAGGCGACCGCCGCGCCCAGCAACCTGGCCACCAGCCTTCGCCTGATGGCTGGCGCCGAGCTCGTCACCGAGGGCTTCCAACCCGGCCAGGTCGGCTCGAGTGCGATGCCGCACAAGATGAACACCCGGTCGTGCGAGCGCGTCAACGGGCTGGCCGTGGTCGTGCGAGGACACCTCTCCATGGTGAGCGAGCTCGTCGGCGACCAGTGGAACGAAGGAGACGTCTCCTGCAGTGTGGTCCGCCGGGTTGCGCTACCGGACGCCTTCTTCGCCACCGACGGGCTCTTCGAGACGACGCTGACCGTGCTGCAGGAGCTCGGAGTCTTCCCCGTCGTCGTGCAGCGCGAGCTCGACCGCTACCTGCCGTTCCTGACCACCACCAAGCTGCTCACGGCCGCGGTCCGACGGGGGGTCGGGCGTGAGACGGCGCACGAGGTGATCAAGGAGCACGCCGTGGCGGTGGCCTTGCGGATGCGGGAAGGGAAAGCCGACGACAACGACCTGTTCGACCGGCTGGCCGACGACGACCGGCTCGGGCTCACCGCCAGCGACCTGGCGCTGCTGGTGGCAGCGCCGATCACGTTCACCGGGGCCGCGACCGACCAGGTGGACTCCGTGGTACGCCGGATCGAGGAGCTTGTCGAGGACGAGCCTGACGCTGCGGCCTACCGTCCCGTCGCTATCCTGTGACCCGTTTGGGCTCCTATCGTGTGCCCCTGCTGCGTGAATGCCTACGCCCGGAGCCGAGAGCGGTCGTTTCGCGTCCTGTACGGGCAAACGCACGCCGTTGCGAGCCGAACGCGGCGCAGCGCGTCGAGCTGTGCGGTCACTGACTCCGTGTAACGGAATGACTGCCTGCCACGTGCAGGCCACCGCCGATACGCCTAGCATCGACGCCATGGTCGACTCGGTCTCCAAGAAGTACACGAAGGCACCTCCGCTGCGAGTCTGGGACGTGCTCTGCGACGGTTACCGCTACGCCGACTGGGTGATGGGGACCAAGGAGATCCGAGCTGTCGACGATGGCTTCCCCACTGTGGGTACGGCGATCCACTTCACTGCGGGAGTCGGACCGATCACCTACAGGAACAAGACGACGGTCAGAAGCTCGGTCGAGATGCAGTGCCTCGAGCTCGAGGCGCACGGCTGGCCCGCGGGCAGTGTCCGCATCGTCTTGACGATCGAGCCCTCCGGCGAAGGTTGCAACCTTACCTTCGACGAGCACCCGCTGCGCGGGCCCGCACGCTGGCTGCACAACCCGGTGACGAACGTCGTGTTCAACGCACGGACCTCAATGATCCTCGGCAATTTGATCAAGCTGGCCGAGTCCGGCGAGCCCGTCCAGCCCGCCGGCAGCGAGCCGACTGACTCCGACACCGGACCGAGCAGCGACCAGGAGATCAGCGGTGCACCCGTCAGCCGCGACGAGGACGAGTGAAGCGGCGTACCCGCGAATGAGCCAACGCTGCCCGAGCAGCGTTCGACCCGGGCGCCCCGTGCACGCCGCCGCCTGGATGCGCTGACGCTGAGCTGAGATAGAGACCCTTGATCGGGGTCTCTGGCCTGCCCATACCGGGCACCGGGCGGAAGATCAGCTGTTGGTGCACGTTGGCCGTGCCGCCGTTGATGGCCCCGCGGTGCAGGTTGGCGTTGCGGGACTGGAGCTCCAGCGGGCCGAGAACTCGACGGTCGATGATACGGCTGGCAAACCCGGGGGCGAAGCGCTCGATCCGTGTCTGCATGCGGTCGGCCATTCGCTGGCAGTCGGACTGGTCCCACTCACCGCGGATGCCGTCGCCGCCGGCGTCGCTGCGTACGTCCTGCGGCACATGGCAGTAGGCCCACATCGACTCCGTGCCCCCAGGTGATCGGGTCGGGTCGGTGCTCGTCATCTGTCCCATCAGCAGCAGCGGCGCCGACGGGACGGTATGGCCGGTGATCTGCGCCGCGAAGGTCGACAGCTCGTCGACTGAGTGGGCGATGTGGACGGTGCCCGGGGCGTGGCTGGGCGCCTGCGACCACGGCACCGGGCCGGACAGCGCCCAGTCAACCTTGACAGTCGACGGGTCCCACTCGAAGCGTTGCATTCCGTCGTGCACCCTCGAAGGCAGCTCGTCCCAGTCGACCAGGCCGCCGTAAAGCGCCGGCGCCGACACGTCGGCCAGCACCGCCTTGGCAGCTCGCACCTCCTCGCCATCGGCCAGCCTCACCGCGACCGCACGGCCGTCTCGTACGACGATCGAGGTGACTTCGGAGCCGGTGTGAACTTGGCCACCCCGGGACTCCAAGCGCCGGGCCATGGCCAAGGTGAGCTCACCTGCGCCACCTTGGGGGAC
The DNA here is from genome assembly GCA_050996395.1 of Nocardioidaceae bacterium. GTDB lineage: Bacteria > Actinomycetota > Actinomycetes > Propionibacteriales > Nocardioidaceae > JBPCRX01. The sequence goes on from JBPCRX010000013.1 coordinate 11,177, forward strand.
CGGGAAGCCGACCGACTGCCCGAGCATGCACAAGATCAAGCCCATCATCCCCGACCCGAGACCCTCGGGCGGTAGGTCGGCATGCAGGGCGTTGCCGGCTAGCAACAGACGCCCGGCATCGCCGCGGAACTGCTCCTCGCCGAGGCGGCGCACCGATGTCACCAGCATCCGCAGCGCCTCGAGCCCGCCCGCGCGGGGGATCGCCACCGCGGCGCGGGCACCACTGCGCACCGGCGGGAAGGGTGTGAGCAGCGCCTCGATGACCGCGCTCCCGAACTGGTCCCACAGGTCGCAGAGCTTGAGCCAACCGTCACCGTCACCGGGCTCCAGGGCATCGAGCCCTGCGGCGGTCTCGAAGCGGTCTCGATGCAGCATCGCCCATCCACCGTCAGGCAACGGGTTTCCCAGCACGGCCGGCGCGTGCACCCAGCGCAACCCGTGCTGCTCGAGGTGCAGGGACTCGATGGTGTCCGAGGCAGCGGCCAGTGGATAAAACGCGCTGAACGTGTCGTGGCGGAAGTCCGGGTGGAGCTCGCTGTCGGTCTGCACTGCCCCGCCCACGTGATCCTGCGCCTCGAGCACCGTAACGGACCATCCGTGATCGATGAGCAGGTTGGCAGCGACAAGCCCGTTCGGGCCCGCTCCGATGACCACAGCGTCCGGCATCTTCTCATCTTCGCCGCTGGGCCAGCGGGGCGCACCTCTGGGGTGAGGCGCAGCAGGGGGAAGACGGTGCAAGCAGCGGGAATTGCTGTTGGAAGTGGCGCGATCGAGCGGGTGCACCCCTGCCAGCACCACACCCCTGAACGTGGGCGAGGATGAGCTCCATGACTTCGGGATCTGCCGTCGACGGGTCGACGGGCTCGGCCGCGCCTGTCATCAACGGTGCCCGCCATCTTCACTCGGGCAAGATCCGGGACCTGTACGAGCGCGACGACGGCCGACTGCTGATGGTGGCGTCGGACCGCGTATCGGCGTACGACCACGTGCTCAGCCCCACCATCCCCGACAAGGGCAGCATCTTGACCCGGATGTCGCTGTGGTGGTTCGACCAGCTGCCCGAGCTGGTGCCCAACCATGTCGTCTCCACAGACGTTCCGCCCGAGGTCGAGGGGCGCGCTCTCGTCTGCGAGCGGCTCGCCATGTTCCCGGTGGAATGCGTCGCCCGTGGCTACCTGGCCGGGTCCGGCTATTCCGACTACAAGTCGACAGGCGCGATCTGCGGCAACGACCTTCCGGGCGGCCTGGTCGAGGGCTCGCGCCTTTTGGAGCCCGTCTTCACCCCGGCGACCAAGGCTGCGCTCGGAGGCCATGACGAGAATGTCTCGTACGACGCGGTGACCGAGACGGTCGGGGATGATGCGGCTGCGGAGCTGCGTGCGCTGACCATGACCGTCTACGGCCGTGCCGAGTCCATGGTCCGCTCTCGGGGATTCCTCTTGGCTGACACCAAGCTCGAGTTCGGCCGGCGGCCCGACGGTGTCGTCGTGCTCGCCGACGAGGTGCTCACCCCTGACTCGTCGCGGTTCTGGCCTGCCGACCAGTGGCAGCCGGGTAGGGCGCAACCGTCGTACGACAAGCAGCTGATCCGCAACTGGCTCACGTCGGCCCAGGCCAAGTGGGACCGCGCCTCGGACGCGGCGCCTCCTTCGCTGCCGCCGGAGGTCGTAGAACGGACCCGCGACGCCTACATCGAGGTGTTCGAGCGCGTGACCGGCGAGCCGTTCTGAGCAGGGAGGCACCCAGATGTTCAACCTGGCGGTGATGCTCGAAGACAGCGCACGCAAGCGGCCAGAGCGGGTAGCAGTCGTCAGCGGCAACATCCGGCTGACCTACGCAGAGATCGAACGCCGCGCCAACCAGGTGGCGAACCTGCTCGTGTCGCTCGGCATCGAACCCGGCGACAAGGTGGCCCTCTCGTGTCCCAACCTGCCACACTTCCCGGTCGTCTACTACGGCATCCTCAAGGCCGGTGCCGTCGTCGTACCGCTCAACGTGCTGTTCAAGTCGCGCGAGGTCGCCTACCACCTGCGCGACAGCGACGCCAAGGCGTACTTCTGCTTCGAGGGGACCGCCGACCTGCCCATGGCCGAGACCGGGTCGGCAGGGTTCGCAGCTGCGGACGCGTGCGAGCACCTCGTCGTCCTGCCGGCGGCCTCGACTCTGTCCGACGGTGTGGAAGGCGCTGACTTCGCCGCCCTCGTCGACAGGCAGCCCCAGACGTTTGCGACCCGGCTCACCGACCCCGGCGACACAGCGGTCATCCTGTACACCAGCGGCACGACAGGCCAGCCCAAGGGTGCGGAGCTGAGCCACGCCAACCTGGCATTCAACGTGACGACGGCGCACCGGCTGTTCGAGCTGCTCCCGTCGTTCCGCGACGTGCACCTGGTGACGCTGCCCCTGTTCCACTCGTTCGGCCAGACGGTCCAGCTCAACACCGGTTTCGGTGTCGGGGCGACGCTGGTGCTGATGCCTCGCTTCGACCCCGCGCAGGCGCTCGACCTGATGGTTCGAGAGCAGGTGACCTTCTTCGCCGGCGTACCGACGATGTACTGGAGCCTGCTCGGAGCGCTGACCGACGAGATCGACGTCGAGGCCATCGCCACACATCTGCGTCGCGCCGTCGCCGGCGGCGCCTCCCTTCCGGTCGAGATCATCCGGGAGTTCAAGGCACGGTTCGGTGTCCAGATCCTCGAGGGCTACGGCTTGTCGGAGACATCGCCGGTCGCGACGTTCAGCCACCTCGACGTCGAGGCCAAACCCGGATCGATCGGTACGCCGATCTGGGGCATCGAGACGAAGCTGGTCGACCCGGAGTGGAACGAGGTGGAGGGGGCCGACGCCGTCGGAGAGGTGGCCATCCGTGGCCACAACTTGATTAAGGGCTACTACAAGCGGCCCGAAGCCACCGCCGAGGTGATGCGCGACGGCTGGTTCCGGTCGGGTGACCTGGCCCGTCGCGACGAGGACGGTTACTACTACATCGTCGACCGCGCCAAGGACATGGTCATCAGAGGGGGCTTCAACGTCTACCCGCGCGAGGTCGAAGAGGTGCTCATCACCCACCCTGCTGTCTCACTCGCGGCCGTGGTCGGGGTTCCGCACGACCAGCATGGCGAGGAGATCAAGGCGTTCGTGATCGTGGCGCCAGGTGCGCAGCTCACCGAGGAGGAGCTGGTCGAGTGGGCCCGCGAGCAGATGGCGTCGTACAAGTATCCGCGCCTGGTGGAGTTCCGCGACGAGCTGCCGATGACGGCGACCGGCAAGATCCTGAAGCGCGAGCTGGCCTAACTCGCCTCCCTCTTCGACTTGTCAGATTCTCAGCTGGCCATAGCCAGCCGACGTTCTGACACGTCGCGGGTCTTGTGGGCCGGTGGCGAGCAGCTCCGACGAGGCGGGTCGCCTAGACTGGTGCGCCCGACCTTAGGAGAGTCCGTGGCCCGCGTGGTTGTCGATGTGATGCCCAAGCCCGAGATTCTCGACCCGCAAGGCAAGGCTGTGCACGGAGCGCTGCCGCGCCTCGGTTTCGAGGGCATCCTCGACGTCCGCCAGGGCAAGCGCTTCGAGCTGGAGCTGGAGGGTGACGTGACGGAGGAGAGGTTGGCCGAGGTACGCCGCGTGGCCGAGTCACTGCTCAGCAACCCTGTCATCGAGGACTTCACCGTACGGGTGGAGCAGGCGTGAAGATCGGGGTCGTCACGTTCCCGGGCTCCCTCGACGATGTCGACGCGCGACGCGCCGTCGCGGTGGCGGGCGGCGACCCCGTCGCACTGTGGCACGGTGACGAGTCGCTGCACGGAGTCGACGCGGTCATCCTGCCGGGCGGCTTCTCCTACGGCGACTACCTCAGGTGCGGCGCGATCGCCCGGTTCTCGCCTGTGATGGCGTCGGTGATCTCAGCTGCTGAGGCTGGTATGCCGGTGCTGGGCATCTGCAACGGTTTCCAGGTGCTGTGCGAGTCCCAACTGCTTCCCGGTGCGCTGGTCCGCAACGACCGGCAGACGTTCGTATGCCGCGACCAGCGGCTGCGGATCGAGAACGCCTCAACCGCCTGGACCGGTGACTACGTCACCGGGGTGGAGGTCACCATCGTCCTCAAGAACGGCGAGGGTGGCTATGTCGCCGACGAGCCGACGCTTGAACGGCTCGAGGGGCAAGGGCGGGTCGTGGCCCGGTATCTCGGCGTCAATCCCAACGGCTCGCTGCGCGACATCGCCGGCATCACCAACGAGCGCGGCAACGTCGTGGGCCTGATGCCTCATCCCGAGCACGCGGTCGAGGCTCTGTGCGGAGCCGGCACAGACGGTCTCGGTTTTTTCACCTCGGTGCTGGCCATACCCGCAGCTGTGGGGTCGACGACCTCGCGTTAGCCGCCAAGTGTCATGCATCGTCGCTCCGCAATCGTCGAGAGCCGGGAATACCCATGCGGTTGTGGTGTTGGTCTCCGGCATGAGAGCTGCCGTGGTGCACGAGTACGGAGACCCCTCGGTCGTGAACGTCGCCGACGTCGACGATCCGCTGGTAGGACCGGACTCGGTCCTCGTCAAGGTCGCTGCGGCGGGCGTGAACCCGGTCGACTGGAAGGTGGTCGCGGGCCATCTCGCCGGCGCAATACCGCATCACCTGCCGCTGATCCCCGGCTGGGACGTCTCCGGCGAGGTGGTGTCTGTGGGTCCGGCCGTGACGAGGGTCGCTCCGGGTGACCTCGTGGCGGCATACGCGCGCAAGGACCATGTGGGTGACGGCACCTTTGCCGAGCTCGTCGCCGTGCCGGAGCGAGCCGTCGCCAAGGTCCCTGACGGCGTCGAGCTGTCCGCTGCGGGCGCACTGCCTCTGGCGGGACTGACCGCCGAGCAGCTCCTTGATGCAACGTCGGTGGACTTGGGTGACACCGTCCTGGTGCACGCCGCGTCGGGAGGAGTCGGGTCTTTCGTGAGCCAGCTCGCACGCTTGCGCGGAGCGCGGGTGATCGGCAGTGCCAGCCCGCGCAACCACGACTACCTGCGCGGGTTAGGCGTAGAGCCGGTGGCGTACGGCGACGAGCTCGTCGCTCAGGTCCAACGATTGGCGCCGCAGGGCGTGGATGTGGTGATCGACCTGATCGGCGGCGACGCACTCGAGGCCACTCACGGGCTGCTTGCTACAGAGGGCCGGGTGGCGTCGGTCATCGACCCCGAGGCAGTCAAGGCGCTCGGCGGCCACTACGTCTTCGTCCGGCCGGACGGCCCCATGCTTGAACGCCTACTCAAAAAGGTCGCCGACGCTAGCCTGTCGGTCGAGATTGCTGAGTCATTCTCCTTGGAGCACGCTGGCGACGCGCTCAGGGCGAACAAGGATGGTCACGTACGAGGGAAGATCGTCATCGAGATCTGAGCGACGGACGACTGCCTCAGGATGCCGGGCCGAAGTGATCAGTTCTCTTGGCTGGGTGGTGGCGCTCCTCGGCGGGTCACAACGGACGGCTGCGCTCCGGGCTGCCCGACGCAGCGAGCGGCGGCGGTCATCGCCAGCTCGATGCCTCCGACGAGATACCCAGCGGCGAGCGCATCACCGGCACCGGTCACATCGACCATCGCCGTCGGCCGAGCCCGATGGCCAGTGCAGGCGCCTCTCTCCCACACGGAGACGCCGTCAGCGCCGTGCTTGAGCACCAGAACGTAGGGCGCCGCGTCCGGCTCCACACCCAGCGCCGTCCACTCGAGCTCGTTGGCGAAGACCACCTCCGGCGCCAGCTGCGCGACCAAGGCACGGAACCGCTGTGCTCCGTAGCCTTGGATGAGCGCAGCCGAGGACAGGTCCAGTGAAAGTCCTATCTGGTGGCGGCGAGCGTGCTGCGCCAACCCGACGATCGGCCCTGGGTCGGCGGCACGCAGGAGAGGGTATGACGAGACGTGAAGCCACTCAGCGGTCTCCGGAAGGCAGTCGGAACCGACTGACGAGAGCCACCCCTGGTCGCCGGCGTCGGAGGCCATCGTTCGGGTGCCGGCTGCCAGCATCGACACCACCATCCCGGGCGCCGAGGCGCCGACCGAGACGATGTCGACGCCCGCGGAACTCAGCGCCTCACGCAGCAGCAGAGACGCGCCAGAATCGAGAAGCGGTCCGATGACGGTCGCCGAGGCGCCCAACGCTGACGCCCAGGCCGCAACGTTGGCCGCCTGGCCACCAGGGTGCAGCGAGATGTGCGCCTCGGTGTCGTCGTCGCTGTGCAAGACCTCGACGACCTCGACGACCACGTCGAGTGCGATGTCGCCCACCGTCGTGATCTGCACGTGAAAGGTCCTGCCGTTGAGATGGTGTCGGCCGTAACGCTAGCGTCGCCCGGTGGCCAACGAAGGGATCATCGACGTCGCGTCCGAGGTGGCCGAAGCTCTGGCCTCCGGCCGCGGTGTGGTCGCGCTGGAGTCCACCATCATCAGCCACGGCCTTCCCACCGACAGCAGCGCAGCGATCGCCAGACAGATCGAGGCGGCGGTGCGGGAGTCCGGGGCGGTACCTGCCACCGTTGCAGTGCTGGACGGCCGGGTACGGGTCGGCCTCGACGAGGCGTCACTCGACCGGATCGCCACCGACGACTCGGTCGTGAAGGCCAGCATCCGTGACCTCGGCATGGTCCTCGCTCCTGGTGCGGCCGGCGCCACCACGGTGGCGTCGACGGCTTACCTGGCACACCGCTGCGGGATCGAGGTCTTCGCCACCGGAGGTCTTGGTGGGGTGCATCGCGGCGCCGCGGACAGCTGGGACGAGTCGGCGGATCTTCCGGCACTTGGCGGCCTGCCGATCACGGTGGTGTGCGCCGGGGTCAAGGCGATTCTCGATGTGCCAGCCACGCTCGAGCGTCTGGAGACGCTGTCGGTGTCGCTGGTGGGTTATGGGACCGATGCCTTTCCGGGCTTCTACATCGCAGACTCAGGCTTCGGCGTGCCGTGGCGCGTGGACACGCCGGACGACGTCGCCGCGGTGAGGGCGCGCCGTTCCGCATTGCAGCTCGAGCAGGCGCTGGTGGTGGCCAACCCGATTCCCGCCGGTGACGCGCTGGACGAGGACCTGCACGACGCCACCTTGCAGAGCGGGCTGGAAGCGTTGAAGCAGGACGGCGTACGTGGCAAGGATGTAACGCCGTTCCTGCTGGCGTGGTTCCACGAGCAGACGGGCGGCCGCAGCCTCGACGCGAACGTCGCGCTGGTGCTCAACAACGCCCGACTCGGCGGCCAGATCGCGGTGGCGGCCGCGCCGGACTGAGCTGGCGTCGACCGCTGCTCGTCGAGGTCGGGCCGCCTTCCGGCTGTTAGCGTGAAGCGCCACCTCCCCGCCGCTGCCCGACCGGAGCCTTTCCTTGACCCAGTTCCACCAACTCGACACCGTCAAGCGTGCGGAGGGCAGCCCCAACGACAATCAGCCCTGGTCGCTGCTCGGGCTGAAGCCTGACGAGTACGCGCAGCTGCGGGAGATCCTGGGGCGGCGACCGACGTCGTCGGAGCTGGCCATGTACTCGGTGATGTGGAGCGAGCACTGCTCCTACAAGTCGAGCAAGGTTCACCTGCGCCAGTTCGGCGAACAGATGAGCGACGAGATGCGCTCCCGCCTCATGGTCGGGATCGGCGAGAACGCGGGCGTGGTCGACATCGGGCAGGGTTATGCCGTCACGTTCAAGGTGGAGTCGCACAACCATCCGTCGTACGTCGAGCCCTACCAGGGCGCGGCGACCGGAGTGGGAGGGATCGTCCGCGACATCTTGGCGATGGGAGCACGGCCGGTCGCCGTGATGGACCCGCTGCGCTTCGGCCCGCTCGAGGCAGACGACACCCGGCGGGTGCTGCCGGGCATCGTTGCCGGCATCGGGGGGTACGGCAACTGCCTGGGCCTCCCGAACATCGGCGGTGAGGTGGTCTTCGATCCGTCGTACGCCGGCAACCCGCTCGTCAACGCATTGTGCATCGGCATCATGCGCCACGACCAGATCCACCTGGCGAAGGCGTCAGGAGTGGGCAACCAGGTGATCCTCTATGGCGCCAGGACGGGCGGCGACGGCATCGGTGGGGTGTCCGTCCTCGCGTCGGAGGCCTTCGACGACGACATCGGAGGGCCGAGCAAGCGGCCCAGTGTGCAGGTCGGCGACCCCTTCACCGAGAAGCTGTTGATCGAGTGCACCCTCGCGCTGTTCGCCGCAAACCTCGTGGTCGGCATCCAGGACCTCGGAGGCGCTGGACTGTCATGCGCCACGTCGGAGCTGGCCAGTGCCGGCGACGGCGGCATGCACGTGACGCTCGACCGGGTGCCGCTGCGAGATCGTGGGCTTTCTCCGGAGGAGATCCTCATGAGCGAGTCGCAGGAGCGCATGATGGCGGTCGTCGAGCCGGCTCATGTCGCTCGCCTCCTCGACATCTGCGCCAAGTGGCAGGTCGAGGCGACGGTGATCGGCGAGGTCACGGCCACCGGACGCCTCGTCGTGGAGTGGTACGGCGACACGGTGGTCGACGTACCCCCTCGCACCGTGGCTCACGAGGGGCCGGTTTACGCACGTCCCTTCGCCCGGCCGCGGGAGCAGGACGCGCTGCAGGCCGACGACGCCGCGCGACTGGCCCGTCCGTCCACGGGTGCTGAGCTGCGCGAGACGGTGCTGCGGCTCGCTTCGTCGCCCAATCTGTGCGACAAGTCGTGGATCACCGACCAGTACGACCGCTACGTGCAGGGCAACACCGTGCTTGCCCAGCCGGAGGACTCCGGAGTCGTGCGTGTGGACTCCTCGAGCGGCCTCGGAGTCGCGGTGTCGACCGACGGCAACGGGCGCTTCGCTCAGCTCGACCCCTACACGGGAGCTCAGCTGGCGCTGGCGGAGTCGTACCGCAACGTCGCCACCACCGGTGCTTGGCCGCTGGCGGTAACCGACTGCCTCAACTTCGGATCGCCCGAGGACCCCGACGTTATGTGGCAGTTCGCGGAGGCGACGCGCGGTCTGGCCGACGGCTGTCGTGACCTGGACATACCCGTCACCGGCGGCAATGTCAGCTTCTACAACCAGACGGGCTCCGCCCCTATCCTCCCCACCCCCGTCGTCGGTGTCCTCGGGGTCATCGACGACGTCAGGCGGCGTACGCCGATGGGTTTTCGATCTCCGGCCCAGCAGGTCTATCTGCTGGGCGAGACCCGCGAGGAGTTGAGCGGGTCGGAATGGGCCTGGGTCGTCCACGGACACCTCGGGGGTTTCCCCCCGCAGGTCGACCTGGCTCGCGAGAAGGAGCTGGCCGGCCTGTTGGTCGATGTCTCTCGGGACGGTCTCGTCGACGCTGCCCACGACCTCGCGGACGGAGGACTGGCGCAGGCGCTGGTCGAGTGCTGCC
>JBPCRX010000125.1:0-14127 GCA_050996395.1 Nocardioidaceae bacterium
TCCTCCGGGGTCGGCGGCGAACGGCTTCCCACAGGTCACCGGGCTGTTGTCGAGTGGGTTCGGCCGCGTCTAAGGCTCGCGCTCGACAGCGACCGGCCAGTAGTAGGGCAAGTCGTCGGGCACGTCCGGGAGCAGCTCGGCGTACAGCTCCGGGCGCTTGCGGATCAGGTTGGACTGGTGCGACCGGTGCAGCTCGACGTCACCCAGCCACGGTGGAAGCTCGACAGCTCTGATGAGACCCGCTGCCCGCAGAAGTCCGAGGGTCTTGGGCAGGCAGGTGTCCTGGAAGCCGCGGTCGGTCCACACGTGGCAGACGGCCTCCTGGTATGCCGCCAGCGCCGGCTCGTATCCCTGCCACATCAGCACGGCGGGATGTGTGCGCCAGCCCTTGGGCTTGAACGGCTCGACCGCGCCGGTCTCAGGGTTCGTCCGGTGGCGGGTCAGCACCTGCATGATCTGGAGTGTCTCGACGCGTTGCTTGCCCAGGCGTGAGTTGTCCAGCACCTCCGCGCTGAGGCGGAAGTCGGCATACGGCAGGAACGTCTGGATCGTGCACCCCTTCGGTCGGTTCCCTGCGCCCGGTTTTCCCGGAGCACGCCCGGTCTGTGAAGCGCGGGTGCAGTACCCGTGAGGTGCGCTGACAATCCGTGAAGGTGCCACCGCGTCACCTGGTTCACGAAATCGCGATCGTGCCCCCACCTCCTGACTCATCCGCGGCTAGGTGTGGCCGTCCGAGTCTCAGGATGCGGCATAGCACTCGTAGCGAGCTTGGGCCCGTCGTCAGCGCGGTGAGCCGGGGCGCAGGTCGGCTGGGCCCCCGTAGTCTCCGCCCGGTGTGATCACTGTCCCGGCAGTGCCGGCCAGCATCTGAGCCGCGTCGTCCAACCGTCCGATCGCCGCCATGTCGCCGGTGAGCTCGACGAACCGCGACGCGGCCTCCACCTTGGGACCCATCGAACCGGCGGGAAGGTCCTCGCGCCGGATCCCAGCCGGCGTCGCCCGCAGGATCGGTTCGGCGTCGTCGGTGCCGAACCCACGCACGACGTGGGGCACGTCGGTCAGGATCAGCAGCACGTCGGCGTCCAGCGCCTCCGCAAGCACCGAGGCGGTGAGGTCCTTGTCGACCACTGCCTCGACACCTTCAAGCTGCCCGTCCTCGTTGCGGATCACCGGCACGCCACCTCCACCGGCGCAGACCACCACGGCGCCGCTCTCGAGCAGCAGCCGGATCAGGCGAGTCTCGACGACGCGCTCGGGCCGGGGCGAGCCGACGACGCGGCGCCATGTGTTGCCATCAGGCTTCACCGTCCAACCGCGCTGCTCGGCCAGCTCGTGTGCCCGTTGCTCGTCATAGACCTCGCCGATGAACTTGGTGGGGTCGTCGAACGCCGGGTCAGCCGCGGACACCAGCGTCTGGTTGACGATGGCAGCCACCTGTCGACCGGGCAGCGAGTTCTGGAGCGCCTGCAGCAGCCAGTAGCCGATCATCCCCTGCGTCTGAGCGCCGATCACGTCGAACGGGTAGGGCGTGGTGAGGTTGGGGTCCGAAGCGCTCTGGACCGCCAGTACACCGACCTGGGGTCCGTTGCCGTGCGTCAGGACCAGCTCGTGCTCACTTGCCAGCGGCGCGAGGGCCGCGACGGCGCGCGCGGCGTTGGCCGCCTGCACCGAGGCATCTGGTTTCTGGCCCCGCTCGAGCAGAGCGTTGCCGCCGAGCGCTGCGACGATGCGCACGTCAGTCGCTCATCGTGGCGACCAGGATCGCCTTGATGGTGTGCATGCGGTTCTCGGCCTGGTCGAAGACCACCGAGTGCTCGGACTCGAAGACCTCGTCAGTGACCTCCAGGGCCGACATACCGGTCTTGGCGTGGATGTCGGCGCCGACCGTCGTCTCGGTGTCGTGGAACGCCGGCAGGCAGTGCAGGAACCTGACTTCGGGGTTGTGAGTCGCTCGCACCATGTCCATGTCGACCTGGTAGTCACGGAGCAGCTCGATGCGCTGGTCCCATGTCTCTTTGGGCTCTCCCATGGACACCCACACGTCGGTGTAGAGGAAGTCGACACCATCGACGCCGTCGGCCACGGACTCCGTGTGGGTAATCCGGGCCCCAGTCGTGGCGGCGATCTCCTGAGCCTGGTCGATCGTCTCCTGGTCGTTCCACAGCTCCTTGGGCGCGACCACGCGTACATCCATGCCCATCATCGTTCCGGCGATGAGCAGGGAGTTCCCCACGTTGTTGCGGGCATCGCCGCAGTACGCGAACACGATCTCTGAGTCCGGCTTGTCGCAGTGCTCACGCATGGTGAGCAGGTCAGCCAGGGTCTGCGTCGGGTGCCACTCGTCGGTGAGCCCGTTCCAGACCGGCACGCCGGCGAACTCGCCGAGGGTCTGGATCAGCTCCTGGGAGGCTCCGCGGTACTGGATGCCGTCGTAGTAGCGGCCGAGCACACGGGCGGTGTCCTTCATGGACTCCTTGTGCCCGATCTGGGAGCCGGTCGGGTCGAGGTAGGTCACATGCGCGCCCTGGTCGTATGCCGCTACCTCAAAGGCGCACCGCGTGCGGGTCGAGGTCTTCTCGAAGATGAGGGCGATGTTCTTGCCCGTGAGCCGGCGCTCTTCCGAGCCGGCCCGCTTGGCCGCCTTGAGCTCCGCAGCGGTCGCGAGCAGGTGTTTCCACTCCTCGGGTGTGAAGTCGAGCTCCTTGAGGAAGTTCCTGCCGCGCAGATCCAAGGTCATAAGGGTGGTCCTATCACGAGCAGCCTCGCACCTGCGTTGACGGGTGATGAAGATCAGCGGGCTTGGCTGCCAGACGGCCCGGAGTTCTCCACAGCTTGGGGCTTGGACGGTGGACAAGTCGGCGTTGGCGGTGGACGACGCGCGGTGTTCTGTGGGTAACTGCGGTCAGGATCAAGATCGCGAAAGTTCTTTGCCAATAAGGGTTGTGCGCCTCCCGAGCCAGGTGTAGAAATCTCTCACGCCCTCCTGCAAGGGAGAGCGGGATCGGATGGGAATCCGAGGATCCGAACGGTGAGGCAACTCGCCGCGTCAGCGGGTGACACGGCTGGCGGGGTCTGACGGACCGTCTGTGAGGCTGGAGACGTCACCGTCCTCCAACCAAACGTGGGACCCCCCAAACCCATCCTTTGAGGGGTCCCACACCTGGTTGATGGGCTCGACGATACCCAGCCGTCGCGCTGACACCCTTCAGACACGCCGAGCGAGTCGGTTCATCGAACTCGGTGGTGTGCCGTGGCGGCAGGACACGGTCCTCAGGCGTGGTCGATGCACCGGGTGGCCCAGGGCCGGGCTTCGAGGCGGCCGGCTCCGATGTCGCGTCCACAGACATCGCATGACCCGTAGGTGTTCTCCGCGAGCTTGAGCTGGGCCCGGATCACGTCGGCCAACATGCCCTGCAACAGGTCGTGGGCGGGTACGGCGGACAGCCGGTCGACCGCTTGACTGGTCCCTTCACCGACGCGTTTGCCGAACGAGATGCTTCCCGCCTCTACCGGAGCGCTCATGCTCGTCAGCTGCTCCTGTAGCTGGTCATGTTTGGCGGCGAGAGCGCTCGCGATTGCACCGAGATCCAGGCGTGTCATCCGCTCATGGTGCCAGGCTGCCCACACGCCCCGGCATCCGCAAATCGAGGAAGGCAGTGGCGACGGTCCCCAGGAACGTGAGTGACGGCTCAAGGGCATGACGTTACGGCGCGCGGGTGGGTACCTTTTCCGTGTCAGTTGAACGACTCGGCTGCTGGATGCAAAGGACGCAACATGGCCAAGACCGGCACAGCGAAGGCGACCAAGAAGGGCAGCAAGTCAAAGGACGCCAAGAGTGCAAAGAGCGCCAAGAGGAAGAAGGACAAGAAGCCAGACAAGGGCAACAACAGGAAGTCAAAGTCAACGAAGGGCAAGGGCGGCAGCAAGGCGAACAAACTCAGGGCCGACGTCGCCCAGACCACGACCGAGAGTGGCGCACCGAAGGTCGATGAGCTGCCCAGCACCCTGCAGCGCTCGGGCAAGAAGGCGCAACGCACGTTCGCCACGGTGCACGACGCGGCGGCCGAGCAGTATGACGATGCCGAGCGCGTCAACCGAACCGCCTTCGCAGCGCTCAAGCACACTCATGAGAAGGTCGCCGACCACTGGGAACCCAAGGACGAGTCTGGGCCCTCCGACGCCAAAGCAGCCGGCGGGCGGAACACCGACGCCGAGACGGTGGGCGGTGTGGACGCCAACGCGTCCAAGCAGCACCTCTACGCTCTGGCGCAGCGACTCGAGGTGCCCGGGCGGTCAAGGATGAGCAAGCCGGAGCTGGTCGACGCGCTGCAGAAGGCGAACGACAAGGCCACCCGCCAGGCCCGAGGGCGCTAGGGCCGAGATGCGCGGGGGCGGCGCCCAAGACGCGCCCGGTGCCGAGCTTCGGTCAGCGACGGCTTCGCAGGAAACCGAGGAGCAGCAGCACGAGGACGACGATGATGACGATGATCAATATAGTTCTCATGCGGTCACCATCGCATCTCAGCGTCCGTCGTGCACGCGACTCGCCCGATCATGCTGACCATGCCAGGGCTCTTGGTGGAACACTCAACTAGTTTCAACTAGTTTCTTTTACCATGAAGTCGTCACTCAACACTCATCGGCGAGAAGCTAGGCGATGGCGATTCACCGGCTGAACCACGCGGTCCTCTACATCCGTGACCTGGAACGGTCGACGCGGTTCTATTGTGACGTGCTGGGGTTCGTCGAGGTGATGAGCCTTCCTGGGCAGGCTGCGTTCCTGCGGGCGCCTGGCTCCACTAACGACCATGACCTGGGTCTCTTCTCGATCGGCAAAGATGCCGCCAGCAGCCCAGCGGGGCGGAGCACGGTCGGGCTCTACCACCTCGCGTGGGAGGTGGACACACTCGCCGACCTCCGGGCTCTCGAGCTTGCGCTCGCCGCGGCCGGCGCCCTGGTGGGCGCGACTGACCATGGGCCGACTAAGAGCCTGTATGCGCACGACCCGGACGGCCTGGAGTTCGAGGTCGTGTGGCTGGTCCCTGCCCATCTGTTGACCGAAGAGATTGCGGCCTCCACCGGCATTCGTCCGCTCGACCTGAACGGGGAGATCGAGCGGTTCGGCGAGGCGACCCGAGGCGGCCTCGGCATCAGCGTCCCACTAGGCGTCGAGCGACCACTGAAGCCGGTCGAACAGCCCTGACCATCGACCGACAGCCGAGCGGGTTGGACTCAGTCGGGAGCTTCGGTAGGCGAGTCGAGGCCCGGAGGCGAGTTGGTCACGTCGCCGTCGGGAAGCACCTCGCGGTCGGAGTCAGACAGTCCGTCCTCCTGCCGGTCGTCCCAACCGCCGGACTCGGAGAGGTCGCTCTCGGGGATCTCGGGCTCATCGTCTGATGTCGTCATGGGAAGTCATTACTCACTAGAGGCGGCGTCTGTCAATGGGTCCAACGCAAGGCAGCAGCGACATCGGAGTCGCTCGCCTTGTCGAACAGCTCCATCTCGCTCTCGCGCACGGCGACGATCGACGCGACCAATTCGCGGCCAAACGCCGCTGTCAGCGCGTCGTCGGCGACGAAGGCGTCGAGGGACTCCCGCAACGTCATGGGCAGCCGGACGACCCCGCGCTCGGCGAGTGCGGTCTCGTCGAGCACGGCCGGGTCGACGTCGACGGGGTCGGGCAGGGTCGCCCCCTCAGCGAGTCCAGCCGCGCCGGCGGCGAGCAGCCCCGCGAGGAGCAGGTAAGGGTTGGCGAGCAGGTCGAAGCACTTGACCTCCATGTTGGCCGCCCACGGGTGACTCCCTGCCGAACCGGTCACCATACGCATCGCCGCCTCGCGGTTCTCCAGCCCCCAGCAGGCGTAGACACCCGCCCAGTGGGAGGGGACCAGGCGGAGGTAGGAGACCGGGCTGGGGGCGCCCAACGCCAGCAGCGCCGGCAGCCGCGACAGCACACCGGCGCCGAAGGCGTCAGCTTCGGAGGTCAGGCCGAAGGCGCGTCCGCCGCCAGCAAAGAGGTTGCGGTCGTCGCGCCACAGGCTCAGGTGGACGTGACCGCCGTTGCCGACACCGGGCACCGCGACCTTGGGTGAGTACGAGGTACGGAAGCCATAGGCCTCTCCAACGGCTCGAACGGTGGACCGAACGAGCACCGACGTGTCGGCGGCGCCCACCGGGTCCTCCGGCGCCACCGACAGCTCCAGCTGGCCGGCGGCGTACTCAGGATGGAACTGCTCCACCGTCACCCCTTCGGCGATGAGCGCGGAAATGACGTCTGCGCTGTAGTCGGACAGTCCGACCAGGCGGTGCATCCCGTAGCCCGGACCCTGGACGCCAGGGGTGAACTCGTCGCCGTCACCGGCCGAGACCACCCACTCGATCTCGTACGTCGTCTTGACCGTCAGTCCCTGGTCCGCCAGCTCGTCGGTGAGGCGCTGCAGCAACAGCCGGCTGTCCTGGTCGTGGGGTGCGCCGGTCTGCGCATAGCGGTCAGCCGGAGCCCAGGCCCACCCTGGCTGGGCCGCCAGCGGCACCAGCCGTCGTACGTCGGGAATGATGCGAAGGTCTCCAACGGGAGCCGAACCGTCCACAGGAGCGGCGATCCAGCCGTCGAAGCGGAACCGGTCGACGCTGGTCGAGATGCCGACCCACCAGGCGGCCAGGCTCGGGAGCCGCTCCAACGGCACCGCCTTGACGCGGGTGATGCCGGAGTTGTCGATGAAGGTGGTGGCGACAGCCACCACGCCCTGCTCCGCAAGGTCGAAGATGAGCGACTGGGCTGCACTACGGCGCCGTTCGCGAGCCTCGTCGGTCAGCACTGCGTCCATCCCCATGGCAGCTTCCTTCCTCCGACATGCACCTCTGGACAAACGTTATAGGCGACTCCAGACTCACTCTGTCAAGCAACCGCGAGTTCAGCATCCGGGAGGACCCGTGAGCAGCGCATCTGGGCAAGGCACCTCCGAGACACGTTCCCCTCAGCCAAGAGGGCTCCGCCGCAGCCTGACGGTCTGGCAGGCCGTTGGGATCTCAGTGGCGTTGATGGCACCGAGCATGGCCATCAACATCAACCCGCAGGCCACAGCGGGGCTCGTCGGACGCGCCACGCCGCTGGCGTTCTTCCTCGCCGCGGTCGCCGTGCTGCTGATCGCCTATGTGTTCGTCCGGTTGTCCCAGTACTACCAGCACGCCGGATCGGTGTACATGTTCGCCGGCGCCACCCTGGGCCCACACGCCGGTGGGGTGGCCGGTCTGTGTCTGCTCGGCACCTACACGTTCTACGGGCTCGTCACCGCCTCGGCATCTGGCGTCTTCGGTTCTGCCTTCCTCGACCAGGTCGGCATCTGGGACGACCAGCCGACGTGGGCCGGGTTCGTCGTGGGCGGTGTCGCCCTCGTCATCGCGTTGGCGCTGGCCGTCGTACCCGCTCGACGGGCAGGGTCGATCCTGCTGTCGGTCGAAGGCATCACCGTGCTCCTCATCATCGTGATCGCCGCCATCGTGCTCGTCCGGCTGCTGGCCGGGAACGCGCCCGACGGCGCCGGCTTCACGCTCGACGTCTTCAAGGTTGCGCCCGGCACACAGCGCTCGGACCTGTTCCTGGGGATCATCTTCGGCCTGCTCTCCTTCGCCGGGTTCGAGGCAGCGGCGACGCTGGGGGAGGAGGCGGAGAACCCTCGACGGGACATCCCGCGGGCGATCCTCGGCACAGCGATCTTCGGCGGCATCTACTTCACGGTGGGCACGGCGATCGAGATGATGGCCTTCGGTACTGATGACAAGGGTGTGGCGAACTTCGTTGGCTCCTCGGCGTTGATGGGCGACCTCGGTACGTCCTACGTCGGGTCGTGGGTCGGTGACCTCATCACCCTCGGCGCGGCGATCAGCGCCTTCGGGTGCTGCCTTGCCTGCATCGTAGGAGCTGCTCGGCTGCTGTTCGCGATCTCACGCGACGTGTCCCCGGGCTCTGCTCTCGGCCGGACGTCGAGCAATGGGACGCCAGCACTGGCAGCCGGTGTGATCGCTGCCCTCATCGCAGGGATCGCTCTCATCTGCGCAGTGTTCTTCGACGCCATTCCGTTCGACACCTTCTTGTGGAGCGGCGCGATCGGGACCTTGATCCTGCTGGTGGCGTATGCGTTGACGACTCTCGGATGCATCAAGCTCGTCTTCGTCGATCGGCGGCTCGACGTCCCTCAGTGGCAGGTCGTCATACCTGCGGCGGCGCTGCTCATCCTCGGCTACACGCTCTATCGCAATGTGGTGCCCTACCCCACTGAGGGGGCGTTCCAGTGGCTGCCGGTGGTGGCGTTCGGATGGGTGGGGGCGGCGGTGCTCGCCGTGGTCGTCAGTCCGGAGTGGACCCGCCGGCTGGCGAGTGGTCTGTCGCGCGCCGACGAAGAGTCGGCCAACAGCTTGTGACGCAGGGGGAGCACCGCTTCGTCACCGGACCCCTCGTCGACCACCACTGCCACGGACTGGTGCTGCGCGATCTGGACCGTCCCGGCTTCGAGGGGCTGCTCAACGAAGCGTCCGGGCCGAGCCCGCTCGGCGGCTCGGTGTTCGACTCGATGCTCGGGCTGGCCGTACGCCGCTGGTGCTCGCCCGTGCTCGACCTCGACCCGTTGGCCGAGGCATCGGACTACCTCGCCCGTCGCAACGAGCTCGGGGCCGATGAGGTCGCGCGGCGATTCCTCGCGAGCGCCTCGGTGAGCGACTTCGTTGTCGACACCGGCTATGTGCCCGAACCCGTCACGACACTCGAAGAGCTCGCTGGCCTTGCTGGGGGTCGGTCGTACGAGGTGGTGCGACTGGAGGCGCTTGCGGAGGCCACGCTCGCCGACGGGGTGCCGCCGAACGGCTTGATGGAGGCCGTGGAGGAGGCCCTGGCCACGACGACAGCGGTGGGCGCCAAGAGCATTGCGGCATACCGCGTGGGGCTGGACCTGCCCGCGACCAAGCCGAGCGAGACCCAGCTCGTCGAGGCGGTGTCCAGCATGCAGGCGGATGCTCAGGGCACGGTGCGCCTCGCACACCCGATGGTCAACGGCTTTCTCGCCTGGGCGGCGATCGAGGCGGGGCTGCCTCTGCAGGTGCATGTGGGCTACGGCGACAACGACGTCAACCTCCGCGACTGCGACCCGCTGCTGCTGACCGGCTTCCTGCGAGCGACGCAGGAGCGAGGCGTGCCCGTCATGTTGCTGCACAACTACCCGTTCCACCGTTCTGCCGGCTACTTGGCGCAGGTCTTTGACCACGTCTTCATGGACGTCGGCCTCGCCGTGCACAACACCGGTGCGCTCTCGCGTCACGTCATCGCCGAGTCCCTCGAACTGGTTCCGTTCACCAAGATGCTCTATTCGTCGGACGCCTTCGGGTTGCCCGAGCTCTACCACCTCGGCTCGCTGCTTTTTCGTCGTGGCCTGTCGCGGGTGCTGGAAGAGCTTGTGGACGACGGCGAGATGGCCACGGCCGACGCCGAGCGCGTCGCTGACCTCGTCGGACATGTCAACACGGTGCGCGCCTACCGGCTCGACGAGCGCTGATGACGGGTGGGCACAGGGCCGTCGGGGAGCGAGGGGATGAGGTCGGCTCGGCTGGATGGGCGCTGGGACTGGCGACGCGGTGGCGCGCCGAGCTACAGCATGAGCTGGATGCGGCGACCGTGCTCAGGCACCGGCTGCACGCCGACCCAAGGGTCTCCGGTGACGAGTCCGACACGTGCGAGCTGGTGGTGAGAGCTCTCGGCGCAGGCACCGCTTCGCCGATGGCGGGCACCGGTGCTCGGGTGGAGTTCTCTGGCTCCCCGGCTGCACTCGGAGCGCAGCCGGCCGTGGCACTGCGTACAGAGCTGGACGCGTTGCCGATCGCGGAGCGATCAGGCGTCGGCTGGGCGTCTCAATGCGACGTCATGCACGCCTGTGGTCACGACCTCCACATGGCGGCCCTGGTGGCCGTATGTCGATCAGCCGCCAGAGTGGTGCTCCCGGCGCCGCTGGTCGCGCTGCTTCAACCACGGGAGGAGGGTGCCGACTCAGGAGCGCGGGACGCCATCACCGAGGGGGCGCTGACGGGCATCGGTGAGGTGGTTGCCGCCCACGTGCAGCCGCAGCTGGAGGCTGGCGTCGTCGGCGTCGCAGGGGGCACCGTCAACGCAGGCACGACGGACTTCGAGGTGGAGGTCCAGGGACAGGGCGGGCACTCCGGCTACCCCCACACCGTGACCGATTCGGTGCTGGCCCTGTCGTCGGTGGTGGTGGCACTGCAACAGATCTCGGCACGCCGGATCGACCCGGTGAGAGGTTCCGCCTGCATGGTCAACCAGCTCCGTGCGGGCAGCGCCAACAACGTCGTACCCACGATCGCCGCGGCCAGCGGCACGGTGCGAGCCATGAGTGGCGCGGACCAGCAACGAGCACAGGCGGCCATCGTGGAGATCGCCCACCACGTGGCGGCGTCGCATGGGTGTCATGCGACCGTGACGTTCGACGACGGAGACCCGCCCCTGGTCAACGACCCTGCTCTGGCGTCAGGGGCGAGCGCAATCCTCGCCGGGCTGGGCCGGTCGACGTCGGGGGAGTTCCGCTCGTTCGGCTCCGACGACTTCGCGCACTACTGCGGCCACGTCCGCGGACTGATGATTTTCGTGGGCACCGGGGACCGGTCAGGTGGCCTGCACGACCCGACCTACGTCCCCGGCGACTGCTATCTGGCAGTCCTCGCAGACGCGATGATCGCGGGATACTGCGCAGCTGTCGCGGCGCGGCAGGTGTGAGCCGGAGCAGCCCTGCCGCCTCTCACCGCCTGACGTCTCAGCGGTTGTCGTCTGCCCTTGGCCTCCCCGGCACCGATACCGCGGACAGCGGCTTGACCGCCGGGCCCTGCACCACCTCACCGTCGACGCCGAAGCGCGAGGCATGGCACGGGCAGTCCCACGTGCGCTCGTCGTTGTTGAAGTTGACCACGCAGCCCAGATGGGTGCAGTGGGCGGAGACCGTGTGCAGCTGTCCGCCTGGCTCACGGTAGGCGGCCACCAACGCGGCACCGACACGTGTCACCGCGGCGTCGCCGGCTGGAAGATGAGCGAGGTCGGTGGAGTCGGCCAAGCTGCGGGCATGGTCGGCACCGAAGTGCTTCGCGACCACGGCGTTGTCCTTGAGGATCTTGGGAGCCGAGGCGAGATGACCACGGTTGGGGTCATAGAGCTCAACGACGGCAGGGTCGGCCTGGTCGGTGATGATGTCGCTGAGCAGCATGGCTGCCACGGTGCCGCCCGACATACCCCATTGGCCGAAGCCGGTGGCAACCCAGACGTTGTGCGCCTTGGGGTGATAGCGCCCGATGTAGGGCACCTGGTCGGGAGTGCTGAGGTCGTGTGCCGACCAGCTGTGCGTGACCGTCTGCAGGCCCAGCTCACTGTGGCACCACTTCGCCAGCGCCTGATGTTTGGCGACCACGTCGGTGCGCTGTCCGGTTCGGTAGGGCTCACCTATGACTACGAGGTGCGTCTCGCCGGACGCAGTGTGCGGTGCGGTGCGGAAGGAGTGATGGTCGTCGACGTTGAGGCACATGTCGGTCGGCACCGTTGTGGGGTCGATCGGGCCGGACACCGCGAGGTCACGAACCGGCTCGAGGCGCGCGAAGAACCCACCGCGGTCGAAGATGGGGTAGTGGGTCGCCACAATGACGTGCTCGGCGGCGACCTCACCCAGCGTCGTGTCGACGCTGAGGCTGCCTCGCGTCGACAGTCCCGTCACCCTCACCCCCTCGGCTACCCGGCCGCCCAACGACTCGATCTGGTCTGCCAGTCCCAGCAGCCAACGTCGCGGGTGGAACTGGGCCTGGTCGCCGAAGCGCACGGCGCCCGTGATCTGCATCGGCAGCCCGGCGATCTCGGTCTCGAACGACGCGGCGAGTCCGGCCTGCGATGCGGCGTCGGCTTCTCGACGCAGCTTGTCCTGCATCGACTTCTCGGTGGAGTAGAGGAAGGCCGCCCGTCGCTGGAAGTCGCAGCTGATCCCGAGCGTCTCCTGCCGCTCAGCGATCCACTCGATAGCGGCGGTCTGGGTGCTGGCGTACGTTCTAGCCGCCGCTGCGCCCTTGCGTCGGGTCAGCAGGTCGTACTTCATGTCGTGCTGAGCGCTCACCTTGGCGGTGGTGTTTCCCGACACTCCGGAGGCAAGGGTGGCCGCCTCGAGCAGCAGCACGTCTCGCCCAGCCGCGGCGAGCCGGTATGCCGTCGTGAGCCCGACGATGCCTCCACCGACCACAACCACCTCCGCCTGCGGGGGGACGTCGGTGACCCGCCGATCCGGAGCGGGGGCGGTGTCGATCCACAACGAGTTCGGTGGTGGCAGCTGCATGGTTTCTCCTTGACCCGCTGCAGTGGTGTGAGGTGCCGACTGTGCCCAGGCAACACGTGACCGAAACAGGTGCAGACCTGCCGTACCGCGCCAGGCGCCTGCCGGGGCGGCGAGGCGTCGTACCATCAGGCCATAGCGAGGGCGACGGTGGTTCCGCCCGCTCGTGGAGGGGTGCGCATGAGCTGGATCAAGCCGGTCGGCAAGAAGGCCGTCAAGTACGGCCCGCAGGTCCAGCTGCTGTGGAAACATGCCGGCAGGCCGGTCACCACCGCTGCCCAGGCAGTACTTGTCTCCGCCACTGCGAGACGGTCGGCGCTCAAGCACGCCGACACGGTCGTCGAGGGAGCCATCCTCGAGGTGTTCCGGGACGGCCGGTCCTGCTGGGTGGTCTACAGCGCCAGCAAGCCCGTCGCGAGCTATCCGCCTGTCGACGACCTACAGGCGTTGGTCGCCGACGCACACCTGTCCAAGAAGATGACCCCTGACCAGCTTCGTACCCGCCAGGCCGGCGCCAGCAGGCGCCGCAAAGTGGTCGACGCCGGCCGCAACGTCGGGGAGCAGATCCGGCGGCGCGGGAGCTCTTTCTGACGCTGACACAATGGCGCGGTGGGCAACGCTGCCGGCATCGTCGCCCTCGCGGCTGCTGTCACTCTGGTCAGTGAACTCTCCCGGAAACTACCGGTCCCCGCGCCGCTGATGCTCACCGTCGTCGGCCTGATCGCCTCCTTCGTGCCCGGTATCCCGGACGTGGAGCTCAGCCCGGAGATCGTGCTCGTCGGCTTCCTGCCACCTCTGCTGTACGCGGCCGCCCTCAACACGTCGCTCGTGGACTTCCGGCGCAACGCCCGGCCGATCGCACTGCTCTCAGTCGGGCTCGTTATCGTCAACACGTTGGTCGTGGGCCTCGTGGTCGCATGGCTGCTTCCGGTGGACTACCCAGCGGCGTTCGCCATCGGGGCGGTGATCGCGCCGCCTGACGCCGTCGCCGCGACCGCCATAGCCCGCAGGGTCGGAATGCCTCGCCGCATGGTGACGATCCTGCAGGGCGAGAGCCTGGTCAACGACGCCACCGCGCTGGTGGCGCTGCGTTCCTCGATCGCAGCCATGAGCGGAGGGGTCAGCCTCCTGCACATCGCGGCCGACTTCGTCTGGGCGGCTGCCGGCGGCGTCGTGGTCGGCGTTGCTCTCGCGGTGCTGACAGGCAAGCTCAGGTCATACATCAAGGACGAGATCATCGACACCGCGGTGTCGCTCGTGACCCCGTTCGCTACGTATCTCACTGCCGAGCAGTTCCACTTCTCCGGCGTGCTCGCGGTCGTCGTCACCGGGCTGCTGCTCGGGCACAAGTCGCATCTCATGCAGTCTGCGTCGTCTCGGGTGTTCGAGCGGACGAACTGGCGCACGATCGAGTTCATGCTCGAGAACACGGTCTTCCTGCTCATCGGGCTGCAGGTGCGCCAGATCCTCCAGGCGGCCGGCGAAAGCGACCTGCCCCTTCGCGACATCGTCACCGCCTGCGCGGTCGTATCTTTGACGGTGATCGCGGTTCGCCCGCTCTGGGTTTTCCCCGCCAGCTACCTGCCGCGCCTCGTCCCGGCGGTCCGGGCACAGGACCCCTATCCGTCCTGGCAGGAGCCTGCGGCCGTCTCCTGGGCGGGGATGCGAGGCGTCGTGACCTTGGCGGCCGCTTTCGTGCTGCCCACCAACACCCCTGACCGAGACGTCCTCATCCTGCTGGCGCTCGTCGTGGTCGGGGTGACCCTGC
>JBPCRX010000062.1:0-11289 GCA_050996395.1 Nocardioidaceae bacterium
AGATCGCCGAACCACTTGTTGACTGAGCGAAGTGACACCAACGCATCAGTTTCCGCCCCAGGGCGAGTGGTCACAGCTTCCGACATTGCCTCAACCTAGCGAAACACTTGGCCCGGTAGTACCTGCAAGAGTGGTAGAGAGGTAACGAACGGGTCAAGAACTACCTCTCTGCTGACGGTGTAGTCATCCGGCTCGACTTCTGGTCAGCGGTCCGTGGCCGCGGGTTTGTGCAGCCACTCACCAAAGGCGTAGGGCTCGCGGGTCACCAGATAGGTGGCCCAGTTCATCTTGGTGACGGTGCCGGACTCGTCGCGGGTGAGCCGCAGCAGCTCCCCGGTCTCGCGACCCGACTCGGTGCGGTAGAGGTCGTCGGACACCCGGGCGAAGACGGACGGCGGCCGCCGGGCAGGTGCCTGTTCGGCCCTCGCCTCGAGCAGACCCTGCTTCACCGAGAAGGTGAACGGCATCCCCTCCGAGTACCACCGCCCGAGAACACCATGCAGCTCGGCCGGCACATGGGTGCCGGCGATCCACATGTCGGGTTCGGAGGGCTCGTTGTCGAGGACGTAGTTGGCCAGGTCTAGCGCCAGCGCCGCCGGATCAGGCGCCGAGGAGGCATTCATCAACGCTATGCCCCCCGTCTTGGTGTCGCGTTGAACGACCAGCCCCGTGATGTGGCCTGGCATCGCACCGGTGTGGCCGACGAACAGTCGCTCGGACGAGCGCATCAGCATCAAGCCCAGCCCCCAGGCAAGCTGCCACCCGTCGAGGTCCGCCATGGTCTGCGGCTGGCACATCTCGTCGAGCGTGTCTGGTGCCAGCACTTCATCAGCCGGGTCGGCGAGGAAAGTCGCCCACCTCGCAAGGTCTGCTGCTGTGCTGGCCATCCCACCGGCTGACGACATGGCGCCGATGTCCAGGAGCGGCTCGGCCACGGGCACGTCGCTGAACGGCGGCACAAAATAGCCTTTCGCGTTCTTGCCGCTGATGCCGACCGTCGTACGCCGCATGCCCAGCGGGTCGAGGATGCGGGCCTGCAGGGTGTCCGCCCAGGAGCGCTCGTCGAGGCGCGCCACCAGCTCACCCAGCATGGAGTAGGCGAGGTTGGAGTAGTGCCATCGATGGTGCGGCTTGAGGACGCGCTCCGCGTCGTTCCACCCGGCGACCAGCGCCGCCGAGTCGGGATAGGTGAGGGTGTCCCAGACGTCCCCGACCGGTTCGCGCTGCATTCCGGTGACATGGCTCAGCATCTGACGGATCGTGATGCCGCCGTGCGTGCTGTCGGGGATGTGCTGGTCGATGGAGTCGTCGAGTGTCAGACTGCCCTCGTCGCGCAAGGCCATCACCAGCACAGCGGTGAAAGTCTTGCTGATGGAGGCGATCTGGAACTGTGCGTCGTCGTCGGGCGGCCCACCAGGCGAAGCGATGTCGGCGCTGCCCACCCCCTCGCTCCAGAGCACCTCGCCATCGCGCACCACGGTCCCCGGAATGCCGGGCACCCGATGGTCGGACTGGCGTTCGAGCAGGATGTGGCGAAGGGCCCGCTGAGACTTCGAGGTGAGCGCGTTCATGACGCGACCCTAGCCATCCCTACCTCCCGAGTGGCCGGTCGAAGCGTTGAGCACGAAGATGGTGCCATGACTTACTCCGCCTCCGAAGACCGTTACGAGTCGATGCAGTACCGCCGTTGTGGACGCAGCGGGCTCAAGCTGCCGCTGCTCTCCTTGGGCCTGTGGCAGAACTTTGGCGACGATGTGGCGCTGGAGACGCAGCGCGCGATCATCCACCGGGCGTTCGACCTCGGCATCACGCACTTCGACCTGGCGAACAACTACGGCCCGCCCTATGGGGCGACGGAGGAGAACTTCGGTCACATCTACGCCCAGGACCTCAAGCCCTACCGCAACGAGCTGGTCATCTCCACCAAGGCCGGCTGGGACATGTGGCCAGGACCCTATGGCGACCTGGGGTCACGCAAGTACATGTTGGCGAGCTTGGACGACTCTCTGCGCCGGATGAGGCTCGACCATGTCGACATCTTCTACAGCCATCGCTTCGACCCCGACACGCCGCTCGAGGAGACCATGGGGGCGCTCGACGCCGCCGTTCGGCAGGGCAAGGCGCTGTATGTCGGCATCTCGTCGTATGGCGCGCCGCGCACGCGAGAGGCGGCCTCAATCCTGCGTGAGATGGGCACGCCGCTGCTGATCCACCAGCCGTCGTACTCGATGCTGAACAGGTGGATCGAGCCCGACCTGCTGGATGTCCTCGGCGAGGAGGGAGTGGGTTGCATCGCGTTCACTGTGCTGGCCCAGGGGATGTTGACCACGAAGTACCTCGAAGGCATCCCCGAGGGATCGCGCGCGACCTTGTCCTCGGGAACTTTGACCAAGGAGATGTTGAGCGACGAAAATCTCGAACGGGTCTCTCAGCTCAACGAGGTCGCCTCGGTGCGCGGGCAGTCACTGGCGCAGATGGCGCTCGCCTGGGCGCTCCGCGACGAGCGGATGACGTCGTTGGTCATCGGGGCGAGCAGTGTGCACCAGCTCGAGGAGAATGTTGCCGCGCTCGACAAGCTCGGCTTCACCGACGGCGAGCTGAAACGCATCGACGAGCTGGCCGTGGACTCCGGCGTCAACCTGTGGGCCGGCTCCAGCGACGCTTAGCGGCTTCCAACACCGTGGCGCCGGCGCCTACTCGCCCACCCGGCCGTCGATGCGCTCGCGGAGCAGGTCGGCGTGGCCGTTGTGCCGGGCGTACTCCTCCACCATGTGCACCAGCACCTCACGTAGCGAGAACGTGCCGAGCCGAGGATCGCTTCCAGTGACGTCGAGGTCGGGGGCGTCGGCCACGAACGTGTCGGTGAATGCGCACTCGGCGCGCCACGCCATCCACGCCTCGGCTACCACGTCCGGGTCAGCGCTCGCGCCGTCCCAGTCGCCGTCTCGCTCGGTGTCGCTGCGATAGAGCGCGGGCGCGTCGAGCCCGGCCATCCGGCGCCGGAACCAGCCGCGCTCAACCTCCGCCATGTGGCGCACCAGGACCAGCAGCGACATCGTCGACGGCTCCACGGAGCGTCGGGCCAGATCGTCGGCGTCGAGGCCCACGCACTTGAGCTCGAGCGTCAGGCGCTGACAACGCAGGTACTCCACGAGAGTGGCGTGTTCGTCGCCCAGGCTGACGGTGTTCCTTTCCCGGGGGTCGTCGGCGGCGTCGAGGAACATGTCTGCCCGCTGGCTGGATGCGTTCATGGCGCCATCATCGGCGATCAGGGGAGACGACCACCAGCGGATTAGCAGCCTGCTGCCTGCATCCAATACCCGCCTCGACCCGACGAGGCGGGTATCCGGCGGAGGAGTCCGTGCAACGGTGGGGCAGTTCTCGGACTGATGGGTCTGGCACCATCGAGACGTGACGCCGACGTTTTTTCTCACCGCCTTCGTGATCGTGGCAACGCCGGGAACCGGTGCCCTGTTCACGATTGCGGCCGGCCTGACCCGGGGTGCACGTGCGTCCGTGCTCGCGGCCTTCGCCTGCACATTGGGGACCCTGCCTCAACTGCTCGCGGCCATCACCGGCCTGGCCGCGGTTCTGCATGCCAGTGGAGTTGCATTCGAGGTGATCAAGTACCTCGGTGTCGTCTATCTGCTCTGGATGGCGTGGAGCACTTGGCGAGATGAAGGAGTGTTCGCGGTCGACAGCAAGCCGGGACAAGCCTCACGGCGTTTCGTGCTCTTCTCGGGAATCACGCTGAACCTGCTGAATCCCAAGCTGACCGTCTTCTTCTTCGCGTTCCTTCCTCAGTTCGTTCCCTCGACCTCAGCGAATGCACTCTGGCGAATGCTGGCTCTGAGCAGCGTCTTTATGCTGATGACATTCGTCGTGTTCGCGGTGTACGGCGTCGGCGCCTCCTACCTCAGGCAACGGGTCCTGGGCCGCCCTCGAGTTGTCGAGCGCGTGCGTAAGGCATTCGCCGTGTCGTTCGCTGTGCTGGGTGCTCGCCTCGCCGTCGAGTCGCGCTAGGCCTGCCAGCCGGCCGGAGGGTCCTCACCGGTGAGACCATCCACAGCCTCGCGGAGCATGTCAGCCTGACCGGTGTGCCGGCCGTACTCCTCGATCAGGTCGCAGACGAGCCGGCGAAGGCTTGGATGGTGACCCTCGCGGTCGGAGACGTGGACGAGCTGGTCGAGTCCGCCGTCGGCCAAGGCCGCGTCGAGCTTTGCGCGGGACCGTTCGACGGCGCCGTCCCAGAGTGCGTAGAGCTCCTCAGGGGTGTCGTCGGCAGCGGAGTTGAACTCCCAGTCGTTGTCACCGTCCCAGCCGTTGACGTCCCACGGTGTGCCCAACGGCTTCCCGCTCAGCTTGGTGGCGGATGCGTAGTCCTCCTGAGCAGCGAGATGCTTGAGCAGGCCGCCGAGGGTCAGGGAGGACGCGCCGATGCGGGTCTGCAGCCCGGCCGCGTCGAGGTCGCCGGCTTTTCAGCGGAAGGTCGCGCGCAGGCGGTCGAGCGCACCGACGAGGTGCTCGGCCTCGGTGCCGGCGAGAGGCGGTTCCCACGGGTGATCGCCGTCGGTCATGGCACCACCGTAGACGTCATTGCGGACGTTCTGACCCTTGTTAGATCAGAGCGTCGGGGCTCAGGCGTCGGCGTACTTCACGCCGGTAGCGTGCAGGGGGCAGTAGCCGAAAGGGTTCTTGTCGAGATACTGCTGGTGGTACTGCTCCGCGTAGTAATAGCTTTCGAGCGGCAGGATCGAGGTCTTGATCTCGCCGTAGCCACGCGCTGTGAGCGCCCGCTGGTAGACATCGCGCGACGCCTCAGCCTGAGTCTGCTGCTCGTCAGTGGTCGTCAAGACGACAGAGCGGTACTGGGTGCCGATGTCGTTGCCCTGCCGCATGCCCTGCGTCGGGTCGTGGGACTGCCAAAAGGTCTTCAGCAGGTCGTCGTAGGACAGCACCGAAGGGTCGAAGACGATTCGCACGACCTCGGCATGGCCAGTGCGGCCGCTGCACACTTCCTCGTACGTCGGATGCGGTGTCGCGCCTCCGGCATCCCCGACCGACGTCGACCAGACGCCCGGCAGCTGCCAGAACGTCTTCTCCTCGGCCCAGAAGCAGCCAAGCCCGACGACGGCCACCTCGTAGCCTTCGGGTACGTCGCCCTCGAGCGGTGTGCCGAGGACGGTATGACGCTCGGGCACGACGAAGGGACGCGTCTCGCGGCCTGGCAGCGCCTTGTCGGACGTGGGCAGCTCGGTCTTGTTGCGGCCAAACATTGTGGTGAGCCTCGCTTCGGTGGTGGTCATTCGCTCGAGCGGAGACGGACACTCCTGGCAACGCCGAGGTGCTCGGCGCCATTCCATGTGCAACGACGCGGGGAACAAGCACGAGCCGGAGCCCGCATCACCGCTGGCTCAGCCGCGCGCCGGGCTGCCGCTACCGTTGCCGCGTGATGCCCGAGATCCGGCGGCTGGTCGCAGACCATGACGAGGCGTTCACCCGGCTGTGGCACCTGGCCAACGACCGTCGCCACCAAGAGCTGGGTATCGAGGGCCTTCGGATGATGCTTCCGGCCCCTTCCCGACCAGAAACGTTCTCGGTCGGAGCCTTCGAGGATGACGAGCTGGTGGCAGCGGCGCTCGGCATGGCAGGCAGGGCCGATGACGGCCGCAGCCCGCGACATCTGCCGGGGCTGGCCCACCTCTCCGCCGTTGCGACCCACCCAGAGCACTGGGGCAAGGGTCTCGGCGGAACCGTGGTCCGCGCGGCGATGCTGAATGCGGTCGAGAAGGGGTACGCCCGCATCCAGCTCTGGACTCATGCGTCCAACCGGGGCGCTCAGCGCCTCTACGAGCGGGAGGCCTTCGTCCGGTCCGGCCGAGAGAAGCTGGACGATGCCGGCGCCCCGATCCTGCACTATCTTCGGGAGCTGCCCACTCCGCGCCTCGTGCTGGGCCGCCGAGCGGCGCGCGTGCTCTGCCTCGACGAGCACGATCGCCTGTTGATGATGCATTGGCACCATCCGCTGAGCGGTCAACAGCTGTGGGAACCTCCCGGTGGCGGCATCGAGGCCGGTGAGACTGCGCGAGACGCGGTGCTGCGCGAGTGGCGCGAGGAGACCGGTCTGGCGTCGCCGAACCTGGTCGGAGAGCCGACCGCCGTGCCCCGCGACCAGCTCTGGGGGGATGCCCGGTTCGTGGGAGACGAGGTGTTCTTCGTCGGCCGGTATGCCGGTGGGGCGCCGGAGGTGGCTACCGCCTTGACGGTGGGGGAGCAGACGTCGTACCTCGGGCAGGAGTGGGTGGCCTGGTCGGACCTGGCGTCTGGTCGCTGGCGGGGTGACGCCGTCGAACCCGACGTGGCGGTGGTTCTGGCGCGGCTTGCGCCCGAGGGACCGTGGGCCGAGTGAGCTCCGGCGTCGCCGAACCTCCGTCGACGAGACATCTAGTCTGATCACATGGCTGAGCGGGCGGGATACGACTTCGAGACCCTGGCGATCCACGGCGGTCAGAGCGCCGACGAGGCAACCGGCGCGGTGATGACCCCGATATTCGCAACCAGCACCTACAAGCAGGACGGCGTCGGCGGTTTGCGTGGTGGCTACGAGTACTCGCGCACGGGCAACCCGACCCGCCGCGCACTCGAGGACTGTCTGGCTGCGCTGGAGCAGGGGGCTCGTGGTGTGGCGTTCGCCTCGGGCATGGCGGCGGAGGACGCGTTGATCAGGGCGACCTGTGGGCCTGGCGACCACGTCGTCATACCCGATGACGCCTACGGCGGTACCTACCGGCTGTTCAAGACCGTCTTCGAGCCGTGGGGTCTCGACCACACCCCCGCCGCCGTCCACGACACCGCGGCGATCGGCGCCGCCGTACAGCCGGGTCGCACCAAGCTGGTCTGGATCGAGACGCCGAGCAACCCTCTGCTGGGAGTCGCCGACATCGAGGCGCTGGCGTCGGTCGCCCATGAGGCCGGTGCCCTGCTGGTGGTGGACAACACGTTCGCAACCCCCTATCTGCAGCAGCCCATCGCACTGGGCGCCGACGTTGTCGTCCACTCCACCACCAAGTACGCCGGTGGCCACAGCGACGTCGTCGGCGGCGCATTGGTCACGGCCGAAGCCGAGCTCGGGCAGCGGCTGGCCGTCTTCCAGAACTCGACCGGCGCAACGGCCGGGCCCTTTGACGCTTTCCTGGTGCTGCGTGGGCTCAAGACGCTGGCGGTGCGCATGGACCGGCACTGCGACAACGCCGAACGCGTCGTCGCCTTCTTGAGCCGGCACCGGTCGGTGTCGGAGGTGCTCTATCCGGGGATCGCCGGCCATCCCGGTCACGAGACGGCCGCCAAGCAGATGCGACGTTTCGGCGGCATGGTGTCGTTCCGCGTGCGAGGTGGGCAGAGCGCGGCACTGGCAGTGTGTAACGAGGCGCGGCTCTTCACCCTTGCTGAGTCTCTCGGGGGCGTCGAGTCGCTCATCGAGCTTCCAGCCACGATGACGCACGCGTCGGTCGCCGCCTCGCCGCTGGCCGTTCCGGCCGACCTCGTGCGGCTCTCGGTCGGCATCGAGTCCTCCGACGACTTGATCGCCGACCTGGCCCAGGCGCTCGCCGCGGCCTGAGAGCTCCTCCACTGTGTCGGGACCGAGCGCGCTGGTCTACTGCCTCGACTTCGGGTCGACGTTCACCAAGGCCGCGCTGGTCGACGTGGCCACCGGTGAGTTGATGGCGACCGCAAGCCACCCCACCACGATCACCACCGACGTGCTCGACGGGTGGGACGCGCTGCGCGCGGAGCTGGGGCCGCTCACAGGGAATGCCGACGTGCCGGTGCTGGCGTGCTCGTCGGCCGGAGGGGGCCTGCGCATCGCTGTGGTGGGCAACGAGGAGCTGGTCACAGCAGAGGCCGGCCGCCGGGTGGCCTTGTCCAGTGGGGGCCGGGTCGTGCTGGTGTCATCGGGCGACGTCGACGTGGCGGCGCTGCGAGGAAGTGAGCCCGACGTGGTGCTTCTGGTGGGCGGCACCGACGGTGGCAACGCCGAGGTGCTGCTCGCGAACACGGCGGCGCTGGCGCGAGCTGCCTGGGCGACGCCGGTGGTGGTCGCCGGCAACTGCGCCGCTGCCGACGAGGTCGCAACACTTCTGGGTGCCGCCGGCGTGCCCTTCGTGCTGGCCGCCAACGTCGTACCGCAGATCGGTGTGCTGAGCCCTGACTCGGCCCGGGCGGCGATCCGTGAGGTGTTCCTCACTCATGTCATCGGCGGCAAGCACCTGTCCGCTCGCACGGACTTCACCGCGATGGTCCAGGGGGCGACGCCCGACGTGGTCCTGACCGCGGTCGAGCTGCTGGCACACGGCCTCGGACCGGCCAACCCAGGTGCAGGCGACGTCGTGGTGCTCGACATAGGCGGCGCGACGACCGATGTGCACTCCGTGGTCGAGGTCGACCCTGAGGAGACGGGCCTCGCCCGGGAAGTGGTCGGCGCCGTCCCGGTGAGCCGCACGGTCGAGGGCGACCTCGGCATGCGGTGGAGCGCCTTGGCCACCTTCGAAGCGGCCGAGGCGGCGGGTGTACCGGTCAGTGACTCTCTTCGGTATTCCGCCGAGGCGCGACGTGCGGACCCCAGCACGGTTCCGGCAGGCAGGGACGAGGTAGCGGCGGACCTCGAGATCGCCGCCATAGCGGCCACGTTGGCGTTGCGTCGTCACGCGGGTCGCCAGCGGGTGGTGTTCAGCCCCGACGGCCGTCTGGTCGAACGCAGCGGCAAGGACCTGCGCGAGGTCGACCTGCTCGTGGGCTCGGGCGGCGTACTCCGTCACAATCTCGAGAACGACGCTCGCGCTGTGCTGGGTGCTGCCACCGGTGACCACGTGGAGGGTGGGTGGCTCGTGCCTCGGAACCCTCGGGCCGTCGTCGACTCCGACTACGTGCTGGCCGCAGCAGGGCTGCTCGTTGCGGAGTACCCGGCTGCGGCCTACACGTTGCTGTCGCGGCTCATGGCCCCGAGCTCGCAAAGATGATGAACCCAGAGCTGAGGAACCGGCCCTAGTGGGCCAGCGCGATCTCCTCCTTGCCGTGGTCGGACTCGCCGTCGCTTCCCTCTTCAGGGGCGGCGGTGCGCGCCTGTAGCGGCACCTCCTTGATGAAGAGCGACACGACCAGGGCGATGCTAAGAGCCGGCACCACCCAGAGGAACACGTCGTCCAGGGAGTTGGCGAAAGCGTTGAGCACGATGCCGTGGATGGGCTCGGGCAGCCGCTTGATCGCCTCGACGTTGTTCACGTCGACGTTGCCCGGCGCGCCTGCGGCAGCCGGTCCGGCGCGGTCAGCCAGGTGGACGGCCAGCCGGCTGGACAGGATCGCTCCGAAGACCGCAGCCCCGAACGTGCCGCCCATGGAGCGGAAGAACGCGACCGAGCTGGTACCGGTGCCCATGTGGCGCCGGTCGACCGAGTTCTGCACGATCGTCACGATGATCTGCATGCTGAAGCCGAGTCCGGCTCCGAAGAGGTAGATCGCGATGGCGGCCTGCCAGTACGGAGTGTCCACGCCGATGCGTGACAGCAGCAGCAAAGCTGCCATCACCGTGACAGACCCGACGATCGGGAAGATCTTGTATCGACCGGTGCGGCTCATCGCGATGCCCGAGCTGATCGAAGTCGAGAAGATGCCGACAACCATGGGCAGGAACGACAGACCCGACTTCGTCGGGCTCATCCCTTGCACCACCTGGAAGTAGACAGGCAGGAAGACGATGGCGCCGAACATCGCGAAGCCGAGGATGAAGCTGTAGAAGTTGGCGGTGGAGAAGTTGCGGATCTTGAACAGCTCCAACGGGATGATCGGCTCGACTGCCCTGGACTCGATGAGCACGAAGAGGGCAGCCAGGGCGATCCCGGCTGCGACCAGTGTCATGGAGAGCGCCGAGGTCCACCCGTAGTCGGGACCGGCCCAGGTGGTGAACAGCAGCAACGAGCTGACGGACGCCACGATGGTCGCCGCACCCAGGTAGTCGATGGTGTGCTCACGACGCGTGTGCGGGATCTTCAACGCGTTGGAGGTGACGAAGAGTGCGACGATCCCGATCGGCAGGTTGATGAAGAAGATCCAGCGCCAACCCGGTCCGTCGGCGAAGAACCCGCCCAGCACCGGCCCCAGCACGCTCGAGGTGCCGAACACCGCGCCGAAGTAACCGCCGTAGCGGCCTCGCTCGCGCGGCGGCACGACGTCACCCATCGTCGCCAAGGCGAGTGCGAACAGACCTCCACCCCCGAGACCCTGCACGGCGCGGAAGGCGATCAGCTCGCCGATCCCCTGCGCGGCACCGGCCATCAGCGAGCCGACCAGGAAGGTGATGATGGCGGCCTGGAAGATCAGCTTGCGGCCATAGAGGTCGGAGATTTTGCCCCAGAGCGGCGTCGACGCGGTCTGGGTGAGCAGATATGCCGTGACCACCCAGGACAGCTTGTCGAGGCCGCCCAGCTCGCTGGTGATGCGCGGCAGCGCCGTACCGACGATGGACTGGTCAAGGGCGGCGAGGAACATGCCCGCCATGAGTCCCGCCATGACCACCAGGATCTGGCGGTGGCTGAGGTAGCCCTGATGGTCAGGCGTCTGCGTCTCGGTCATGGGGTTCTCCCAGTGTCGTCTGTCGGTGTGGCGGTGGCTCGGTCGTTGGCTGCACGGAGGTCTGAGGTCAAGCGGGTGAGCAAGGTCTGAAGCTGCAGGCGTTCCTCATCGGACCACGGCTCGAGAGCGGCTTGGATACGCTCGAACCGGCGGCGCATCGCCGCTTGCATGGCGGTGTGGCCCGAGGAACTGAGCTGCACCAGCGACGCGCGACCGTCAGCGGGATCCGGTGTCCGTTCGACGATCCCTTTGTCCTCCAGCTGCTTGATCTGACGGCTGACCGTCGAGGCGTCAAGCTCCACTCTGCTCGCGAGGTCCGACAGCCGCATGGCGTCGGTGCCCATCAGCTGCTTGACCAGGGGGAAGCAGGATGGGTCCATCAGATCCTCGGGGTGCCGCGTCCGAAGTCGTCTGCCCGCCTGCATCAGCAGCCCGATGACGGCCTCGGCGGGGGACTGGGGCTCCTGCGCCGGCCACTCTCCGCCGCTCCCAAGCCTTGAAGAATCTGGATGCATGCAACAAGCATACATTCACATGCATGGCTCATGCAACCACGCGGCATGGTGGCCGACCAGTTCTTGCTCGTTGACGGTCCCACTGGGGGGCCACGGCTTGTCCTGGCCGGTCCACCCGGGACCAGTTCCAGGGGTCGAGCATCTAGGC
>JBPCRX010000066.1:0-8991 GCA_050996395.1 Nocardioidaceae bacterium
AAACACAGCACATTCATGTCCGTACCCGCCGCGGCGTCGAGCCTGCCGCCGCTTCCACAGGCGCTTCGGGCTCGCCACCGCACTGGGGCCACCGATCACGCCTCTGCCCACGGCCAGCCACTTCGTGCGGCACGTGACCAACCACTACGTGCCGTGGAGGCCGGGTACGCGTTGGGTGTTTCGCGGTTTCGGCTCCGAAGGGCACGAGCGGACAGTCGTCACGGTGCTCAAGCGCACCCGTGACATCCAGGGCATCACCGCCACCGTGGTCCCCGACGTGGTGCGGGCCACGTCCGGTCGGCTGGCCGAACGGACCTTTGACCGAGCTGGTCCGCATGAGCAGGCCGTGACGTCGTGACGCCGTGACGTGCGTCGAGCTTGCAGTTCCGACATCAAAGCCATCACAAGCAGCTGACTGAAAGGATGAGGTCATGAGTTCTATTGCAGCAGCCATCGCTGGAGTCGCGTGCCTCGCGACGCTCGGCATAGGAGGTACGGCGCTCGCGCACGGTTCGGGCGACGACGGCGGACGAGTGAGCAGCCGCCAGGCGGAGCTGGCCACGACCGCAGCACTCCACCTGACTGACGGGGGGACGGCGAACTCCGTGGAGCGTGACGGCGAGAACGGCGCGACATGGGAGGTCGAGGTGACGCGCCCCGACGGGGTCACCGTCGACGTCCGCCTCGACGAGAGCTACCGGCTCGTGGTCATCGAGTCGGACTCCGACAGGTCGGGCTAGGGCTCAGTCCGCTCCTCGCGGCGGTGACCCTCGGCCAACCGGCTCAGCGCGTCGCGGTTCACGCTGCGCTCGTCCGCCGCGGCGACGGTGCAGGTCGTGACTGGGGTCGATCCCCGGAGGCGGTCGCCCTCGCTGTCGACACGCGTCGCCATCGGGTCTAGCGTCGACCACGAAGCGGGTCGAGCCCGACCCGTCTGCACCTCAAGGGAGCAACCATGAGCCTTCGGACACCAGCCCTGGCCGTCACGGCCGCAGTGGCAACCGCCCTGCTCGGCGCGAGCCTGGGAGCCGACGCAGGGTCGCCTGCGACGAATGAGGGGCGGCAGTCGCAGGTCGCCTCGGCAAGCGTCCACCACCGGGCGACCGCTCGGTTGGATCACATCTTCGTCATCATGTTGGAGAACCACTCGAAATCGAGCGTGATCGGTGATGCAAACGCGCCGTTCCTGACCCATCTGGCCTACAAGTTCTCCATGGCGAGCCGCTACTACGGCGTGACGCATCCCTCGATGCCCAACTACATCGCGGCGATCGCCGGTGACACCTTCGGCATCCAGGACGACGAGGACGAGAACGTCGTCAACCTCGATCGGCGCAATCTGATCGACCAGCTGGTGGCACACCACATCCGTTGGGGTGCCTACATGGAGACACTTCCGGCCGACAAGCTGGCCCGCTTCGGGCCGACGGTGGACGGCACAGAGGTCAAGCTGTACGCCAAGAAGCACAACCCTTTCGTGCTGTTCGACGACATCAAGAACAACCCGATCCGGATGGCTCATGTCAAGGGCTACAGCGCGTTGGGAGCCGACCTCAACGGTGACCACGCGCCGCGCTTCGTATGGATCTCGCCGAACCAGTGCAACGACATGCACGGTGGGGTCTACACCGACGTCCCCGGACACCCGGAGACCCCGTGCCCGTACGGCACCCTCAAGGACGACCCGGAGGACGCGTCCTTGAAGCAGAAGGCGGACGACTGGACCCGTCAGGCGGTCAGCACGATTCGGCAGTCGAGCGCCTGGACGCAGCACTCGGCCATCGTGATCGTCACCGACGAGAACGACTACACTGGCAACGAGGAAACCGGTGGTTGGGAGACAGCTGAGGGCTGCTGCGACTCCCCGTTCGTATCCGCCCACGACCCCCGTGTCAGCCCCAACTGGCCGGGCGGCACCTATGGTGGCGGGCTCATTCCCGCGATCGTCGTCACCGCCGACGGACCTCGGCACATGGTCGACTCGACCCCGTACAACCACTACTCACTGCTGACCACGATCGAGGACAACTGGAACCTCGGGCACCTGGGACACGCCGGGGACAAGGCGGGCGGAGTGGTGCCGATGTGGGACCTGTTCGTCCGGAACTGACGCGGCTCCTCGCCAGTGGACAAGGGATGGTTCGACCAGCTCGACGACCGGGTAGGTGACGGCCTCGAGGTGGTACTTCGCGCTCAGCACCGGCGGAGACTGCACCGAGTGGGATGGCTGGGCGCGCTCGCCCCTGCTCCCAGTGAGCGACTGTGGTCCTCGATGGTGCCGGTGCGTGGTGGCAACCGGGTCGAAGTGCTCATCGACGGCGCCGAAGCGTTGCCGGCCATCGAGGACGCGATCAAAGCTGCCGAGGTGTCGGTGCACCTCGGGTTCTGGCACGCCAGCCCCGACTTCGAGCTGTCGCGAGGAGCGGATGCCCAACCCCTGCGCGACCTGCTCGCCGAGACCGCTGAGCGCGTACCGGTACGGCTGCTGCTGTGGGCCGGGCCTCCGCTCCCGGCGTTCCAGCCGACGCGGCGGACGGTGCGGGCTGCTCGGGACGAGTTCGAGCGGAACAGCGGCGTGCAGTGCGAGCTCGACCTTCGCGAGCGAACACTGCACTGCCACCACGAGAAGATCGTCGTCATCGACGGGTCACTCGCGTTTGTAGGTGGCCTGGACGCCACGTCGCTTCAAGGCGACCGGTATGACGACGGCATTCACGAACCCCGCGAGGCGCTGCGTTGGCACGACGCTGCGGTCAGACTGCGCGGGCCTGCCGCCGCCGACGTCGGTCGGCACTTCATCCAGCGGTGGAACGAGGTGGCGGGGGAGGCGTTACCAGAGCCCGTCATACCTGCAGCCGAGGGTGACGTGGAGGTGCAGGTCGTGCGCACAGTCCCCGAGCACACCTATGACTTCGCGCCGCGTGGAGACTTCTCCGTGCTGGAGTCCTATGTGCGGGCGCTCCGGTCCGCTGAGCGGTTCATCTACCTGGAGAACCAGTTCCTGTGGTCGCCGGAGATCGTCGACCTGCTCGCCGACAAGCTCCAGCATCCCCCCAGTGACAACTTCCGGGTCGTTCTGCTGCTGCCTGCGAAGCCGAGCAACGGCCGCGACACCACTCGCGGCCAGCTTGGCCGGCTCATCGATGCCGACGAGGAGGGGACCAGGCTGCTGGCGACCACAATCATCGGCATACCGGGTGATGACGCGCCTCCGGTCTATGTGCACGCCAAGGTGGGCATCGTCGACGACCGGTGGCTCACCATCGGGTCGGCCAATCTCAACGAGCACTCGCTCCTCAACGACACCGAGGTGAACGTCGTGATGTGCGATCCGACGCTGGCCCGCGAGACGCGTCTGCGCCTGTGGTCTGAGCACACGGAGCGCCCTGTCGAAGAGGTGGACGGCGACCCCTGCGATGTCATCGACCAGGTGTGGCGTCCGATCGCTGAGGAGCAGGCCCGCAGGGCGAAGGCGGGTATGCCGCCGACCCACCGGCTGGCTGAGCTGCCCAACCTGTCCAAGCGCATGGACCGGTTAGAGGGCCCGATGAGAGGGCTGCTGGTCGACGGCTGACCGCTCGACGTGTCGCGCCGGAGTGTTCGGGGCGCTGTGAGTGCCACGCAGTAGGCAATTCAGGCATCACGAGATTGCAACTCAGGAAGGTAGGAACATGAGAGCTCTCCTCACATCGGCCGGGATCAAGAACAGCAGCATCCACGACGCGCTGGTTGACCTGCTGGGCAAACCGATCGCCGAGTCCAACGCCCTCTTTATCCCCACCGCCGTCTACCCCTTCCCCGGCGGGCCCGGCATGGCGTGGCGGGCGATCTGCGGCAAGGGTCCATCGCCGTTGTGTGAATTGGGTTGGAAATCGGTGGGGGTCCTGGAGCTTACGGCGCTGCCGAGCATCGAGGAGGCTGCTTGGGTGCCAACGGTCCGCGACGCCGACGCACTGCTGGTATGGGGCGGCGACCCCCTGTTTCTCGCCAGCTGGATGCGGCGCTCCGGTTTGACCGGTCTCCTGCCGACGCTGCGCTCCGAGGCGGTCTACGTGGGGGTGAGCGCCGGGAGCATCGCTGCTACCTCCACCTTCGTCGAGACCTACGACGAACCGCCCCGCGGGAACGATGGACCGCTGAAGTCGGAGGACATCGTCTTCGCCACGTCCCAGGGTGACGTCGACAGAATCCTGGTCACGGGACAGGGAGCGGGACTCGTTGACTTCGCGGTGATCCCGCACCTGGAGCACGCGGACCATCCCGACGCTTCCTTGACCAATGCAGAGAGGTGGGCGGCAAGGATTCCTGCACCGACGTACGCGATCGACGATGAGACCGCCATCAGGGTGGTTGACGGCGCCGCCAAGGTCGTCTCCGAGGGGCACTGGAAACTGTTCCAGCCCTAACGGGACCGGGCAGCTCCTGAAGCCGGAGCTTGGATTTCACCAGGGCAGTGTTGGGATATCCCTGAGCCAGGACCGCACACAGGACGATAGGTTCTGCCCGTGCCGAGCGACGGGTTCTTCAAAGCAATGAACGCGGTCCATCACAGCGTCCTCAAGGTAAGCCGCGGGCGGCTGGGCTGGAGCGCGCAGAAGATGCCGGTGCTCGAGCTGACGACCAAGGGCCGCAAGACCGGCCGAGCTCGCGCCGTGATGCTCACCTCACCGCTGCAGGAAGGCTCAACCCTCGTCGTGGTGGCGTCTCGAGGTGGCGACGACGTACCGCCGGCGTGGTTCCTCAACCTGCGCGAAAACCCCGATGTCTCGGTGCGGCTGCGGGGTGGTCCTTCGCAGCCGATGCGGGCGCGGGTGGCGACTTCCGAGGAGAGAGGTCAGCTGTGGCCCAGGGTGACCGCCGACCACAAGAACTATGCCGGCTACCAGGCCAAGACGGATCGTGAGATCGCGCTCGTCCTGCTCGAGCCGCCGACGCCGTAGGATCGGCGGCGTGCACGCTCAGCCGACGCCGATCGTGAAGAGCGAGGTACGCAGCCCTCGACGAGGACTCGTCGACAAGTTATTGAGGTACGGCGTTGGTTCGGCCGTGGCGACCGCCTGCAGTGAGCTGACGTTCTTCGTCGTCTACGGCTCCCTCGGTGCGACGACCACCGTGGCCTCGGTGCTGGGATGGCTTGCCGGAGCGATCCCCAACTTTTGGCTGAACCGCAGCTGGACGTGGGGTCGACATGGATGGCCGAGCGTCCGGCGAGAGCTTCTCCCGTACGCCGCCATCGTGCTGGCCACCTTGCTCCTGGCCATCGGCGCGACCTCGGCAACCGAAGCAGCGCTCGCCCACGTCGCGATGTCGCACACGGCGAAGGCCGTCGTGTTGAGTGGCGTCTTCCTGTTGGCCTATGTCGTGATCTTCTTCGCCAGGTTTCTCCTCCTGGACCGGCTCTTCGGGCCGCTCTCGTCGGACGTCGACGCAGATGGCCTCGACTCGGTGACTGCCGGGAGGGCGCTGTGAGCGAGAAGGTCGGCGTCGGAGCCTTCACCCAGGCGACCGGCCGTGCGCTCGAGGACTCCTCCGGAGATGACCAGCGCAGGTATCGGGCGTACCAGTTCGAGCTGATCTCTCGGCACTGCGGAGAGTCCGTCCTCGAGGTCGGAGCCGGCCTCGGTGACTTCGCCAGCCAGTTCGACGGCCTCACGCGGCTGGTCGTCACCGATGTCGATCCGGCATGCGTCAGGCACATGGCGCAACGCTTCGAGGGACACCCTGAGGCCGAGGCTCGTCAGCTCGACCTGGGGTCGGCGCCGCTCACGGCCGGCCCACCGGTCTCGACTGTCGTCGCCATCAACGTGCTGGAGCACATCGAGGACGACGCCGGCGCGCTGAGGTCGCTCGCGACACTGGTCCGGCCCGGGGGCAATCTCGTTCTATGGGTCCCGGGCTACATGCAGCTGTACGGCGACTTCGACCGGCGAGTCGGCCACGTCCGGCGCTACACCCCCGACACCTTGCGCGACGCGATCGCCAGGGCCGGGCTGAGGTGCGAGCAGGCGCGCCCGGTCAACATGCTGGGGGCGGTCGCCTGGTGGCTCGCGGTGAGGCGCGGCGGCGTCGGGAGCCCCAACCCACGGTTGGTGCGGATCTACGACCGTGCCGTTGTTCCCGTGACACGGGCTCTGGAGGCACGACTCACACCGCCGTTCGGTCAGTCGGTGCTTGCCGTCGCCACCCTCGCGGCATCGACCTGATCGTTGTCAGGATCGTCGAGCTCGCCGGCGGTCGAGGGCCCTGCAGCGTCCCTGGCCGGAAGTCCTCGCAGCCCGGTGAACGCGAGGACGGCGGCGGCCGGCAGGAGGGCGATAGCCGGAAGCTGGTACCGCCATACGAACTCTGCGGTCACATCCGGTACCAGAATCAGTCCGGTTCCTGTCGCCAGGAGCAGGAACGTCACGGACCGCAGTCCCGACGTACGAGCCCGGCCGACCCCAACGGCGCCGACGAGCCCGAGCAACAGGCACACAAGCAGCAGCGGGCCAGGCAG
The DNA here is from genome assembly GCA_050996395.1 of Nocardioidaceae bacterium. Classification (GTDB taxonomy): domain Bacteria; phylum Actinomycetota; class Actinomycetes; order Propionibacteriales; family Nocardioidaceae; genus JBPCRX01. Next base: position 6,497 of record JBPCRX010000066.1, read on the forward strand.
GTAGCTGTACTTCTGGTAACGCACCAACGCGTCGGCGAAGGGCTGAGTGGTCTGTTGCTGCTCGCCGCCATGGGCCTCGAACGCGGGACCTGTCCAGCTCGTCGGCTCCAGGTCCACGTAGTCGTCGAAGCCCCACTTGTGAGCCGTGTCGTACTCGTAGTCGTCGACGCGAGTCGGCTTGAAGTTCAGGAAGAAGTCGCGGACGACGATGTGCGCGTAGTCGAGTGGCTGGGCACGGATCGCCGCGAACGCGAACTGCCGCAACGCCTGGTCGACAGTCGTGCCGGGGGGTGGGTGAAGCTCCGGGATCGTGTCAGTGTCATGGAAGACGTAGTCGGTGGGGTCACGCCGCTCCCCGACCGGCTCCGGGGGACACAGCACCCGCTGGTAGTCGGGGACCGAGATCTTCGAGCAGTCGACGAACGACGTCGAGCGAAGATAGAGCGACTTGCCGCTGAACTGCGAGAGCGCGTAGATGCCGTGCTCATGGTGATACCAGCTGGAGTAGGCACCTAACGGGATCAAGAAGCCGATCGTGACCGCAACGGTGGTCAGCAGCCGCTCTCGCCATCCGGTGCCGATCAACAGGCAGAACACGATCCCGGCGAGGATCAGCGGCTCGCCGACCAGCCGGACGATGACCGACGCGCCGAGGATCAGACCGCCCACCAGCGCATAGGGGAAGCTCAGCCGTCGCCGCCAGCTCAGTACGGCGATACCGCCGACCACCATGAGCTCGAACAACACGTCACTGAGCACCGAGTGCTCCAAGTTGAGCTGGAGGTAGTCGAAAAGCACCGGCAGCGTGGCCACGACCGCCAGCCAGCGGCCGACGCCCCAGCGCCTGACGAGCGCGTAGAGGACCACGGCGGTGGCGAGCCCGAGCACGTGCTGCACGATCGCTACCAGTGCAACGTGGTCAGCGACTCTCGCGAGCGGATAAAGCAGCAACAATACGTATCCGACGGGTCGGTCGGGGAAGGGCTCCAGCTGGTCGATGAGCATGAGATAGGCGGGGCTGTCACCGTGGATGAACGCCGGCCAGAACGCCGCCTGCACCACCGCACGAATCACGACGGCGAGGACGAGGGCGGCCAGGATCGGGCCGTGCTCGGCGAGCAGCCTTCGGCGCCGGTGTGATGGTGAGAGGACCGGCTCAGTAGCCGCGGTGGCTCCTGCCGTCACCAGCGACCATCCGTGCTCGACTCACCGGACGCCGCTCGTGCGAAAGCCAGTGCGGACGCTCGCTCACTGACCGGCCTCGGGCATCCTTCGCGCCACCACGTGCCGAGGACGACGCGTGCGTAGCGGGTGCCGTAGACCAGGTTCCGGCCCTTCTTCGTGGTTCCCGCCGAGCGCACGCACATCCGGCCAGGAACCTCGATGACCCGGTAGCCGTGCGAGTGCGCGCCGAGCAGCAACTCTGACGACTGGTACTGCGGCTGGTTCAGCGTGACCGCCGCCGTGACTTCGGCCCTCATCGCGCGCAAGCCGAAGGACGTGTCCGTATGCCGTTGACCGGTCATGGCGCTCACCACCCAGGCGAAGACGTGGACACCGGCGCGGCGGAAACGGTCTCTCGTCTGCTGGTGGCCGAGCCGACGTGAGCCGGTGACGAAGTCCGCACGTCCGTCGAGGATCGGTGCGAGGACCACAGGGAAGTCGTCGGGGTCGTACTGCCCGTCAGCATCAGTGGTGACGATGTACGACGCACCACCCACACGAGCCACACGGTAGCCCAGCCGAAGCGCGGCGCCCTGCCCACGGTTCACCGGCGATGCGACGAGATAGGCCTTGTCGCCGACCGCGGCTGACGTCGCGTCCATGCTCCCGTCGTCGACCACCACCACGTCGACATCGAGGCCGCAGACCGTGGACGGCAGATCTTTGAGCACATCGGGCAAGCCCGCTGCCTCGTCGTACGCAGCGATCACTACCGCAACCGGAGCCAATGTCACCTCGCCGTAGCGCGAGGCGAACGTCTCCAGCGCGGCCACGTCATGCTCGTCCGTCTGCACCCGATCGGCGGAGTTCGCGCGCGCCCCGCTCAACAGGGCAGTCAGCCCAAGAGCGCCCGCTGCCGGCCACAGTGCAAGGGCGACGAGCTGACTGCGCCAGGACCCGTCTTCGACCACGTGGGCGCCGAGGAGCAGCACCGCGGGCGCCGCCGCCATCAGCAGGCAGACAAGCTGCATCCGGGACTTCCCTGCCCGTCCCACGCCGAGTCCGGCCAGGACCGCGATGACGGCGCAGCCGAGTTGCAGCGGTCCGGGAGTCTAGACGTGCGCCTGGGACGAGGCGAGCGTGTCGGCGCTCGATCGCCGTACCTCGGGCTGCACGCTACGGCGTTGCAGGTACTGAAGGTCGAACGTCGTGGTGGCCGAGGGCCGTGTGGCGGGCTCGCTCAGATAGTCGCTGAACTTCCCGACCGAGGCGTCATCGAGGGGGGCGCCGACAGCAGAGGGAGCTGACACAACTGCCTCGACGCTCCCGTG
>JBPCRX010000024.1:0-5598 GCA_050996395.1 Nocardioidaceae bacterium
GTGTGCAAGGCCGTAGCTGCGCTGCGAAGCAAGGGATGGGTTCTGCGCTCCACCTCGCGTTCAGACCGCCGTTCGGTCGAGGCCTCCGCGACGTCGGAGGTCGAGACGTCGTGGCAAGTGGCCGGGCTTCTCTCACCGAGGTGACAATCTACCACATCCCGATTGCCGGCGAGGGATACACCGAGCTGGTCGCGGCAGCAACGGGGTTGGTTGACGTGACCGAGCGGCTCGCGCGTCATCCCCGTCGACCACCTGTGCGTTTAACCGCGCGACGCAGCCGTGTGGCAGAGTTCGGGGGTGCCTGCTCTGGACCTTCCCACGCCTGGCGACAACGTCGCGAGCGACGACCACCGCCTTGCCGAGTGGTCCGCCACAGTGGCCGGCGAGCGGCTTCAGCAGCTTCGCGGTCGAGGCCTCGAGGGCAAGGAGCTCAAGTCCGCCGGCGACCAGCTCGGTCACGAGATCCTCATGCAGCTGCTCTCGACCTACCGCCCCGATGACGCGGTGCTCAGCGAGGAGGGCAGGGACGACAAGCGCCGGCTGCAGAGCGACCGGGTCTGGATCGTCGACCCGCTCGACGGCACCCGCGAGTACTCCGAGCCGCCGCGGGACGACTGGGCTGTGCATGTGGCCCTCTGGCAGGACGGTGACCTGGTCGCGGGCGCGGTGGCGCAGCCCGGTATGGCGACCACGTTCAGCACGGCCGCACCCCCGAGCGTCCCGAAGAGCACCGCAGCCAAGCCCCGCATCGCGGTCAGCCGCACCCGCCCGCCTACCTTCGTCGAGGCGCTCGCCGAGCATCTGGACGCCGAGCTGGTGCCGATGGGCTCTGCCGGCGCCAAGGTGATCTCCGTCGTCCGCGACGTCACCGATGCCTATGTGCACGCCGGCGGCCAGTACGAGTGGGACTCCGCCGCTCCGGTCGTCGTTGCCCGTGCAGCAGGCCTCCACACCAGCCGCGCCGACGGTGCAGCGCTGGCCTACAACCAAGACGACGTCTTGCTTCCCGACCTGCTCGTATGTCGACCCGAGCTGTCCGACCCCATCACCCAATTTGTTCGCGGGTACTGGGCCGAGCACGGGCAGTAGGTCTCGACGCTGCATGTCGCTGCACCCCTTGACGGCTGTCGTGGCGGCCGAACCCTCTCTTGCGGTCGCACTTGCACGGGCGCGGCAACCTATGGCCTCCAGCCTCGACCTGACCGCGCCCGCCGCGATGCGGCCCTTCGTGGCGGCCGCCCTCGCGTCCACAGAGGAACCTGGTGCCGGCAGGACGGTGCTGATGGTGACCGCCACGGCACGCGAGGCCGACGAGATCACCGCCGCAGTCAAGTGCCTCATCGACCCCGACGCCGTCGTCTCCTATCCCGCCTGGGAGACCCTGCCGCATGAGCGGCTGTCGCCGAGGTCCGACACGGTGGGGCGGCGGCTGGCGATGCTCCGTCGGCTGGTCCACCCGGGCGAGTCCGGCGCCAACGCGACCCCGGTCAAAGTGGTGGTTGCCCCGGTGCGGTCGGTCCTGCAGCCCCAGGTCAAGGGTCTTGCCGACCTTGAGCCGGTGTCACTCGACGTCGGGGACGAGATCGAGCTCGACGACGTCGTACGCCGGTTGGCCGCAGCGGCCTACCACCGGGTCGACCTCGTCGAGCGTCGTGGCGAGTTCGCCGTCCGTGGCGGCATCGTGGACGTCTTCCCGCCCACCGAGGAGCATCCGGTGCGGGTGGAGTTCTGGGGCGACTCCGTCGAGGAGATCCGGTCCTTTGGGGTCGGTGACCAACGGTCGCTGGAAGCGGTTTCAAATGGACTGTGGGCTCCGCCGTGTCGTGAGCTGCTGCTCACCGACGAGGTGCGGGAGCGGGCACGTGCCCTGGGCGTCGAGCATCCCGAGCTCCGCGAGATGCTCGACCGCCTCGCTGAAGGCCACGCCGTCGAGGGCATGGAGTCCCTCACCTCGGCGTTGGTCGACGAGATGGAGCTGCTTGTTGACCTGCTGCCCGCGGAGTCGGTCGTGGTCGTCTGCGACCCCGAGCGGGTGAGGGCCCGGGCCCATGACCTGGTCGCGACCAGCCAGGAGTTCCTGCAGGCGTCGTGGGCAGCCGCCGCAGGTGGGGGCAAGGCGCCGATCGACCTCGGCGCAGCGGCCTACCGAACGCTCGGAGACGTGCGCACCCACTCCCTGGCCGAGGGTCTGTCCTGGTGGTCTGTGTCGCCTTTCGGTCTGTTCCCCGACGCCGCCGACGACATCAGGCCGCCGCTGCGCACCGACACCGGTGACGTCGTCTCGGTCCACGTCGACGTGTCGAGCTCGGTCGACACACTGGCGCTCGATGTTCGTCCGGCCGAGGCCTATCGGGGCGACACCGAGGCCGCGGTCGCCGACATCTCCAGCTTCGTCCGGCAACGGCGCCGCGTGGTGCTGGTCACCGAGGGGCATGGCCCGGGAGCACGGCTCGCCGAGGTGCTCAGGGAGCACGACGTGCCGGTGCGGCTCACCGAGGATCTGGCCGGTACGCCCGAGCCCGGGGTGGTGCACGTGGTCCAGGGCAGCCTCGAGCACGGCTTCGTCGCGGACTCGATCGGTCTAGTGGTGCTGACGGGCGACGACCTGACGAGCCAGCGCACCACTGCCGCCGCCAAGGACTCGCGCCGGATGCCGTCCAGGCGGCGCAAGCAAGTGGACCCGCTCGAGCTGCGTGCCGGCGACTACGTAGTCCACGAGCAGCACGGCGTCGGGCGCTACATCGAGATGATCCAGCGCTCGGTCGCCGGCGCCACCCGGGAGTACGTCGTGGTGGAGTACGCCGCCTCGAAACGTGGCCAGCCTGCCGACCGGCTGTTCGTGCCAACGGACTCCCTCGACCAGGTGACGCGCTACGTCGGCGGGGAGCAACCCTCCCTCGACCGCCTCGGTGGTTCCGACTGGGCCAAGCGCAAGGGCCGCGCCCGCAAGGCGGTGCGCCAGATCGCCGCTGAGCTCATCAAGCTCTACGCCGCCCGGCAGGCGACGAAGGGCCACGCCTTCGGTCCGGACACGCCGTGGCAGCGCGAGCTCGAGGACGCATTCCCCTATGTCGAGACGCCGGACCAGCTGGCCAGCGTCGAGGAGGTCAAGCGAGACATGGAGCAGGCGGTCCCGATGGACCGGCTCATCTGTGGTGACGTGGGGTACGGCAAGACCGAGATCGCCGTACGCGCGGCTTTCAAGGCCGTCCAGGACGGCAAGCAGGTCGCCGTGCTCGTGCCGACCACGCTTCTCGTGCAGCAGCACCAGCAGACCTTTGCCGAGCGCTTCGCCAGCTTCCCGGTTGTCGTGCGACCACTGAGCCGCTTCCAGTCCGACGCGGAGGCGGCGGCCGTCTCGCTCGGGCTGCGCGAGGGAACCGTCGACGTCGTGATCGGCACACACCGTCTGTTCAACCCCGAGGTCAAGGTCAAGGACCTGGGGCTTGTCATCGTCGATGAGGAGCAGCGCTTCGGAGTGGAGCACAAGGAAGCGCTCAAGCAGATGAGGACGGCCGTCGACGTGCTCAGCATGTCGGCGACCCCGATCCCCAGAACCCTCGAGATGGCGATCACAGGCATTCGCGAGATGTCCACGATCACGACTCCACCCGAGGAGCGCCATCCCGTGCTGACCTTTGTCGGCGGGTATGACGACGGGCAGATCGTCGCGGCCGTGCGTCGGGAGCTGCTGCGTGAGGGGCAGGTGTTCTACATCCACAACCGGGTGCAGAGTATCGACAAGGCAGCGGCCAAGCTGCGTCAGCTGGTTCCGGAGGCCCGGGTGGCCGTCGCTCACGGCCAGATGGCCGAGCACCAGCTCGAGCAGGTGATGCTCGACTTCTGGGAGCGCAAGGCCGACGTCTTGGTGTGTACGACCATCGTCGAGTCAGGCCTCGACGTGGCAAATGCGAACACCTTGATCATCGAGCGTGCCGACCTGCTGGGACTGTCCCAGCTCCACCAGCTGCGTGGACGCGTCGGGCGTGGTGGCGAGCGGGCCTACGCCTACTTCCTCTACCCGCCTGAGAAGCCGCTTACCGAGACTGCGCACGACCGCCTCGCGACGATCGCCCAGCACTCCGACCTCGGTGCCGGCATCGCGGTAGCGATGAAGGACCTCGAGATCCGTGGCGCCGGCAATCTGCTCGGTGGCGAACAGTCGGGCCACATCGCCGATGTGGGGTTCGACCTGTACGTGCGCCTAGTGGGTGAAGCCGTCGCGGAGTTCCGTGGGGAGGGCCCGGTCGAGGAGCCCGAGGTCAAGATCGAGCTGCCCGTCGACGCGCATCTCCCGCATGCCTACGTGCCTAGCGAGAGACTCCGCCTGGAGATGTACAAGCGGCTTGCCGAGGTGCGTTCCCAGGAGCAGGTGGACGAGGTCAGAGCAGAGCTGGGGGACCGCTATGGGGCTCTGCCCGAGCCGGTGGCCAACCTGCTTGCCGTGGCCATGCTCCGCGTCACAGCCCGCTCTGGGGGATTGACTGACGTCAACGGCCAAGGCAGCTACATCCGTTTCGCGCCGGTAGACGTCGCCGACTCCACCAGGGTTCGGCTGGATCGCCTCTACCCCGGCAGCATCGTCAAGCAAGTCTCACGCAGCGTCTTGGTCCCAAGGCCGACGACGTCGCGCGTGGGTGGCGACGCGTTGCGCGACCTCGCCGTACTAGATTGGGCCGCTCAGGTGGTGGGCGACCTCAAAGGAGCGACCCCGCAGTGACTTGGTCCGCGAAACGGACATCCTGTCGAACCAGAAGAACGCGGTGGCGCTCCGGGAACATTAGTGGGTTGCATGCGCTCCAACATGTGTTCCGGAAATCAGACCGGACGCTGATCGCAAGGGGCAGAAGATGACTGACATGTTCGATCAGAATGCCGACGGCTTCGTCGACGCCGTCAGCTGGGACCAGAACGCCGACTCTGTCATCGACACGGTCGCGGTTGACTCGGACCAGAACGGGGTGTTCGAGGCGGTTGCCTACGACTCCAACCAAGACGGGGTTGCTGAGGTTTTTCTCGTTGACACGGACCAGAATGGGACGTTCGAGGGTGCGCTCTTTGATCAGAACGGCGACGGCGTCATCGACGCGGGGGCCACTGACACGGACAACGACGGCGTGCTCGACTCTACGTGGCAGGTGGACGAAACCAGCGTCGCCGACGCCAACACGTCGGACGCTGGCATCATCGGTGGTCCCGGGAGCACCCCCGACGAGATCTCGATAGTGGGGGACGGTCAGGTCGCGTCGGGTCCGGGCATCATCGGACCAGCGACGAATCCCGACCCGGTGAACACGTTGCTGGAGAAGCTTGCCGAAGAGACGGGCCAGGCTACTTTCGGCACTCCCGACTCTGACCACGACGGTTATAACGACAACCTGGACGCGGCACCCGGGGACCCCTTCTACCGATGACTTGCTCGGGAGGCAGGTTCTCCCAGCACTCCGGTGGTAGTTAGGGCGCTACGAGTCAAGCACGAGGCGTCCATGACTCGTAGCGCCGCCGGGTTCAACTGGGGTCCGATGCGCTCAGGGTTGACGCGACGGCTGCCCGGGCACGGCTTAGCCGGCTCTTAACGGTCTGTACTCCGACCTGCTG
>JBPCRX010000010.1:0-25995 GCA_050996395.1 Nocardioidaceae bacterium
CGCGGGACGCGGTAAGGCAGACGACAACGTGTCGGGCAGATCTCATGGCCGCCACCGGGCAATTCCCATGACCGCCAGCGGGCAGTCTCATGGCCGTCTCCGGGCAGTTTCTCGTGGCCGCCGTCAAACCCAGCCGATGGCGAGAGCGTGGTTGAGGTTCTCACGCTGCCGTCTTCCGAGGCCGCCACCTTCCTACAGGAACACGATCCGCTGCATGCTGACGTGGTCCGCCTCGCAGAGGCAATGGGGCTGATCAAGGCTGTCGGGACGGCAGGTCAGTCCTATCCGTCGCGGTAGATCCTGTGCACGCCCCGTTGTGAGCGTGCAAACCCCTGGGCCTCACGTCGGGCCACGCGGCGCTCCACGACGTACAGCAGGAGTCGCCGCGCCAGAGGGCGCGTGATGGGCAGCACGAAGAAGAAGCCGAAGATGTCGGTGAGGAATCCTGGAGTCAGCAGCAGCGTGCCGCCGACGAGCACCAGCCCAGCGTCGGCCAGCTCACGGCCCGGCACCTGCCCGTGAGCGAAGGTCTCGGTCAGCGCCCGCCAGGCTCTCCTTCCCTCCCGCTTGACGAGCCAACCGCCCAAGAGCGACTCGAAGACAAGCAGCAGCAGCGTCGGTAGTGCCCCGATCACCTGGCCGACCTGGATGATGATGTAGATCTCGGCGATGGGCACCGCCACGAACAGGACCAGCAAGATGAGCACGGGCACGGCGTCAACCCACCTTCGCAGTTTGTCTGGCCAGCAAAGACCGCAGCCAACGGGCCCGCCGCTGCAGACCCCACTGCGTCACCCTGACTAACGCTTCTCGGACGATGTCGCCGTCCATCTTCGAGTCGCCATGGATGCGTTCGACGAACGTGATCGGTACCTCGACTATGAGCAGCCCCGCCTCAGCGGTCCGGAGGGCGAGCTCCACCTGGAAGCAATACCCCTGCGAGTCCATGCTGGCGAGGTCGATCTGCCTCAGCGTCTGGCTGTGGAACGCACGGTAACCGGCGGTGGCGTCGCGCAGGTGCAGGCCGAGCATCCAGCGGGCGTAGGTGTTGCCGGTACGCGACAGCAGCATCCGCCGCTGCGGCCAGTTGACGACCCGGCCTTCAGGCACCCAGCGTGACCCGATCACCAGTCCAACGCCCGGCTCGAGGGCACCCAGCAGCCGCGGCAGCTGCTCCGGCAGGTGAGAGCCGTCGGCGTCCATCTCGACCAGGACGTCGTACGCGCGCACGAGCCCCCACTCGAACCCCGCGATGTAGGCGGCTCCCAGTCCGCTCTTGGCCAATCGGTGCAGAACGTGGACATGCTCGTCATGTGCTGCCACGCGGTCGGCCAGTGCTCCGGTGCCGTCGGGAGACCCGTCATCGACGACGAGCACGTCGGCAGTCGGCACCGACGCCCTCACCCGGTCGATGACGAGCTCTAGGTTGTCGACCTCGTTGTAGGTCGGTATGACGACCAGCACTCGTTCGGCGCTCATCTGGACATCCTGCCCACCGAACGACGCCGGCCCAAGTACCCCCACGCCGTCGCGAGCGCCGCCATTGCGCACAGCACGCCCTCGACGAGGGCGCCGAAGCGCACGCCAAGCGTGATACCCGTGGCGAGCTCGGCCGGCTCGTCGAGGACTGCACGGGTCTTCGTCTGCGTGACTGCGGTCACCGTGCCGTCCGGGGTGATCACGCCGCTGATGCCGTTGGTCGCTGCCACCACGACGCTGCGGCCGGTCTCGATCGCCCGGTATCGAGAGATGGCGAACTGCTGCTCGAGCTGGCCGGTGCCGGTATAGGTGGCGTTGTTGGTCTGTACGACCAGCAGCTCTGCTCCGTCGTCGACGACGTCGCGCACCAGGTCGTCGTACGCGACCTCGAAGCAGATGACGTCACCGATCCGGGTGGTGCCCAGGTCCAGTACCCCGACGTGGTCTCCCTGGGCGAAGTCCTTCGGGATCTGGTTCAGGCGGTCGATGAACTTCGTGAGCAACGACCGGAACGGGATGTACTCACCGAAGGGCACGGGATGCCGCTTCACGTACTGCTGCCCCGGGCCTGTCCGTGGGCTCCAGACGATCCCCATGTTCTGCACATGCGTGGAGTCCGGGCCCGCCGCGACCGCTCCCACCAAGGTCGGGACACCCACGGCGCGAACGGCTCGGTCGATCTCCTCATAGACCGAGTGGTCGGCATACGGGTCGATGTCCGTCGAGTTCTCGGGCCAGATCATGATGTCGGGCGCCGGCTCGGCACCCCTGTCGACCTGCGCACCGAAGTCGGTCGCCGCCTCGGCATGGTTGTGGAGGACGGCTCGGCGCTCGGCGAAAGCGTCCATTCCCTCGCCTGGGACGTTGCCTTGCACAGCCGCGACCTGGATCTGTCCCGCCGCTCCTGCGGCGCCGACTGGCACCACGAGAGACAGCCCGAGAAGCCCGAGGGCACAGAAGACCTGTCCGGCGGTGCGCCAGGTGTCGGCGTGGCGCTGCACGACGTCGAAGGTCAGTGCAACAACGAGCACCACGACGAAGGAGACCAATGCGGTGCCACCGAGGCGGCCGTAGCGCACCACCGGGGTGTCGAGCAGTCCGAACGCCAGACGTCCCCAAGGAAGGCCGCCGAATGGCACCTCACCTCGGAGCCATTCTCCTGCCACCCATGTCGCCGCCAGCGTCGCCGGCCACCAGGGTCGGCCTCGCAACCACGCCCAGGTCATCGCCGTCAGTGCGTAGAAGGTGGCCTCCAGAAGGCCGAGGGCGATCCAGGCGTCGGGTCCGATGATCGTGATCCACCGCATCAGCGGCAGCATGAACCCGAGACCGAACAGCAGGCCGAGGCCGAAGCCGGCTCTCCCAGAGACCTCCTGTACCGCCCACATCAGGCCGGCAAGGCCGAGCGGCATCGTCCATACCCAGTCCACAGGGGGGAAGGCGAGGGCCATGAGAAGGCCTGAAGTGGCCGCCGCCATCGCCCGCCCGAGCAGGATCAACCGGGCTGGGGCGGGCATGGCGGCGACACTACCTCTGGCTGCGGAGACGGGAAGAGCCCGATCCCCTTCGGACCGGGCGTTGGCCCGCTGGCTGCGGTCAAAGCGCCCGTTGTCTACTGGCGACCAAGCTCTTACCGGATCCACCCCGCTGCGGCGGCGGCAGCCTGCGCAATCCGCGTCGACGCTGAGCTTGGCTCCTAACCAGATGACGCGGGTGCGGCGAGGCTGCCGAGTCGAGCGGCCTGCTCGGTGGACATCGAGCACCTTGCCAACGCCGCTCGGGAGTGTCAAGCAGCCCTTGACCTGCCACTTTGACAGAAATACCTGGTCATTCCGACTACTCCTGGGACCAGAAAAAGTCAGGAAGTTTCGCGGCGCGGCGTGTCGGGAACGAACACGCCGCGTGAATGATCAATGACGCAACGGTATGACGACAGTTCCGGTCGCGGTGGTGGCCACCAGAGGTTCAGCCAGCACCTCAGCGCCGGACTCGCCTCGGTCAGGACGTCCTCGGCAGACGACACGGACCACCATGTCCAGGGTGCGGGAGCGGGTGCCGACCCGGACAACGGTGGCCTGGACCTCGAGGACGTCACCGGCGCGCACCGGTGCCCTGAACTGCACATCTGTGTAGGACGCGAAGAGCCCCTCGTCTCCGTCGGTGCGGATGCATATCTCAGTGGCGACGTCTCCGAACAGCCCGAGGCTGTAGGCACCGTCCACGAGGTTTCCGGCGTAGTGCGCGTGCGAGTACGGCACGTAGCGGCGGTGCACCACGGCGAGACCGACACGGGGGTCGTCGGTCATGCGGACTCCTCGCGGTCCTCGCGCGAACCGGCCGCTGTCACTAGCGCGTGGACCAGGAAGCTGGCCACCTCACCGGGAGTCGCCCCTCGGGTGAACACCCGGTCCACACCGAGCTCGTCAGCCTGGGACTCGTCGAACCGAGGTCCCCCGACGATGAGCAGAGGCCGGCGGCGCCGAGGATAGGCCTCCCTGAAGGCCGCCGTCATCTCCTTGGTGTTGAGGATGTGCGCCTCACGCTGGGTCACCACCTGCGAGACCAGCACGACATCGGCACCTTCTTGTCTGGCTCTTTCCACCAGCGACGGCACCGACACCTGGGCACCGAGGTTGACAACCTTGAACTCACGGTAGTACTCCAACCCTTTCTCACCAGCGAAGCCCTTGACGTTCAAGATGGCGTCGATACCGACTGTGTGAGCGTCGCTGCCAATGCACGCCCCCACCACGACGACCCTGCGGCGAAGCGCCTTCTTGACCGCGAGGTTGGCTTCTTTGGGGCTGAGCAGCGGGTAGTCGCGCTCGAGCACCTCCACGGCGTCGACGTCGACAAGGTGGTTCGCCCGGCCGTAGACGACGAAGAAGGTGAAGTCCGGACCCATGGCCTTGGCGTGCACCACCATCACCGGGTCGATCCCCATCTTGTTGGCCAGCTGCGCTGCTGCCCCCTCGGCGCGTTTGCCATGGGTCATGGGAAGGGTGAAGGACAGCTGCACCATGCCGTCGCCGGTGGTGTCGCCGTAGGGCCGGATGATCGAGGCCGGTGTCGTCACTTCTCCTCCATGAGTGCCGTGGCCGGGTTGAAGTACCCGCCGGACCTGCGGGCAACACCCTCGAGACCCCGCCCGGCGTCGGCCGGGCGCTTCATCAGGCCGAACGTCCCGTCCGCGATCGCGTCGAGGAGGCCGGCGTCATGGTTGAGGATCTGCTCGAGCAGGTCGATCGACTCAGCGAGGACCTGACGCGCCCGGTTCGCAATGAACCCGTCGGGGCGCGGCATGAAGTCCTCGGACAACCGGCCCGCAGCTTGAACGACGTACCGGACGTTCTGCAGCGCCAGGTCTCGGTCGGACAGCCAGGGCGTCACGACCGCCTCGGTCATCATGCCGACGAGCAGGATGTCCTGGTCGGTCATCGCCCCGGCGAGGTTGAAGAAACCGTCGAGCAGATACCCCCGGAACACGTCGCCGGTCATGTGGCGGGTCGGAGGCATCCACTTGAGCGGGGCGTGAGGGAAGAGCTGCCGCGCGAGCAGCGCGTGCGCGAGCTCCAGCCGGAAGCTGTCGGGAACCGTCGGGTCGATCTCGAAAGCGTGTCCCAGGCCCAGCTGCCAGTCCGCCAGGCCTGCCTCCTTGGCGAAGAACTCATTGAGGAGCTGGCTGACAGTGACGGTGTGCGCGGCCTCGACCGCGTCGGCGGTGGTGAGGTAGTTGTCCTCACCGGTGTTGATGATGATGCCCGCCCTCGCATGCACCTGGCGGCTGAACCGCTGATCCACAAAGGTACGGATGGGGTTGATGTCGCGGAACAAGATGCCGTACATCGAGTCGTTGAGCATCATGTCGAGGCGCTCGAGTCCCGCAAGAGCCGCGATCTCCGGCATGCAGAGACCGGATGCGTAGTTGGTGAGACGGACGTAGCGGCCGAGCTCCCTGCTCGTCTCGTCCAGCGCGGCGCGCATGAGCCGAAAGTTCTCCTGGGTGGCATACGTGCCGGCGAAACCCTCGCGCGTCGCACCCTCAGGTACGTAGTCGAGGAGTGACTGACCGGTGGAGCGGATCACGGCAATGATGTCGGCTCCCTCACGAGCAGCCGCCTGCGCCTGCGGGATGTCCTCGTAGATGTCGCCGGTGGCGACGATCAGGTAGATCCACGGCTTCGACTTCGGGTCGCCCCACCGTTTGACGAGGCGTTCACGCTCCCTGCGCCGAGCGTCGACCCTGCGCACTCCGGCACCGACCGCGCGGCGGGCCGCGGTCTGCGCCCGGGTTGCGGCCCGCCCCTCGGGAAGCGCGAAGCGCACGTGCCCGGCGGCTGCTCGTTGGGCCAGCAGGACCAGGTCCTTCGTCTCTTCACGCTGCAGGGCGTCCCACACCGGCAACGTGACCCCGTGCTCGAGTCCCACGTCGGCGCGCACGGCGTCGAGCAGGCGGTTCACCCAGGGAGTGCCGTCGGGATCGGCGCCGCTCAGTCCCGCCAGCCGGAGCGTCGCGCGCTCGACGGAGACGGTCGTATGCTGCTTGGCGAGTCGCACGATCGGCGCACCGGCCCGTCGGGCCAGCCGCCGCGCCTTTGTGACCGTCGCCGGATCGAGGTCGATCTTCGGTCGAGGACTCGGCGTCATCGATACTCCCCTTCAGTGGCTGGGTCGGCGGCGGCTGCCCATCCGGCGTCGAAGATGGACCGGCCAGAGACAACGCTCTGCACGCAGGTCGGCAGAGGTAGGTCCGGGTGCAGCACCGGCAGCGCATCGTCGGACTGCTGGACGCCTAACCCCCCGGGCACTTCCCAGACCGCGTACGTCGCCGGGGCGCCTGGGATCAGGACACCTCCATCGTCGTTCCGCCGGGCCCGGTGACCGCCTCTGGTGTGCGCCTCGAAGGCCCCTCGGACCGTGAGCCGCTGTGTCGGCTGGTGGTGGAGGGCCGCCGCCCGGACGGCGTTCCACGGCTCGAGCGTTGTGATGGGGCTGTCGGAGCCGAAGGCGAGCACCACGCCGGCCTTCGCCATGGTGGCGAGGGGGTTCATCGCCTCGGCACGTCTCGCCCCGAGGCGGCGCTCGTAGAGGTCATCGGATCCGCCCCACAGTGCGTCGAAGACCGGCTGCACGCTGGCCACGATGCCGAGCCGCGCCATGGTCTCGATGTCGTCTTGGGTCGGCATCTCGACGTGCTCGAGCCGGTGCCTCGCGGCAACGAGCGCGTCGGACCCGACCAGGGAAGCTGCCGCCTCGAAGCCGGCCGCCACCTCGAGCATCGCTCGTTCGCCGATGACATGAAAACCGCCTTGGGTGCCCGCGCGGGTACAAGCTACGACGTGGTCCCGGACCTGGTTCCGGTCGAGGTAGAGGTGTCCCGAGGTCGATGGGTCGTCGTCGTACGGCGTCGACAGCGCAGCCGTGTGCGAGCCGATGGCCCCATCCACACAGAGGTCTCCCGCATGCCCGCTCAAGAAGTCGGCCTCGACTTCACCGTCGAGCAGCGCCCCCCAGTAGGCCACGACTTCAGGCACCGTGCCAGTGGACTCCAGGCTGGCGATGATCGCGAAGTCCCCGAAAGGGGCGATGTGAGGGGCGTTGAGCTCGTGCACCGAGGTGACGCCACGGCTCGCCGCCTGCCTCAGGGCGAGCGCGATCGCTGTGCTCCGGTCGCCGCGAGTGCCCAGGGCATGTGTCACCTCTCGAGCGGCGTGGTGTGCAGCGCGCTCCACCCTGCCGTCGGCTGACCATCCGTCCAGCTCGACCAGTTCAGGGTGCCGGGCGAGCAGCGCACCGGAGATGACGGCCGAGTGCGAGTCGACCCTGGCGACATACGCTGGCAGGTCTCCTACCGCGCGGTCGACCTCGCTCATTGTGGGCGCCCTCGACTCGGGCCAGTGGGTCTCGTCCCAGCCCTGGGCGAACAGGACCGACCCCGTGAAGCTGCTGGCGTACGTCGCGAGGGCGTCCAACGTCTCGATGAGGCTGCCCGCAAGGCTCAGGTTGACTGACTGCAGCGCCATGCCGGTCTGCGCGAGGTGGACGTGGGCGTCGACGAACCCGGGAGTGACCAGCCGTCCCTCGAGCTGCACCACCGAGTCGGCGGAGTCGACGTCGGCCTGAGCGGCCGCCTCTCCGCCGATCCATGCCACCACTCCATCGACGGCGAGCATCGCCGTCGCGAGCTGCTGCGTTGGCGAGTGGACCACTCCCCCACGCAGCAGCGACCGACCCTGGTGCGGCCGGTGCGGAACGGTCGTCATGGCGGCTATCTTGCCGCCTCGTGCTCGAGTCGTTGCTCGAACAGGGCGCGGACGCCGGCGTGGGTGCGCATCAGCTGCAGAGCGAGGTCAGCATGTCCGGGAACGTAGCCGTTGCCGATCAGCATCGTCACGTCCGACGCCAAGCCCTCGGCCCCGAGCGCCGCGGCGCTGAAGGAGGTTGCCATCGAGAAGAAGATCACCGTGCCGCCCTGAGCCGTGCTCAAGATGGCTCCACCTTCGCAGCCCGGCACGTCGACGCAGACGACCGTGATGTCGGCCGGTCCGCCCGCGGAGACGACGGCGGAAGACAGGGCGACCGGATCCCTTGCGTCGGCCACCACCACCTGGTCGGCAAGCCCGAACCGCTCGACCAGCTCGCGTTCTCGCTCAACCGGAACGACCGCCACAGTGGTGGCTCCGCAGTCCTTGGCCGCAGCCAAGGACATCGAGCCGCTCTTGCCGGCGCCGCCAACCACGCAGACGGTGGCGGAGCGTCCTGCATCGACGTACTGCTGCACGACACGCGCGGTGAGCGCCGGTGCCCCGCAGACGTCCATGACCGCCAGAGCGAGGTGAGCGGGCAGGTCATGAGGAAGCACGGCGACGATCGAGCGGCCGAAGAGGATGGCACGCCCCTCGCAGGGCACCTGCTCGCTGCTGCCGTCCCAAGCCGTGAGAGCGTCGGTGATCACGAGCGGGGTGAGCGTGAGCGACACGAGGGTCGTGATCGAGTCGCCCACGGCCAGCCGGAGCCGGGACTGCGGGCCGACGGCAGTCACCTCGCCCGTGAGCATGCCCCCCGAACCGGTCACCGGGTTGTGCATCTTGCCTCGCGCGCGGACGATGTCGATCACCTCTGCGCGGATCGCCGCCCCGTCCCCCGCATGCTTGGTCCACAGCTGGCGGTAGGAAGCGGCGTCGAGGTTGAGGCGCGTCACGGCCACCTCCACCTCGTCGGCCCACAACGGTGTCGACGTGTCGAGACGGACAGCCGCCTGTGGCAGGACACCCGCCGGTTCCAGGACCCGATGCAGGCCGGTGGGGTCGCTGCCATACCGCCACGGTTGGGCGCTCTCCACGGTAACCTCCTGCCCCGACGAGGGTCTTGACGGGAAACCTTGCGGCGGTTCGTTGTTGGTGCCGCACATCTTCCCGTACTCTGGCACGGTTCCCCTAGTCCTACCAACACAAGCGCTACCTGCGCAGCTCGGAGATTCCAGAGTGACCGTGAGCAACGGCCTGAGCCAGCCCTACCCCTACCGCCGCGTCGATCTGGTCGAGCCGGACTGGACTCGGCTGCCTGGATGGCGCGACGTCACGGTCGAGCAGTGGGAGTCGGTCCAGTGGCAACGCGCTCACTGCGTCAAGAACATCAAGCAGCTTCGTGACGTCATGGGTGACCTTCTCGACGAGCGTTTCTACGCAGACCTGGAGCGAGATCAGGCCGAGCGAGCCACCATGTCGATGCTCGTCCCGCCGCAGATGGTCAACACCCTGGTCCCGCACGCAGTTCCATCGACCGAGGCGATGTACGCCGATCCGGTCCGCCGCTACATGTTGCCCGTCTTCTCCGACCGGCGTACCGACTGGGCGAGCCACCCGCATGCGACCCGCGACAGCCTGCACGAGCACGACATGTGGGTCGCCGAGGGGCTGACCCACCGCTATCCGACGAAGGTGCTCGCCGAGATGCTGCCCACGTGTCCGCAGTACTGCGGACACTGCACGCGGATGGACCTCGTCGGCAACTCGACGCCTGTCATCGACAAGCTCAAGTTCAGCCTCAAACCCGTCGACCGGATCGACGCCATGCTGGCCTACCTGCGAGCCAACCCGGGCGTTCGTGACGTCGTGGTCTCCGGCGGCGATGTCGCGAACATGCCCTGGGCCCGACTCGAGTCGTTCGTCGACTCCGTCCTGGATGTGGACAACATCCGCGACATCCGGTTGGCGACCAAGGCGCTGATGGGTCTGCCGCAGCACTGGCTCCAGGACGACGTACGAGCCGGCATGGAACGCCTCGCCGCAAAGGCGCATCGCAACGGCACCTCAATCGCGATCCACACCCATGTCAACCACGCCAACTCGGTGACGCCGCTCGTCGCCAAGGCCACCAGGGCGATGCTCGACACCGGCATCCGTGACGTACGCAACCAGGGCGTGCTCATGGGAGGTGTGAATGACGATCCGCACACCCTGCTGGACTTGAGCTTCGCGCTGCTCGACGGCGCGCAGATCATGCCCTACTACTTCTACATGTGCGACATGATCCCGTTCAGCGAGCACTGGCGGGTGTCGGTCGCCCGAGCCCAGGAGCTGCAGCACGGGATCATGGGCTACCTGCCCGGCTTCGCGACGCCTCGCATCGTCTGCGACGTGCCGTTCGTCGGCAAGCGCTGGGTGCATCAGCTCGAGTCTTACGATCGCGACCATGGCATCTCTTACTGGACCAAGAACTACCGGACCTCGATCGAGGCGAGCGACCCTGATGCACTGACGCGGACCTATGAGTACTACGACCCGATCCACACGCTTCCGGAGGTGGGTCAGCAATGGTGGCGGCAGCACGCCGGTGACCACCTCGCGGCCGCCGAAGCGGCTGCTCTCGCCTCCCGGACTGCCGCGGAGAGCCAGAAGTCACTCGTCTGACGTATCGAGGTCGACGACGGCGCCCTGCGCCTCCGCCAGCAGCACCGCGGTCTGCAGGTCCACGCGGGTCCCGTCCAGCTGGCAACCGGTGAGGTCGGCGGCGGTGAGGTCAGCCTGCCGCAGGTCTGCACCCTGCAGACCTGCCCGCCTCAGCGCGGCCCCGGACAGGTCGCAGGACCTCAGGACGGCGTTGCGGAGCGCGGCCTCGGAGAGGTCGGCGTCTCCGAGGTTCACACCGGTGAGGTCGACACCAGTGAGGTCGGCACCTCTCAGCATCACCCCTCTCCACTGGCCTCCGACTACGGTCAACGGCCGCAGCACGCATTCGACGAAGAGGCTGCCCGACAGCTTGCAGCCGTCGAGTGTGGCGGAGAACCAGCTGACCCGACGGAACTGGCAGCCGACGAACGCAGTGCCGAGGTGTTGTGAAGCGTTGAACCGGCAGCCCGCGAAGCTGCACTCCTCGAACGTCGACCCACGGGTGCGGCACTCAGTGAGGTCGACGTCCGCGAACGTGCAGGCAGTGAAGCGCTGACCGTGCAGCTCCGTCCCGTACCAGTCCTCGGTGTCGAAGCGCCGACCGTCGTACGTCGCACCCTCCACTACAGCGGCTCTCAGAGTCGCGGAGGACGCGACTCGTAGGGCGTGGACAGGACGATCGTGGTGCGGGTTGTCACGTTGGCGGCACTGCGGATCCGGGCCAGCAGCTCCTCCAGATCACGCGGCTCGCAGACCCGCACCTTGAGGATGTAGGACTCGGCCCCGGCGACGGAGTAGCAGGACTCGATCTCCGCGATGTGGGCCAGCCGGTCGGGTGAGTCGTCTGGCTGCGAGGTGTCGATGGGACGGATGGAGATGAAGGCGGTCAACGGCAGACCTACCAGCCGGAAGTTGACAGTCGCCCCGTAGCCGCAGATCACCCCACGCTTCTCGAGCCGCTTCACGCGTTGGTGCACGGCCGACGTGGACAAGCCCGTCTGCTTCCCCAGATCGGTGTAGGACATCCGACCGTCGTCGGCGAGCAGCTGACAGATTCTTCGGTCGACGGACTCGACCACCGGTTCGCTCATTCACCCCTCCAGCACAGTGAGCTCGCGCGTCGTCGTGTTCAGTCGTTCGATGCCGTCGGTCGTGACGACGACGATGTCCTCGATCCGGGCGCCGTGGCGACCGGTCAGATAGATGCCTGGCTCGATCGAGAACGCCATACCCTGCTCGAGAACCATGCGGTTACCGGCGGCGATGTAGGGCTCCTCGTGGGTTTCCAGTCCGATGCCATGACCGGTCCGGTGCATGAAGTGCTCGGCGTATCCACCTGCGCGGATGACGTTTCGTCCTACCGCGTCGAGCGCCTCGGCCGTCACCCCCGGGCGAGCGAAGTCGCACTGCGTGCGTTGAGCCTGAAGAAGCACGTCGTAGTAGTCGGAGAACTCCGAAGCCGGCTCGGCACCCACCACATACGTACGAGTGCAGTCACTGCAGTAACCGTCGGTCGTGGTGCCGCCGATGTCGACCACCACAGGATCGCCGGCCTCGATACGGCGGTCCGACACAGAGTGGTGGGGCGAGGCGCCGTTCGGACCGGACCCGACGATCACGAAGTCCGCGGTCGCGTGCCCGGCGTCGAGGATGGCCGAGGCGATGTGCGCGGCCGCCTCTCGTTCGGTCCGGCCGACCTTGAGTAAGTCCGACATCTTCTCGTGCACCCGGTCGATCGCTCCGCCGGCATGGCGCAGCGACGCAATCTCGTCGGAGGCCTTGCACATCCTCAGCTTGGAGATCAGCGGCCCGGCGGCGGACAGCTTCATATCGGGACGCTGGGCCTGGAGCGTGAACGCACGGCTTGCCCACATGTGGTCGTCGACCGCGACCGACGAGGCGACAGGGATCACCGAAAGAACCATTGCGAACGCGTCGTCGGTCTCGTGGTGAGCGATCAAACCCATGCCCGCGAGCGCCGCGGCGCACCGCTCGGCCTCGGCGATCTCCAGGGCCGGCACGATCAGCGCCGGATCGCCGTCCGTCGGGACAACCAGAGCGGTTAGCCGCTCGAGCGGCGGCGCGGCATATCCGGTCAAGTATCTCAAGTCCGCGCTGGGGGTCACGAGAAGCGCATCTAGGTCAGCGGCTGCCATCGCAACTTGCACGCGACGTATTCGCGAAGCCACGTCGGCGGTCATGCCATCACCTTAACTGTGGTGCCGTCGCCAGCGGGGCATCCAGAAATGCCGGCCCGGGGCATCGTGGCCGCTGACCGGCTCCTGTCGTCAACCACCACTGAGTGGCGGGTGACATGCTGCGGACATGCCTGTCAAACCCGAGAAGCTGATGCTGCTGGACACCGCCTCGCTGTACTTTCGCGCGTTCTACGGCGTACCCGACACGGTGCGCGCTCCCGACGGCACGCCGGTCAACGCAGTACGCGGCTTGCTCGACTTCATTGCCCGGCTGGTCACCACGCACCGCCCGACGGCACTGATCGCCTGCTGGGACGATGACTGGCGGCCGCAGTGGCGGGTCGACCTGATCCCCACCTACAAGGCCCACCGCGTCGTCGCCGAGGTCGAGAAGGGGGTCGACCTCGAGGAAACACCGGATCCGCTGCAGCGTCAGGTGCCGCTGATCGAGGAGGTGCTGGCTGCACTCGGCATCGCCGTGGTCGGAGCGGCCGGATACGAGGCGGACGACGTGATCGGTACCCTCGCCACCACGGCACCGGGTCCGGTGGACGTCGTGACCGGCGACCGGGACCTGTTCCAGCTGGTGAACGACGCTCGTGCGGTCAGGCTGCTCTACACAGCACGAGGCGTAGGCAACCTGGAGATCCTCGACGACGGTGCGGTGGTTCGCAAGTATGGCGTCCTCCCGGAGCAGTACGCCGACTACGCGACGCTGCGAGGTGACGCCTCGGACGGCTTGCCCGGAGTGAAGGGCATCGGTGACAAGACAGCGGCGAGCCTGCTCCAGCAACACGGTGACCTGGCAGGCATCGTCGCCGCCGCCGATGACCCGACATCCTCGCTTGGCACGACGACCCGGGCGAAGCTGCGCGCAGCCGCCGACTACCTGCGGGTGGCGCCGACCGTCGTCAACGTGGTGCGCGACATCGATCTGCCCGCGGTGGACGCCGCGATACGACCGCTTGACGCAGCTGCCGTCTCCCAGGTGGAGGCATTGGCGCAGCGCTGGGGTTTGCGCAGCAGCGTGTCGCGGGTGCTGGCCGCCTTCGGCGACGACAAGAGCTGAGTGAAGACGGGTCAGCTCACCCAGGTGAAGAAGGAGACGAGGTTCCCATCGAGGTCGCCGGTGGCGAACTCCCGTGTGCCGAAGTCCGTGGTGGCGACGCCGTCATCTGACACCTGGTGTAGCACCTGGGCGACCCGCAGCTCGTCGTACAGGGCATCGACCGCATCGACCTCGATCCGGCAGCTGGCGGTCCCAGCGAGAAACGACTCGGCCCCCGATATCACCGGGGAGGCGCCACCTCCTCGAGACGTCCACCGCTCGTCGTCGCACTCCCAGAGGTGCAGCTCGGCATCGTCACGCTTGATCACGGCGAAGCCACTCGCCACGTGCAGTGCGGCGAATCCCATCCGCTGCACGTAGAAGTCAACCGCGGCTTCTACCTGGCGCACCGGCAGCGCGGGGATCGTCCGTGACAGCCGCACCCGACCGCTCACATCTATTCGTTCTCCACGGCACTCAGTCTTGCAGCTCGGCCGAGTAGGCGACGACCCCGCGTCGCATGGTGTGGACGACCTCGCGGGCAGTACGACGCAGCGGCCCGGCGCCAGCAGCGTCGGCCACCTGCTCGGCTAGATCGAGCAGCTGCTTGACCCATCGGACGAAGTCGCCGGGAGCGAGATCAACGTCGTCCAGGACATCTTCCAGATCGGAGCCGCCGGCCCACCGGTAGGCCGCCCAGGCGAACCCCAGGTCCGGCTCACGCAGGAAGCTCAGCCGATGGTCGCGCTCGACCGCGTCCAGGTCGCTCCAGATGGATACCATCTCTGCCAGGACCTCTCGCACGCGGCCGCCCGGGATATGTGGCGATTCCGCCTCGTCGGGATTGCGCGACTCGAACACGAGCGCGGACAGCGCCGCGGCGAGCGCCGGCGCGGCGAGGTCCGCCCAGGTTTCACGTCGCAGACACTCGGCGGCCACCAGGTCAAGCTCGCTGTAGATGCGTGCCAACGAAGCTCCCGCGGGCGTCACCGTCTCGTCGCGCAGGTAGTCCAGGTCTGACAAGACGTCACACACCCGGTCGAACTGCCGCGCGATGGTGTTGGTGCGTTGCTCGATGCGCCCCCGAAGGGTCTGTGTCTCGCGCTCGAGCTTCAGATGGCGTTCGGCCCATCGGGCGTGGCTCTCGCGCTCCTCACAGGCGTGACAGGGGTGAGCTCTGACAGCCGCGCGAAGTCGTCGTATTTCGGGATCGTCGTGCGCTGGTGACCGGTCCTTGCCTGGACGGTGCGACGCGGGCAGGTCTCGGGTTCGTTCACGCAGCAGGGCCGCAAGATCGCGGCGCTGCTGGGCGTTGCGAGCGTTGAAGGTCCGAGCCACACGCAGATGGGCGAGGGGCTCGACCGGGGTAGGGAAGTCGACGAGAGACAGGCGCCGGGCTTGGCGGCCCGCGGTGACGACCAGGGGACGCGGTCCGTCGCGGAGTGACCCCATGCCCGGGTCGATGACGACTGCCAGACCGGACCAACGCCCGGAAGGTACATCGATGACGTCGCCAACCCGCAGCCGATCGAGAGAGTCAGACGCCAGCTCCCGACGGTCTGTTCGGCGCCGCTTGGAGAGGTCGGCCTCGCGGTCGGAGAGCCGCCGTCGAAGGCCGGCATACTCCATGAAGTTCCCCTTGTCGCAGCCGATCGCCTCGGCGTAGCCCGCAAGCGCGTCCTCGGCTTTTCGCACCTGACGCGCCAGCCCCACCACGGCGCGGTCGGCCTGGAACTGGGCGAACGAGGACTCCAGCAGCTCCCTTGCCGTATCCCGCCCGAACTGCCGCACCAGGTTGACCGCCATGTTGTAGGACGGCCGGAACGACGACCTCAAGGGGTAGGTACGGGTGGACGCCAGCCCGGCGACTGCCTGGGGGTCGAATCCGGGCGCCCAGACCACCACCGCGTGACCCTCCACGTCGATCCCGCGTCTTCCTGCCCTCCCTGTCAGCTGCGTGTACTCCCCCGGCGTTACGTCGGCGTGCGTGTCGCCGTTCCACTTCGAGAGCTTGTCGAGCACCACCGAGCGGGCCGGCATGTTGATACCGAGCGCCAACGTCTCGGTGGCGAACACGATCTTGACCAGCCCACGCGAGAAGAGCTCCTCGACGCACTCCTTGAAGATGGGCAGCAGGCCGGCGTGGTGGGCGGCGACCCCTCTCGTGAGCGCCTCCGCCCACTCCGCATGCCCGAGCACCTGCAGGTCGGCGTGGGGCAGAACCGATGTCTTGGCCAGGACGAAGTCACGGACGGCTCGTCGTTCGGGGTCGTTGTTCAGTCGCAGATTGGCTTGCAGGCACTGCTGTACCGCCGCGTCACACCCCTTGCGGCTGAAGATGAACATGATGGCCGGAAGCAGGCCCTCCGCGTCGAGCCTTTCCACGATGTCGGTACGGCTCGGGACCAAGCCTCTCCCCGCAGGTCTGCGGTAACTTCCCCGCGTCCCGCGGTGGTCGCGGGGGCGCGTACGCCGCCAGTCATCGCGCGCGACGTGAGCCAGCTGGGGGTTCACCGCCGGGTGAGCGCCTCTCAAGACCGGGGCCTCGGCCCCGCCATCGGTGGGAGTCGGATCTGCAAAGAGGTCGTAGAGCCTGGTCCCCACCATGACGTGCTGGAACAGCGGCACTGGACGGCGCTCCTCGACGATGATGTCCACCTCGCCGCGCACAGTGCTCAGCCAGTCCCCGAACTCCTCGGCGTTGGAGACCGTCGCCGACAAGGATACGACCGTCACCGACTCGGGCAGGTGGATGATCACCTCCTCCCAGACCGCCCCGCGTGACCGGTCGGCGAGGTAGTGGACCTCGTCCATGACGACGAACTGAAGCCCCGTCAGGGTGGGCGAGCCTGCGTACAGCATGTTCCGCAGCACCTCTGTCGTCATGACGACGACCGGCGCCTCGCTGTTGATCGTGTTGTCGCCGGTCAACAGCCCCACTCTCTCCGCGCCATACCGCAGAGTCAGGTCGGCGAACTTCTGGTTCGAGAGTGCCTTGATGGGCGTCGTATAGAAGCACTTGCCTGCCCTTGCGACGGCGAGGTGAACGGCGAACTCGCCGACCACAGTCTTGCCTGAACCCGTCGGGGCGGCGACGAGCACACCCCGCCCGGCTTCCAGGGAACGGCAGGCTTCCATCTGGAACGGGTCGAGCCTGAACTCGTACAGCCGGGTGAAGTCCTCGAAGACGGTCATGGCACCGGCACGATCAGAGCCAGCCGGTCGGTCACGTCAGCGACGATAGCCGCGGAGCCGCTCAGAGCGCGATGGACACGGTGAAGTTGCCCACGGGCGCCCCCACCGCCTTGGCAACCCGTCGCAATGCCTCGCAGACCAGGTCGACATCGAGCTGGCTGGCGGGCACCCCTGCCACGATCCGGCCCTCCACCTCGAGGAGGACGACCTCACCGTATCGCCATGCCTGATGCGCCGAACGCCGCGCCACCTCCGGGCAGACCGGCGCCGGGTAGGCCACGTCGACCGCCAACAGGTCGAGGCCGAGCGAGCCGTCAGCGTAGGTGAGGTCGCCTCGGACGTGAGGCGAGTGATCGAGTAAGCCGACCGCGGCCCAGGTTACCGGCTCGGTGCCGAGCCACTCCGGCAGGTCGAAAGCGTCGACGGTGGCGAAGTTCATGGCATCCCCACCCCAGATGTCAGGCTCAGATCGGCGAGACCTCGTCGTCAGCGTAGTCATCGTAGTCGGCATCGTCGTCGCGCCCCCTGCGTCGGTCGACCAGCACCGCGATGCCTTCAGAGAGCAGGAACAGCGCGGTCATCGGCAGGGCCAACAGCAGCATCGTGATGGGATCCGTCGACGGGGTGGCCACCGCTGCGAAGACGAAGGTGGCGAAGATGATCCACGAACGCCATCTCGCCAGATGACGTGCCCGCACGATGCCGGCGAGGTTGAGCAGCACGACGAACAGCGGGATCTCGAACGAGATGCCGAACAGCAGCAGGATCCGAAGCGTGAAGGTCAGGTAGTCCTTGGCATCGGTCAGGTTGGTGACACCGTCAGGGGTGAATCCCAGCAGGACCGAGAGCCCCTTGGGCAGGACGTAGTAGGCCAGCACCACGCCGGAGAGGAAGAGCGGGCTGGCGATGGAGACGAAGATCAGCGTCCACTTCTTCTCGCTCCCGTGCAGTCCGGGCATGATGAAGGCCCAGATCTGGTAGAGCCACACCGGACTCGCCAGCACGACGCCGGCGACCGCAGCCACCTTGAGCTGGAGCATGAACGGCGCCGCAGGGCCGTTGAGGACGACGGTGGCCTTCAGCCCCTGCTGCTGGAGCTTGTCGACAGTGCTGGTGAATGGCTCGAGCAGGAGGTGGAAGATCCAGTCATACAAGAAGAAGCCAGCGACCGTGCCGACGGCGATGGCGATCATCGAGACAACGACCCGTCGACGGAGCTCGCGAAGATGGTCG
The DNA here is from genome assembly GCA_050996395.1 of Nocardioidaceae bacterium. Lineage (GTDB taxonomy): Bacteria > Actinomycetota > Actinomycetes > Propionibacteriales > Nocardioidaceae > JBPCRX01. The sequence continues at coordinate 18,045 of JBPCRX010000010.1, forward strand.
ACCAGACTCATCGACCCGTCTGGAGCAGGAGTGCTCCCGGTACCGCGCGAACGCGCGACGACGGCCATCTACGACGAGTTCCCGCAGCCGATCACTGCTCAGTGTGCGTGGGGGGCAGCGGCTGAGGTGCGGTGGGGACGCTGGTCGGCTGAGGGCTGCTGATGGGTTCGGTGACCGGAGGCGGCGACTGCACCACAGGAGTCGCGGTGATCTGGGCCGGAGGAGCTGTTGCGACGGTGGAGCCGGTGGTCGTGGTGGCCTGCTCCTCGTCGTCGTCGTCCATGAGGCCCTTGGTCTCGGACTTGAAGATGCGGAGCGCACGACCGCTGCCGCGCGCGAGCTCGGGCAGCTTCTTGGCTCCGAACAGCAAGATGAGCACGAGCAGGATCAAGACGATTTCTGGCGGACCAAGACTCATGATTCCTCTTCAGGCAGGGGGTTGTGCGCCGTTACCGCCATCGTACGCGGTAAATGCCGCGACTGGTCACGATGGCGGCGGAGCGCCCTTCGAATAGTGCAGCAGTGCCCGCCGCGCGTGCTCTCGGACCTGGTGGGCCAATGCGTCGGGCTCGATCACGGCGGCGTTCCCGCCCAGGCGCAGCACCAGCCTGCGTAACCACGCCTCGTCCCGATATCTCAGGGTGACCTCGAGGTCACCGCTCTCCAGCTCGGACTCGCCGTCGACTGGGAAGTAGTCGGCGACCCATCGTGCTGCCGGCCGAAGACGCAACACTGCCACCGAGTCGTCCTGGTGCGGGCGAAACAGCCCCTTGGAGAAGTCTGCACGTTCGACGTCCTCCGGTGGAGCAGAGGGGGTTTCGAGCCGCCGCGCCTGTGACATCCGGTCCAGCCGGAAGAGCCGTACGTCGTGAACCCGACGGCACCACGCCTCGAGGTAGGTGTAACCGTCGGAGAAGATCAGCCGCAGCGGGTCGACCACCCGCTGCGTCGTCTCGTCCCGGCTGGGTGTGTGGTAAGTGAGGTCGAGCTGCCGGGCATCGCGCACAGCCTGCTCGACCGCGGCGCGGATGGCGGGGTCGACAGGGTCGATGTGGATGTCGACCGCTGCTGCGCGCGCTCCGACGTCTCCGACGGCAGCCTCGATCTTGCCGACGGTCCGGTCGACCGCACGGCGGTCAGACGGGGCAGTGAGCTCTCGCAGCGCTCTCAACGCCACGAGTAGCGCGAGAGCCTCGTGCGGCGCAAGCCGAAGCGGTCGGGAGAGATAGTCGGCGTTGGCCAGCTTCACGACCCCCTCGCCGTCGAGCGCCTCCATGTCGATGTCGATCATGTCTCCGCTGACGGAGTCGGGAAGGCCACAGAACCAGAGCACCTTCAGATCTTTGACGATCTGGGCGGGCTTCACGGCGAAGTCCTGCGCCACCTGGTCGACCGAGATCCCGTCGCGTTCGCGTAGGTAGGGCACCAGCGCCAGCATGCGCCTCACCTGTGACTGGGCGTTGGCGCTCATATCGACGGCCCCGCAGCCAGCAGCCGCAGTCGATGGACGACGTCTGAGCGCAGTTCGTCCGGACTCACGGCCACCACGTCGGCGGCGTGGCTGAGCAACTCGTCTGCGAGGGACTGGGCGCTGCCGTAGCGCAGGTCGAGCTCGGTCCAGTCGGAGTCGACCTCGGCCACGCGTACGGCGCGGCGGCGCAAGGCGTCACCGGTGCCCCGCCGCACGCGCACCGTGGCCAGGTGGTGCGGGTCAGGTGGTGCCAGCGATCGGGCCAAGTTCCGCAGGTCGAGGCCGTCCGGGGGTTGGTAGCTGCCGGGGGGTCCGAGCCCGGTGACAGCGCCGACGATGCGCGAGACCCGGAACATCCGCTCGGCGTCACGATCGCGATCACGGCCCACGACGTACCAGTGACCGTGCCAGCTGACGATGCCCCACGGCTCCAGCCGACGCCGAGTCGGGTTCCGACCCGGAGACTGGTAGTCGAACTCAACAGGTCGCACGCTCGTGACGGCGTCGAACACCGCGTCGAACGCGGGTTCGTCGGTGGCGAGCTGAGGTTCGAGGATGTCGAGCGCGGCCTCGTCGACGGACACCCCTCCGGCTCGGAGTTTGAGCAGGCCCTCTGTGGTGGCCGAGGCGAGACTGGCGTGCTGCCACACCCGCGCTGCCAGACCTACGATGGCCGCCTCGTCGGCCTCCAGGCTGATCTCGGGCAGCTCGAACTGGTCGCGCCGGATGCGGTAGCCGACCTCGTCGTCGAAGCCCTTGTCGACCGGACCCACCTCGATCGGCACGCCGAGCACTCGCAGCTCTTCCTTGTCCCGGTCGAACATGCGGTCGAAGGCGTCGTCGGAGAGGTCGCGGTAGCCCTCGACCGCCTGCCGAATACGGTCCTTCGTCACGTTGTGCCGAGCGACGAGCAGGCAGATGGTGAGATTCATCAGCCGCTCAGACTTGCGTGCGGTCATCTGCTCCTCTCCCCACGTGTTCGGCGATCAGCTCGCCTTGACGATGTCGATGACGAAGATGAGGTCCGCATCGGGCGGTATGGTCCCGTCCGGCGTTCCCTGAGAACCGTAACCGAGCTCACTGGGGATCGTCAGCACCACGCGTGACCCCACCGTCTGGCCGGCCAGGCCCTGCTGCCAGCCCGGTATGACGTTGCTCAGCGACAGCTCGACCGCCTTCTTCTTGGAGTACGACTCGTCGAAGACGGTCCCGTCGGGATAGACCTGGCCGAGGTACTCGACAGTCAGCTGCTGGTCGGCGGTGACAGCCGCGCCCTTGCCCTTCTTCAGTGTGTAGACGCCGAGCAGACCCACCTGGTCGGGGGTGTGGGCTGTCGGCACGAAGCCGGTCGGGTGCCCGTCCTTGTCCAGCTCCAGGGTCGGCACGTCAGCTTGCGGGATAGCTTTGGGGTTGGTCACGCGAAGCACGTCGACGACCATCAAAACGCTGTCCCCCTTGGCGATGAGGCCGCCGTTGCCGTTCGGGTTGTAGTCGTCGGGCGCGATCGTGATGAGGACGCGGTCCCCAGCATGTGCTCCTGTCACCCCCTTGGTGAAGCCGGCGAAGGTCGCGACGGCCGACATCGTGAAGGTCGCAGACTTCCCGTCGTCCCAGGTGGTGTCGACTGTCTCCCCGCTGCTGGCGTCCAGGAACAGGTACTGGACAGTGATCTCGGACGTCTCGTCGACGGCGTCGCCGGTCCCTGGGCCCTTGACCAGCACCGTGTGTTCGGTGCTCGCGAAGGACAGCGGTGGCGAGAAGTCGACCGCTGGTTCGGCGCCCAGCTGGCCCGTCACCGCCACGTCGTCGATCGTGTCCGTGCCGGGCGTCGCCGACGACGTCGTGGGAGTCGAGCTAGCTGAGTCGCCACCACAGGCTGCCGTCAGGAGCAGCAACGGAACGACGAACAGGGCGGCGATACGACGCACGTGAACAGACACCTCACACAGATGCGGGACGGCCGGACGGATCGGTCTCGGCGCGAAGACGCCCTACCCTAACCTCACATCGACTCGATCAGACGCTCGACTCGTTCGTCGTGGGAGCGGAACGGGTCCTTGCACAAGACCGTGCGCTGAGCCTGGTCGTTGAGCTTCAGGTGCACCCAGTCGACGGTGAAGTCACGACGTCGCTCCTGTGCGGTCCGGATGAACTCTCCACGCAGGCGCGCCCGAGTGGTCTGTGGTGGCACGGACTTGGCCTCGAATATCGCCACGTCGTTGGTCATGCGGGCGACCGCCCCCCGGCGCTCGAGCAGGTAATAGAGCCCTCGCCCGCGATGGATGTCGTGGTAGGTCAGGTCGAGCTGTGCGACCCGGGCGGAGGTGAGACCCAGCCCGTGCTGCGCCCGGTACCGCTCGATGAGCCGGTACTTGATCACCCAGTCGATCTCACGCTCGACCAGGCTGAGGTCACCGGACTCGACGGCCTTGAGGCCGCGCTCCCACAGGTCGAGGGCCGCCTCGATGACGGGCGTGCGGAGCTCGCGCCGGTCGACGAAGTCCCGTGCCTTGGTGAGGTACTCGTTTTGGATGTCAAGCGCAGAGGCGTCACGGCCGTTGGCCAGTCGGACCTTGCGGCGGCCAGTCATGTCGTGCGAGATGTCACGAATGGCGCGGATCGGGTTCTCCAGCGTCATGTCCCGCATGACCACGCCGGCCTCGATCATGCGCAGCACCAGATCGGTCGAGGCGACCTTCAGCATGGTCGTCGTCTCACTCATGTTGGAGTCGCCGACGATGACGTGCAGCCGACGGAAGCGCTCGGCGTCGGCGTGCGGCTCGTCGCGGGTGTTGATGATGGGTCTCGACCTGGTCGTGGCGCTCGACACGCCCTCCCAGATGTGCTCTGCTCGCTGGCTCATCGAGTAGACGGCCCCGCGCGGGGTCTGGAGCACCTTGCCGGCACCGCAGACGACCTGCCTGCTCACGAGGAAGGGGATGAGTACGTCGGCAAGCCTTCCGAACTCGCCGTGGCGCCCGACCAGGTAGTTCTCGTGACAGCCGTAGGAGTTGCCCGCCGAGTCGGTGTTGTTCTTGAACAGGTAGACGTCCCCGGCGATCCCCTCGTCGCGGAGGCGGCGCTCGGCGTCGATCAGCAGCCCTTCGAGTACTCGCTCACCGGCCTTGTCGTGCGTCACCAGGTCCACGACGGAGTCGCACTCCGGGGTGGCGTACTCGGGGTGGCTGCCGACGTCGAGATAGAGCCGGGCGCCGTTGCGCAGGAACACGTTGCTCGAGCGTCCCCACGACACCACCCGCCGGAACAGGTAGCGAGCCACCTCGTCGGGAGACAGGCGGCGCGCGCCATTGAAGGTGCACGTGACGCCGTACTCGTTCTCGATCCCGAAGATGCGCCGGTCCACGTCGTTCAGCCTAACCCGGGCACACGGGCAGGCACCCGAACGTCGCTCAGAGGAGCCCGGCGTGGTCCAGCGCTAGGTAGACCTGCTCGGTGCCGGTCATCCGGCCGGCCCGGAGCTCTCGACGTACGGTGGCCACGTCGAGAACGACTGGCTCGCAGTCCTCGTAGGCGTCGAGCTGCTGTACGCCGGTCGGCCGACAGTCCCTGGCGACGACAACGTGGCGCCTGCCGGTGGATGCGGTGCTCCTGGCTGTCACGACCAGCTCCAGATCGGTGCTCTCGAAACCCGTCTCCTCGACGAGCTCACGCGCCGCCGCTTGAAGCGGAGTCTCGCCCGGGTCGACGAATCCGCCCGCGATGTTGAGCACCACCCGGTCGGGGCCTGGGCGGAACTGCCGCACCATCACCAACGTCTGCTCCGGCGTGAGGGCCAGAACCCCGACGGTCGAGCCTCCGGCGAACATCTCCCAGTCGGCAAGCCGTCCGTCGGGGAGCCGGTAGGTGCGGCGTGAGACGCGCATCCACCCGTCGTGCAGCACCACATCGTCCCCGACCTGCCGCCATTGCCGGTCCTCGTCGCTGCACGATTCAGGCATCGTCGGGCAGGGGGCTCGCCGGGTCGTCGGGGTTCACCGGATCGGCCCTCTGGTTCTCGCTCTGGCTGTCCTCGGGCAGGTCACCACTCGGAGCGAGCGGCTGGTCGCGGACGCCCTGCGTACCGTCTTGGGCGTCCGCGGGGCTGTCAGCGTCGGTGTCGTCACTCGCTACGACCGGCGACGGCGGAGGGCCGAAGATCTCCTCCAACCGATCCTCGGACAGGCGCCGGAACTTGCGCGGCGGGGTTCGGGTGCGGTCGAGCACCGCCACCTCGAGCTTGTCGGCTGTCACTGTGCGCGTCTCGGCGGAGTCATGGCCCAGAGCGGCCACCGCGAGCTCAAGCGCCGGCTCGAGCTCGAGGCCGTCCTCATACTGGCTGCGCAGGTGCTCACTCACCTGCTCCGCCGAGCCACCCATCACGGCGAACCCGTGCTCGTCGGCTACGGAGCCGTCGTAGGTGAGGCGGTAGATCTGGTCGTCCACAGCGCTGTCCCCCACCTCGGCGACGAAGATCTCGACCTCGTACGGCTTCTCTCCACCGGAGGAGAAGATCGTCCCCAGCGTCTGGGCGTAGGCGTTCGCCAATCCCCGGCCCGTCACGTCGCGGCGGTCGTAGGAGTAGCCGCGCATGTCGGCAAGCCGGACGCCGGCGATACGAAGGTTCTCGAACTCGTTGTACCGCCCAACCGCGGCGAAGGCGAGCCGGTCGTACAGCTCGGAGATCTTGTGCAGAGCCCGGGACTGGTTCTCAGCCACGAACAGCAGCCCGTCGCGGTACTGCACCACGACGACTGAGCGACCACGCGCGATGCCCTTGCGAGCGAAGTCGGCACGGTCCTTCATCATCTGCTCGGGCGACACGTAGAAAGGAGTGGTCATGGCAGTGGCCCCGTCGGCGTTGGAGGGATGAGCGCGAGCACGAGAGTCAGGTGAGAGGCGCAGCAGGACCGTCGGGACGCTGCATGCGAGCGGCCACGATCTCGTCGGCGACGGCTGCCACCTCTGCATCGGGCCAGCGCGACACGCCGTCGTCGGTCACCACAGTCACAACCGGGAAGATGCGCCTGGTGAGATCCGGTCCCCCGGTCGCTGAGTCGTCGTCTGCGGCGTCGTACAGGGCTTGGATGACGGCGATGACGCACTCGCGCGCATCGAAGTCGCCCCGGTACAGCTTCTTGAGCGCGCCCCTGGCGAAGACCGAGCCGGATCCCACCGAGTGGAATGCCTGCTCCTCGTAGCGCCCACCTGTGACGTCGTAGGAGAAGATGCGGCCGAGGCCGGCATGCAGGTCGTAGCCGGCGAACAGCGGCACGACGGCGAGGCCCTGCATGGCCATGCCGAGGTTGCCCCGCAGCAGCGAGGCCAGCCGGTTCGCCTTGCCGTCGAGAGACAAGGTGATGCCCTCGATCTTCTCGTAGTGCTCGAGCTCGGCCTGGAAGAGACGGACCATCTCGACCGCGAGCCCGGCCGATCCGGCGATGCCCACGCAGGAGTACTCATCGGCGGCGAACACCTTCTCGATGTCGCGTTGAGCGATGATATTGCCCATCGTGGCCCGCCGGTCACCGGCCATCACGACGCCGTCGATGAACGTCGCAGCGACGATGGTCGTGCCATGCGGTACCTCGACGCTGCCATCGGGCCCGGCCGTCCGACGCCCTGGCAGCAGGTCGGGCGCCTGCGCGGCGAGGAAGTCAGCGAACGAGGAGTTGCCGAGGGTCAGGTACGGGGCCGGTAGTCCGGAGCTGGTGACGGTCACTGGCCACCCTTCTGGACGAATCCGCGGACGAACTCCTCGGCGTTGGACTCGAGGACCTCGTCGATGTCGTCGAGGATGGCGTCGACATCGTCGTCGAGCTTCTCCTTGCGTTCGACGACCGCCTCGTTGGGGGCGCTGTCGACCGGCTCGTCCTGCTCAGACGACTTGCGTGTGGTCTTGTGCTGCTGGCCACCTTCGCGTGCCACCTCTCACCTCCTGATGGGACTGGAACCCCTTTCGACGACCCTACCCGTCAGGGCCGACGCACACGGTGCGCAGAGCGAGGCCGGCGCGGGTGCCTTGGTGGCGTCGGGCGATTCAGGCAGTGAGAGCAGTGAAGAGCTCCTCGGCGGTCAGGCACCGGTCGAGCAGGGCACCTACGTGCTGCTGGGTGCCGCGGGTCGGGTCCATAGTCGGGATACGTTGCAAGGAGTCCCGGCCAGGTAGGTCGAAGATGACCGAGTCCCACGAGGCGGCCGCGATCCGGTCCGGACACTACGCGAGGCAGCGGCCCGGGAAGTAGGCGCGGGTGTCAGCCGGGGACGCTTTCACCGCCGGGGCCACGGCGGAGTCGGTCAGCAACCTGTCGATGGCGCCGCTGCGGACCAGTCGGTGGTAGAGCCCCTTGTCGGGGCGCAGGTCGGCATACTGCAGATCGATGAGATGCAGCTTCGGGTCGTCCCACTGCATGCCGTCCCTGTCGCGATAGGACTCCAGGAGTGCCAGCTTCGCGACCCAGTCGAGCTCGCGCCGACACGACC
>JBPCRX010000072.1:0-15722 GCA_050996395.1 Nocardioidaceae bacterium
CATGCGCAAGGTCGTGGTCTACACGTTGGTCTCGGTCGACGGGGTGGCGGAGGCTCCCGAACAGTTCGTGCTCGACTTCGACCGGGTGATGGAGGCCAACCTGACCGAGGTGATCGAGGCACAAGACGTTGTCCTGCTCGGTCGGGTGATGTACGACGAGTGGGCGAGCTACTGGCCGAGCTCCGACGACCAGCCGTTCGCCGACTTCATCAACGGCGTCCGCAAGTACGTCGCGACCTCGACCCCACTGGCGACTGAATGGACGAACGCCGAAGCTGTCCAGGATCCGGTCGACGACTTCGTGCGCGACCTGACGTCGGGCGAGGGTGGGGACATCGGCGTGCACGGGAGCATCTCGCTGGTCCAGTCGCTGCTGGCCGCGGGACTCGTCGACGAGCTGCACCTGGTCATCGCCCCGTCTGTGGTGGGGAGCGGCCGACGCCTGTTCGTCAATGGGCTGACCGGCCGCAGGCTCGAGCTGCTCCGGAGCACGGGTACGCCGTCCGGGTCGTTGCTGGTCGCCTACCGCGTGGCAGCCGACGTCTGAACCGGTCGGAGTCGCGGCTGCCCCCGCGCGAATCGGCACAAGCCAAGGCTGGTGTGCGCGCAGCGATGCCGCACAGCGGAGGTTGTCAGCATGGAGCGTGAAGCCGCGCCTCTCGTCTTCGCTCCAAGATGCGGGCCGCCTCGCCACGGTCGATGGAATCGGCATCCCGACGACATCGCTGTGTGCGTTGGTCTCCGAGGTGAGACAGAGTGAAAGCCCCGAGATGGCGGCTGTGCACGGTGTGAGCCGGCAAAGGGTGCACCAGCGCATCCGAGAGGACCCGACTCCTCGGAGCCCAACCGTTGTCCTCACCGGGTGGTGACCGGGTGGTGGCGTCTGGGGAGCGCGAGGCGGTCGAGCAGTGGGGGAGTCGCGCCGGACGGGAACTGAAGGCAGCTGAGTATTAGCCGTCAGTAGACGCAAGTTAGGATCTCCGCATGTCAACGTGGCCCAGTGTCGAGCGCATTGATCCCTTCTCTGGCTCAACCCTGGCGACTGACGAGCGTCACTCTCTGGAGGCTTGGCTTGAGTTCCACCGTGCCACGCTGTTGATGAAGTGTGCAGGGCTCCCGCCCGCACAATTGGTGCTCCGCTCGTGCCCACCGTCGCGACTCTCGCTTCTCGGGTTGGTCCGGCACATGACTGAAGTAGAGCCGTGGTTTCACGCTTTCGATGGCGAGCCGGAAATCGACGGATATGGCACCGAGAAGACGCCGGATGCGGCGTGGGAGTCGCTCGATCCGGCGGTGGCCGATGTAGACCTTGCTGCTTACCAGGCGAGCGTTGATCGCTCGCGGGCCGCGGTCGCCTCACGGAACCTCGACGAGCTGTGTCCGTGCTCCCACTGCGACGAACCTCGATCACTGCGCTGGGTCTTCGAGCACATGGTCGAGGAATACGCTCGCCACAACGGCCACGCCGACTTGATTCGCGAGGCGATCGACGGTGCGACCGGTGACTGAGCCCAGCCGGACTGGGAGCGCAAGGCGGTCGCGTGCAGTGAGGCTAAGCGCGTGCCATCTGTCCCCCGGATACTATTGATTTGCCGCGTTTGCGCAGGTCAGGAACCTATTGGGCCTCATTGTGTGGCGGGCGCGTGACAAGAACAGCCGACGCCATCCCTGAGGCGGCCGATCTGGTCTTGTCCTCGACGGTGGGCCACAGCTGCGCGTACGTGCTCAGTTTCGCGGTTTCGTTTCGGAGCCTGTGCGCTGGGCCTCGTGATGTGGCTGTCGGAGTTGAAAAGGTGCGGTTCGCCAAACTCTCCGTGAAGACAGTGGTGCTCACAGTCTACTTCGAACCCGTCCGTACGCTTCAAGCGGAGCCGTTGACGACCTCGGCGATCTGTTCTGCTATGTCGTCGACGCTGTAGTCGGCGGTGCTCATGGCAACCTTGTCGGCAAGAGTGGGGCTAAAGGCGCGCACGTCCTCGGCGGTCAGGTCGTGCCAGATCGGTAGGAGTGACTGTTGGCTGGCAACCGTGCGGGTCACCAAGCCGTCGAGCTCGTGGTTCGTCCAGCCCTTGTGGAAAAACGCTTCGGAGAGGATCACGACGCCGAAGCGGCTGGAACGGATGCCATCGTCTACCTTACGGCGAAGGCTGTGCCCAATTCGCATCTGGGCCTCGTCGAGCCACACGGTGATGCCCAAGCGCGTCAAGGCGTCTCGCGGGGGGCGGGCGACGGCGTCCTTGTCCTCGCTGGCGTGGCTGATGAACACGTCCCATGTCTGGCCCCCGAGCAGGTCGCCTTCGGGCTCTTCAGGATCTTCGCGGACCGCGACCCGTGATGCGGCGCTCTCCTGGGCTGACCGAGCCGGTGGAAGGAAGCCGCGAGGCGGCGGCTCGACCGCGACGCTGGCCGAGATACGGCCCGCGTACCCCCCAAGGTCGACGGCGACCACCCAGTGCCCGTTGGACGGGACACTGACGCGGAACGGCGACCGGGTAACTCGGCCGCCGTGGTAGCGGTAGCGCCGGCCGGCCTTGTAGTTGGAGTAGTCGCTGCTGGTCATGAGTTGGACGTTCGCTTGGTTCTGCAGGGTCACCACCACGGTGGATCCCTTCTTGAGGCTGCCCAGGTCATACCGCAGGTGCTCCATCGGGTGCTTCGCCTATCCCTGTGTCCCGCGGGCCTGCGCCCGCTCATCGGCTGCGCGCTGCGCTTCCCTGCGAACGTCCGTGTGGTGGATCTCGGTGCGCAGCCTCTCCTGCGGGCAGGGATCCCCTTCCCGCAGCCACTCCTCGAAGACACCCGCCTCGATATCGAGCACCTCGTCCGTGCCGAGTTCGGCCTCGGTGAGCACTCGCTCAAGCCAGTCCCACAGAAGTTGGGACGGTCAGGACCGGTGCAGATTCTCGCCACAGGAGCTCGAGGGACATCTCGACGCGGGTGTAGTGCTTGACCAGGCGTTGCTGCAGGACGTAGATACCCCGGTTGGAGAGCGTCGCGATCCGTCGGTCGCGGGTCAGCAGTTCCGCCGGGCATGCCGTGACGTCGATGAACTTTGTGGCGAAGTTCTCGCCGTCTACGAGGTCCGGCAGAGGCATGAGCCGTGGGGGGCCGTCCCACCCCTTGCCCGTCACTTCCCGGTGCGGATCAATCGGTGCGACGGTGACGCGCGGGGTCAAGGTCGCGCCCGCCCTCATCGAGCAAGGGTGCGCGACGATCTGGACCTTCCTCGGTTCTTCGCCGAAACCGGGCAGTACAACGCCGTCGAACACGTCGCCCTGGAGCAGGGGGCGAGCCCGACTGATTTCTACGCGCTCGTCGTAGAGCGAATCCGGTTCGATCTGGTCCATGTCCTCGAGGTGCTCACTCGTCTCGTCGTCGGATGGAGCGTTCGCCGTCGACGTCGAGGAACACCTCGAAGTCGCTGCGGCTCTGGCGCCAGTTCGGCCTGACCTGGTCAAGAACCTGCGCGATCGTCTGGCGCTGCTCGGCAAGCTCGATCAGCGCGGTGGCGTGCCCTTCGAGGTAAAGGTCCAAGGGCCGGATGAAGTAGCCGGCGTCGAGCGTGAGGTCCATCTCCATCCACGCTGCAGGGTCCTCGATAAGGCCCTTCTCCTCGAGCACGTCGAGAAGAGCCGCGATCCGGGCGAGCTTCGTGCGGCTCTCCGGGCTGGCGACGCCCCCCTTGCGCCACTTGCGGACCGCCGAGACGCTCACACTGAGGACTTCTGCGATGTCTGACCAGCCCATGCCGCGGTCTGTGGCGAGCTCCTCGAGGAGACCTGCAACAGACTTCTTGCTCTTCTCAAGGGTGCGGTCGGCTAGGTCATGCTCGCGGACCTCGCCATGCAGTTCCTGCATTTCGCCGCCGAGCATGTCGACCCCGGTGCGCAGGTAATCGACGCGCAGCGACCGAGATCGGGTCTCATTTGGTGCCGACGGGGCGTAGTCGGAGACACCTCCAGCAGATGTCCCGGTCGGCTGGCCCCCTGTGGTCACGCTCATGAATGTGCTCCTCGGAAGAGTTTGCGGGCTTCATCGGTGATGGACCGCTGAAAGGCGGTGCCGCACGGTACGTGGACGGCTGAGAGGGAGTCGCGGACCACCTCAGAGCTCAACTGAACAGCTTCCTGACCGGTGAAGTCGTGGAAGCCGTCGAAGTCCAGGACGAAGAACGAGCCGGACGGGATGGCCGGCCGCTTGAGGAACTGGGGGACGACGATGGGGCCCTGGTTCAGGGCAGCGAACCGGAAGTTCAGACCCGTGCCGTTCCCCAGGTCGTAGGTGCTTACGCTCTGCGTTCCTGTTGCCGGGACGCCCTCGGGGCCAACCTCGAGGTGCCCGATGAGCCGGTCGTTGATCCACGTGCTCCACTGCCGAACGTCGGTGACCTGCTCGGGCACTCGCACCTCGTCGATGTAGCGCAGGCCCACGCGTTGCACGGCCGGGCGCACCTTCGCCGCATCCAGCGCCTCACAGGCTGCGGTGACCGCTTCGAGGAGCCGCTCGAAGCTGCTGTAAGCGGTCGTCTCGTAGGTCAGCGACTCCGACATGATGGTGAGTGTCTCGGTGCTGGTCGCGTTCTTGAGCACGACTCCGCGCCGCTCCTGGATCTGCGGCTGACCTCCTCCGGGGACCAGGTTCAGGTTGACCTCGGCCTGCTGGAGCGGCTCTGCAAACGGGAACTGCTCCTCAAGCGCGATCGTCACCTCGTCCTTCGTCTGCTGCTGCCTCAGGCGTGCGGCATCGGTGAAGCGGATCTCAGCTGCTACCAGGGCAAGCGGTGCGTTGGGGAAGATCTCGCGGTTGGGGTACACGATCGGTAAACCTACTCTCCTCGTACTCAAATGGTATCCAAACGCGCACCAAAACTGTAACCAAAAGTCGTACGCTGGGAGCGAACGCTCGGACCTGTGCGAACGTGACGAGTCAAGTCAGGACCCGTGACATCGATCAGAGCGCACCGGGATCGTGAAGGAGTGAAGGGAGCAAGACGACTGAGACGTTCAATGCGTACGCCAGCGCCGACTACCGCATCGCGGAGGCCGGGCGTGAGTGCGTGGCAAATGCGTGGCAGCACGACCGGCGGTCACCGTCTGCGACCAACGGTCGCCAACGAGTTTGCGCAGGTCAGCCGCACAATGCCAACGATGGCCGTCAACAGCCGCTGAGCGTGGGGCTGTCCCCTGGTACTACTGAATCGGCCTGTTTCCGCAGGTCAGATGCGCCAGGTGGGTGCCTGTGGGTTGGCTTCCGCGTCGCGGAGGATGCGGGCGAAGGTCGAGGGCTTGGGGAAGTCGAACAGCCTGCGTGCTCGTGGCTCGGGATCGTAGCCACAGGTGTAGTGGGTTTCGGTGCCAGACGCCTCAACACGAACGGGAGCCGGCCGTCGAGCGTGAGCGCCTTGAGACGGACGCGGGCCGGAAGCCCTTCGGCGTACATCGCAGACTGCCACTCGACACCGGACAGGGGAGTGCCTTCGGGCTTCGCCTCGATCACGCCGACGGCTGACTTGCCGACGTACAGCAGGTAGTCGGCGCGGCCGTGACCCGCCGCCATGATCGACTCCTGTACGGCCACCCCCTGAGCGGCGAACAGGTTCAGGTCCCTCTTGTCCTGCACCAACCAGCCGGCGGCGACAAGCTGCTGGTCGATGAGCACCCGGGCGCGCTGCCCAGCAGCAAGTCGATGCGCGTCATCCCCAGTGCTCCACCCGGGTGGTCGCGATGAAGCGGACGTTGCTTACGGCAGCAATCCCGACCGGCCTTTGCGTTGGCCCTTGACACGTGCGTACTCCTCGACGGCCGTCCGGGAGCTGCGCCAGATCCCGTCGGCGCCCTGCACGGCATCCAGGCGGCCCCGAGTAGCGGCCTGCCTCAGCGCAGCCACGCTGAACACGTCGTCAGCCAGGGCTACCAAGGGAACGAGACGGGCCGGCACGGCGACGCCGGGGACGATGAACCTGTTCAGGTTGTCGTACATCGCGCGCGCCAGGATCTCGCCCAATGGCCCGTGGTCGCCGTCGTCGCTCTTCTGCAACGCGGCGAGGTAGGCGGCTCGCTGCGTCTTCAGCACGATGACGGGCGGCAGGCCCAGGCGCACCAAAATCAGGTTGAGGATTAAACGCCCGGTTCGGCCGTTGCCGTCGATGAATGGGTGGACCATTTCGAACCCGCTGTGGATCTCGGCGAGTTGCTCCGGCAGCGGGGTGGTTGAGATCGCTGACTCGGTGAGGGTCGGCGCCAGCTCACCGACGCGATCGATCCAGTCCTGGAGGCGCGGCGGGACCAGCGGCCACTCCGGTGGCGTCATCCCTTCGCTGAACGGATGCAGGTTGTGCTCCCGAAACATCCCAGGTCCTTCCCGGTCGGTTGCGTCGGCGTGGGCTGCGACCTGCCAGATGGGTGTCATGGCGCGATCGTGGATCTGGCGGACCTCGGTCACGGTGATCAGTGCACTCTGACGCCAGTCGGGTTCGAGGGCCTGGCCGTATACCCAGCGGGCGGCCTGCCCATAGCCCTGGACCTCCATGTACTCCTTGAGCGGCTTCGCACCGACGGCACGTCCCTTCTCGAGCAGCGCCTCAACCTCGCGGAGCACCAGGGTGTTGCCCTCGAGAGCCGTGGAGTGGTGCGCCTCCAGGTGCCAGATGTCGGACCAGATGAACTCAGACTCCTTCGGCGACGGCAGACCGCCCAGCCGCTCGCGCAGCTCGGTCATCGCCCCATCGAGCCGGGCGTAGACGGTGGCCCGGCTGGGACGTCCTCGCGGCACGGCGCCTCCTGAGGTTGATCAGTCAGATGAACGACGAATCAAACTTATCAACTCGACGGTTGATCAGTCACCGGAGTATCGAGATGAACTGATCAACAGAGGGAGGGGCAGGATCCGATTCCGGCGCCCAACGGTCCGCAAACAGTCCGCAAGAGTCGGCCCGTTGAGCTACTTGCTCATCGCCGAGCCCCGGGAGCACGGTGTCGACGAGGTAGTCGCGCAGGCGGGGGACATCGCGGGTGACGGTGCGCCACACCCGGGCTGGGTCGAGGTCGTCGTACTGGTGGGCGGCGAGGTTGCGCATGGCGACGATCTGCCGGCAGGGCTGATCAGCGAAGAGCTCGCGCACCTCGTCGGGGACTCGGTTGACGGCCTCTCCGATGCGGATGAGACCCATCTCGACGGCCCACTGCGCGCAGACGTCGCCCGCGAAGGCATCGACGTCGGCTGGAACCAGATCCGCGAGAAGGCGCAGACGGCGACGACGCGTTCGGCCGCGTCACGCGCTGTCGCGTGTGCGTCGGTCACACCTGCACCGCTTCGCGAAGGACACGCTCGCGCATCCCGCCCTTGAGACTGTCCGTAGCGACCACGTCGACCTCGATTCCGAGCAGGTCGGCAAGAGCGAGCCGCAGCCCGATCTCATCGAGCAGCGAGGTCTCGTCGGTGAAGTCGACGAGGAGGTCGACGTCGGACCCGGGCTCGTCGTCTCCTCGGGCGACGGAACCGAAGATCCGGGGTGCGACTGCGTGGTGCTCGGCCACCAGCGCCCGGATCGAATCTCGGTGCTGCTCCACCCTCGCGGACGGGCGTACCGCGAGCGCGCGCTTGATCCGTTCGAGCACCTCCGGAGAGGGCACGCGGCGGCCTTTCTCGTACGCCGACAGATTCGGCTGGGGACGCCGGCAGCCCGTGCCAGCTGAGACTGGCTCAGGCCAGCAGCCCGCGAGACGCTAGATCGTCAGCTCGGCGACGAGCGCAGTGATCGAATGCGTCGTGGGTCCGATCACTGGGCCTGAGGCTGCGGCTTGAAGCGGCGAACCTCCTGGGGCCAGCCGCATGCCTCTGCGAGCTTGCCCGCCCACATCTTGGCGGCCTCGTCATCGGCCACCTCCACGACCGCAAACCCACCCAGAAACTCCTTGGTCTCGACGAACGGTCCGTCGGTGATCATCAAGGTTCCACTGGTGGCGTCGGCGCTGAAGACGGGGCCGTCCTCCTCCTCCTCCAGACCGCCGGCGAAGACCCACACGCTGGCGGCCTTCATCTCGTCCACGACCGCCATCGCCAGCGGCCCGCGCCCACGAAACCACTCCTCGGTGTGATCGCCCACCCACTGCTGGTTGAAGTAGATCAAGTACTCGGCCATCGCTGCTCCTTCTGATTGTGCGGACCCCAATGGTCAGCCTTCACCTTCTCCACGAACAGCGGCAGCCCGATTCGACAGCGCGTCGAGAATTTGTCGCCAGCGGTAAGGGGACGCCGCCGGTGTTGGCGTGGCAGCGGTAGCCGCGCGGGTTCTCCGCGAGGTACTGCTGTAGGACGTGAGAGGCCGGGACCAGCGGCCACGGTGGAGTCGGGCCCGGCATCCAGCGTTCCGCAAACAGTCCGCAAGAGGTCCGAAAGCGGCCCAAAACAGCCAATTTCACTCAACACTCCATAATCGCATTTCTGCAGGTCAGCGGCACTTTTCGGAAGTTTTCGTCACTCGACGAAATCGGCCGGATCGTCGCCCGCACTACTACTGAACCGACTCACCCGGCCGGCGCGCCCCTCGCCGGCCGGGCCAGCAGGCCTTAGAAGACCCTGTCGAACGGGCTGTGGATCGCGAAGCAGTGGCCCGGCTCCTGCACGTTGGCGAACAACACCCGCCGGTCGGGCGAGCACGTGGGGCCGGTCATTTCCGAGTTGCCCCCCTCGAAGTCGATGTCGTTGCGCGCTAGCCGGAAGGCGCCGGTGTCCTCGGTCCAGCCGATCAGCCCGTTGACGCCGTCGCCGTCCTCGGCGAGCACCAGACCTCCGTACGGCGTGACGTGCACGTTGTCGGGCCCGTCGAAGTAGTCGGTCGGCAGCTTTGGCTCCTTCGCGGGGCGGTCGGCTGCGTCCCGGTCGGTGCGGCACCTCAGCAGACGCTGGTCCACCCGAGCGACCGGCGCGTGAGGACGAGGTGAACAGCCCGTGGCGACCCCGTGGCAGGCGCAAGCTCCGGCTCAGGTCACCCGCTTACCGTCGCGGCGGTAGGCCCAGCCGGCCAGCACGGTCATCACCGCAGCCCAAGCAGCCACGACCAGCCAACCCTGCGGGCTCCAGCTGCCGCCGAGGATCGTCGTGCGTCCGGCCTGCACGAGCCAGTACGACGGAAGCCACTCGCCGAAGGACTTCAGCCATCCGTCGAGCGGGAACCAGGAGCCACCGAGGAAGGCGAACAGCGAGGCGATGCCACCCAGGGCCGGGCCCATGCTGTCGGGGCTTAGCAGGTGCCCCATGACGACGCCGAGCGCGGCGAATGGCACGAGTCCGACGAGGATCAGCCCGCTCATTTGAGCCCAGTTGCCGAGTGGCAGCCGGACGCCCAGGGCGATGCCCGCCGAGTACAGGAGCACCATGCTCAGCAGCGCCATCACGTAGGAGGTGACGACCTTGCTGCGGAAGTAGCCGCTCGTGGTCAGCGGCGTGACGCGCAGCTGCCGGATCCAGCCGGCCTGCCGCTCGGTCGAGATCCGGGCGCCGCCGGCGAGCACCGACATCATCGCGCCCCAGCCGGCCATCGAGACCATGTAGTACTCGGTGAAGCTGATGCCGGCCAACGGCATCACGGTGCCGCTGTTGCTGCCGCCGACCAGGAAGAACATCACCAGTGGGAAGGCCAACGAGAAGATGAAGAAGCGCCGGTTGCGCAAGGTCCGCAGCAGCTCATAGCGCACGTAGGTCACGTTGCTCATGAGCTGACCTCCAGCGAGTCGGTAGTCGAGTCAGGGAGCCTCCCGGCTGCGGGGTCGCGGGTGAGCTCGAGGAACGCGGCCTCAAGGCCGGCGCTGCTGATCTCGATGTCGCGGACATCTGGCTGCTCCCTGAGCAGCGCCTTGATGGCGGCGTCGGAGTCGCCGCAGCTCAGCACGACGGCATCGCCGTGGCTTTCGACATCGGTCACGCCCGGCAGCTTCCCCAACGAGCTCAGGTCGGCGCCGGGTAGCGTCGCCCTGATCACCCGCCCGCCCACCTTGGCCTTGATCTCGGTCGTCGGGCCGTCAGCCACGATCCTGCCCTGGGCCATCAGCACGATCCGGTCAGCGAAGTCGTCTGCCTCCTCGAGGTAGTGCGTGGCGAAGACGATGGTGCGCCCGCTCGCGGCGTACGCGCGCATGGCGGCCCAGAACGCGCGCCGGCTCTCCACGTCCATCGCCACCGTCGGCTCATCGAGCACCAGCAGCTGGGGGTTGCTGATCACCGCGACCGCGAAGCGCACGCGCTGGGACTGTCCACCGGACAGCTTCTGGGTCGGTCGGCCGGCGATGTCGGCAACCTGAGCGGACTCCAGCACCTCGTCGACCGGCAACGGGTGAGGATAAAGCGAGGCCAGCATGGTGAGCAGCTCGCGCACAGTGAGGTAGGCAGGGAGCGACCCGGTCTGCAGCATGGCCCCGATGGCGCCTGCGGCCACCGCCTCGGTGGCGGACCGGCCGAACACGCTGACGGTGCCGCGGTCGGGGCGGCTCAGGCCCAGGACCATGTCTATGGTCGTGACTTCCCGGCGCCGTTAGGCCCCAGCAGGGCGACCGTGGAACCGGGGGCGATCTGGAGATCGACCCCGTCGACGGCTCGCACCGCATCGAAGCGCTTGTGCAACCCGTCGAGGACTATGCCGTCGGTGGAGGCAGGAGGTGCGGTCATGACGTCGACGTTGGCAGCGTCGGCCGCGGTGTGACCATGACAAACGTCGTGAGGTCGGGGTGAGAACCGCGAGCGGGTGAGACACGGATCTCAAAAGTGGTCACGGTCGGCGTGTCCCACTACCGTGCGGGCAGTGAAGATAGCGGTCGTCGCCGAGAGAGCAGACGCCGAGGCTCGGGTGGCGCTGGTCCCAGACCTCGTCGAAAAGCTCACCCAGCTGGGCTACCAGGTCGTCTTGGAGCCGGGTGCCGGCAACGCCGCCAACTTCTCCGACGCCGACTACGTCGCAGTGGACGCCGCGGTCGCCGCCGACGCCCTCGCCCAGGCCGACGTGGTGCTGGCGGTGCAACCACTGCGCCCCGAGCAGGTACGCATGCTGCGCTCAGGTGCTTCGGTGCTCTCTTTCCTGCCCACCGCCTCGGCGCACGACACGGTGGTCGACCTGCGCGACTGCGGCGTGACGTCGTTCGCCCTCGAGCTGGTGCCCCGGATCTCGCGCGCCCAGTCGATGGATGCGTTGTCGTCGCAGTCACTGGTCTCGGGCTACCGATGCGCCGTTGTGGCCGCGGGCCTGCTCCGCCGGTTCTTCCCGCTCAACATGACTGCGGCTGGCACCGTGCCACCCGCCGAGGTGGTCGTGCTGGGCGCCGGCGTCGCCGGCCTGCAGGCCATCGCTACGTGCAAACGGCTCGGCGCGGTCGTCAAGGGCTACGACGTGCGGGCCGCCGCGGCGGAGGAGATCCGCTCCATGGGGGCCACCGCGATCGAGCTCGACCTGGAGACGCTGGAGGGGGCCGGCGGCTATGCCCGCGAGATGACCGAGGACCGGGCCGACCGGCAGCGCTCACTCCTCGCGCCCTACATCGCGGGCGCTGACGCGCTGATCACGACCGCGGCGGTGCCGGGACGTTCGGCTCCGCTGCTCGTGACCCGCGAGATGGTGGCGGCGATGCGGCCGGGATCGGTGGTGGTGGACCTCGCGGCGGAGAGCGGCGGCAACGTCGAGGGTTCGGAGCCGGGCCGCGTCGTAGCGGTGGGCGCCGCCCAGGTCTGGGGTGCTCGCAACGTCCCGAGCTCGATGCCCGGCCCGGCAAGCCGACTGCTCGCCGCCAATATCGTCAACCTGGTGACACTGATGACCGTGGACGGGGAGTTCGCCCCGGACTTCGCGGACGAGATCGTGGCGGGCTCGTGTGTCACGCACGCCGGCGAGATAGTGCACGAACCCACCCGCGCGCTGCTCGAGCCCACTGAGGAGTCCTCGGAATGAACGAGTCCGTGACCTGGCTGACGATCTTCATCCTCAGCATCTTCGTCGGCGTCGAGGTGATCGCCAAGGTCTCCACAACGCTGCACACGCCGCTGATGTCTGGCGCCAACGCGATCCACGGCATCATCTTGATCGGCGCCATCTTGGTCACGGGCACCACGCAGTCGACCGGGGCGCTGGTCGTGGGCCTGCTGGCGGTGGTGCTCGCGACCATCAACATGGTCGGTGGCTTCCTGGTGACCGACCGGATGCTCGAGATGTTCAGGCCGCGGCGTCCGACACCATCCGACGCCACGCCCAAACGCCAGGACACCGCATGATCCCCAGCTGGGTGCAGCTTGCGTACCTGCTTGCTGCTGTCTGCTTCATCATGGCCCTCAAGGGGTTGTCGTCGCCACGAGGAGCGCGTCGCGGCAATGCCCTTGGTGCGGCCGGCGCGCTGATCGCCTGCGTGGTCGTGTTCTTCGAAGGCGGCCTGCACCACCTCGTGCCGATTCTCATTGCGGTCGCCGTCGGCGCGGCCCTCGGGGCCGCGACCGCCCAGCGGGTGCAGATGACCCAGATGCCGCAGCTGGTGGCGCTGTTCAACGGCGTGGGTGGTGGCGCAGCCGCGCTCGTGGCCCTGCTGGAGCTGAGCGACCTGCTGCCCACCGATGGCTCTGGCGAACGGTTCGCCCTGGCGGCCACGGCCTTCACGATCGTGGTGGGGTCGGTCAGCTTCGCGGGCTCCCTGGTCACCTTTGCCAAGCTGCAGGAGCTCATCACGACCCGGCCGGTCGTCTTCCCGGGCCTGCCGGTCGCCTTCGGCGCCGCTCTGCTGGCCGCTCTCGCGCTCGCCGTGCTGGTGGTCGCCCGGCCGGCGCTGTGGATGGGCGTTGTCCTGGGGCTCGTGGGCCTCGCGGTGGGCGTGCTGCTGGTGCTTCCGGTGGGTGGCGCCGACGTGCCCATCGTGATCTCCCTGCTCAACGCGTTCACCGGGCTCAGCGTGGCCGCCGGAGGCTACGTGCTGGGCAACACCTTGCTGCTCGTCGGCGGCACGTTGGTCGGGGCGTCCGGCACGTTCCTCACCAAGCTGATGGCCTCGGCGATGGGCCGCTCGCTGACCCACACGTTGTTCGGCGCCCTGCAGGGTGGCTCGACCCTGGGTGGGGGTGAGATCAGTGACCGACCGGTCAGGTCCGCCGGCCCCGAGGACGTCGCGATCCTGCTCGCGTACGCCCAGCGCGTCATCGTGGTCCCTGGCTACGGCCTGGCGGTGGCGCAGGCGCAGCACACCCTGCGGGAGCTGGTCGACGTGCTCGGCGAGCGCGGCGTCAGTGTCGACTACGCCATCCACCCAGTGGCCGGCCGGATGCCGGGCCACATGAACGTGTTGCTGGCCGAGGCGCAGGTGCCCTACGAGCAGCTGGTTGAGATGGAGCGGATCAACGGCGACTTCAAGCAGGCCGACGTGGTGCTCGTCGTCGGGGCCAACGACGTGGTCAACCCGGCGGCCAGGACCACGCCGGGGGCACCGATCTACGGCATGCCGATCCTCAACGCCGACCAGGCGCAGCAGGTGGTCTTCATGAAGCGTTCGATGCGGCCTGGGTTCGCGGGCATCGACAACGAGCTGCTGTTCGACGCCAAGACGACGCTGCTGTTCGGCGACGCCAAGGAGACGATGGGCAAGCTGCTCAACGCGGTGAAGGCGCTGTAGCGGCGGTTCGCCGTACGCGCGCACCACTGGCTGCCTGGCGGACTCAGACGACGCCGTACAAGCGGTCGCCGGCGTCGCCCAGGCCCGGCACGATGTAGCCGCGCTCGTTGAGCCGCTCGTCGAGGGCGGCGGTCACCAGCGACACCGGCGCCGCCGTGCTCGTCGTCTCGTTCTCGAGGTGCTCGATGCCCTCCGGGGCGCTCAGCAGAGTGATCGCGGTGATGGTCTCGGCGTCGCGTCGCACGAGGAACTCGATGGCCGCGGCGAGCGTCCCGCCGGTCGCGAGCATCGGGTCGAGCACGAAGCAATGCCGTCCCGCAAGGTTCTCGGGCAGCCGCTCGGCGTAGGTCGACGCGAGCAGCGTCTCCTCGTTGCGGATCATGCCAAGGAATCCGACCTCCGCCGTGGGCAGTAGTCGCTGCATGCCCTCGAGCATGCCCAGACCCGCCCGCAGGATCGGCACCACGAGTGGCTTCGGCGCGCGCAGCCGGACGCCGGTCGCCGGACCGACCGGAGTGCGCACAGTGACCGGCTCGGTTCGCACGTCGCGGGTGGCTTCGTAGGCCAGCAGCGTGACGAGCTCCTCGGTCAGGCGGCGGAACGTCGGCGAGTCGGTCCGCTCGTCGCGCAACGCGGTGAGCTTGTGAGTGATCAGCGGGTGGTCCGCGACATGGACGCGCATGGCTGGCCACCCTAGTGCCGCGCTCGGTGTTGGGCACCCGCGGATCATCCCTACCCCTGCGCGGTTTCCTCTGTCACCATCGAGGGCGGGACCTGCCCGCTGGTGGTGTGGCATAAGGAGGCGGAATGCCGGACAGTGCTGTGGATTTCGCGCTCGTGGCCTACCGCGACGAGGGCATCTGGCAGGTGCAGCCGCTTCCCCTGCGCGCCGGCGAGGACCTCGACGAGCTGATCCTCGCCCTGCGGCCTTGGCCGTCGGACACCGGCGCCCTCGGCTTCGTCTCCGTCGACGAGGACTTCTTCGTGCTGGCACGGGTGCTGGGGCCCGACGTACGCCTCCTGCTGTCGGACATCACCGCAGCGACCGAGTGGCCGCTGGCCAGTGGCGTCGTCGACCTGCTCGACCTGCCCGAGCCCGATGACGAGGAGGACGCCCAACCGGCCGGCGACCTCGGCATCGTGGCGGACCTGGGTGTCTCCGCGATGGACATGGGGGTGCTGTGCGACGACCCCGACCTCTATCCCGACGAGGTGCTGTCCGACGTCGCGCGGCGGCTGGGCTTCGCCGCCCAGTTCGCCGCCGCCGTCGACGCGGTCTCGGTGTGACGGTGCCGCCGGGCGGTCGGTGAGCACGCCCGGCCCGGCGTCCCGCTGGCTGCCGGCCATGCAGGAGGCGCTCGCGTACGCTCGGGAGGCCGGTGAACACGGCGATGTGCCGGTCGGTGCGGTGGTGCTCGACCCGTCGGGGCAGCCGATAGCCGGCGGTCGCAACCAGCGGGAGCACGACGGCGACCCCACCGCACACGCCGAGGTGGTGGCGCTGCGCGCGGCGGCTCTAGAGCGCGGGTCCTGGCGGCTCGACGGCTGCACGCTCGTCGTCACCCTCGAGCCGTGCACGATGTGCGCCGGTGCGCTCGTGCTGGCCCGGGTGGCCCGGCTGGTGTTCGGCGTGCATGACGACAAGGCCGGCGCAGTCGGCTCCCTGTGGGACGTCGTGCGCGATCGCCGGCTCAACTGCCGTCCGGAGGTGGTGAGCGGTGTCGCGGCCGCAGAATGCGCCGCGCTGCTGCTTGGTTTCTTCCAGGATCATCGGTCGAGCGCCGGTTGACCTGAGCCCGACGGCGCGGCCCGGAGGTGCTGCGGTCGGCGCGTGGTCGGGTAGCCTCATCGGCGGTGGCGTGTCCGAGCGGCCTAAGGAGCACGCCTCGAAAGCGTGTGTGGGTGCAAGCCCACCGTGGGTTCAAATCCCACCGCCACCGCCATCTGACTCTTGAGGCATCAGAACCTGGTCAAGGCGGGGGCCGAACACATCACCCGGGTCCGGCGCTCGCGCGGGCTGCGCGAATCCGCTCCGCGCGAAATAGGATCAAGCCGCTCAGGCGGGCAGGGAGATACCGTCGGCCAGTGACC
>JBPCRX010000130.1:0-10424 GCA_050996395.1 Nocardioidaceae bacterium
CTCGACAATCATCAACAACAACGCCGGCTTGCCCAGTGGAGGCGGCCTTGCCGTCATCGTGGGAGCCAGTGGCGACAATCAGCGCAACGGGCAGTTCTACGTCGATGACATCCTCGTCCGCACGGTGGACGCGGCCACGTCGACAACGGTCTCCGGCATCCGCTTCGATCTGGAGCCCTCAGCCGGCTAGTACCAATAGCACAAATGCGTAAGCGTCGGGGCGGTCCGGTTCACGGGCCGCCCCGATGTCCAAGTTCGGGGCAAAGGGGCGAGCTTGGGCTTCGGCCTCCGGGGTTATCTCGAAGAACTGAGCGCCTGTGCAGAGAATGCGGCGTCGAGCGCCTGGGTGAAGTCGTCGTGTAGGTCGTCGACGTGCTCCAGGCCCACCGAGATGCGGAGAACGCCGACGTCGGGTCTTGCGTGCGGCTCGACTGGGCGGTGCGTCAACGATGCCGGGTGCTGCACCAGTGTGTCGATGCCGCCGAGGGACACGGCGTGGGTGGCGAGCCGACATGCCTCGACCGTTTGGGCGGCCGCGTCATACCCGCCGTGCAGCTCCACAGCGAGAATCGACCCAGGTCCTTCCAGCTGGCGGCAGAGCAGAGAACTGCGGTCCCGCCCGGGCAGGCCGGGGTAGAAGGCCTGAGCGACCTCGTCATGGGTCTGCAGCCGACGCGCGAGCTCTGCCGCCGTCGCCTGTTGGGCGCGCACTCGCAGTGGCAGCGTCCGCAGGCCCCGATGCAGCAGGTAGGCAGCGAACGGATGCAGCAGGCCTCCGGTCAACGCGCGCACCTGGCGCAGCTTCGTCGCCTCCGCCGGGCCGCAGGCGACAATTCCTCCGACGACGTCGCCATGCCCACCGAGAAACTTGGTGGCGCTGTGCAACACCAGCACGGCACCGTGGTCGGCCGGACGTTGGAGCACCGGGGTGGCGAACGTGTTGTCGACCAGCACCGGTACGCCGTCGGCGGCGGCGACCAGCTGGGCGATGTCGGTCAGCTCGAGGGTGGGGTTAGCGGGCGTCTCGAGGACCACCAGCCCCGTGGTTGGGCGCAGCGCGCCGGCAACGGCGGCAGCGTCGCACCAGGTGACGGTAGTTCCGAGGAGACCCATGGCCAGCACGTGGTCGGTGCCGCCGTACAGAGGTCTGATGGCCACGACATGCGGTCGTCCCTCGGTCACAGCGGCGATCAGGCAGGCACTCAGAGCGGCCATGCCGGAGGAGAAGGCCACCGCGTCCGACGTAGCCTCGAGCTCGGCCAGAGCCGACTCGAAGCGTGCCACGCCCGGCTGCCAGAGGCGAGGGTAGACCGGGGACTGGCCCTCCTCGAGACGGCCGCCGAGGGCGAGGTGCTCATAAGAATCCCCGCCGAGCTCAACGCCCGGCAGGGGGTTGGTGCTCGAGAGGTCAATCGGTGGCACGTGGAGCCCCTGCTCGGCCAGCCCCTGCATCCCCGCGTGCACGGCCCTGGTCTCCAGATGGTGCGGACCCGGCGTCATAGCGATCGAGTGCAGCAGACAATGTCGTGAGTAGCGAGCATTGTCACAGGATCTGCGGCAATCGTGCTGTGGTCGGATATCCTGCGGCATGGGACCTGTGGACAAGCTCTCCTCGAAGAAGCCGATGCTGGACCGGATCGATCGAGCACTACTCAGGGCACTCGCCGTGGACGCCAGAGCCTCAGGGGCCACGCTGGCAGCACTGGCAGGCGTTGCCGAGTCGACTGTCTCGCTGCGACTTCGGCAGCTGCGGTCGTCGGGACTGATCCGTGGGTTTCGAGCCGACGTCGACCTTGCAGCACTGGGCGCACCGCTGCAGGCGATGATCGCCGTGCGGCTGGGCAACCACTCCCGGCCGTTGGTGGACAGCTTCCGCGGAGCCGCTCCGAGTTGGCCAGGTGTCGTGTCGTTGTTCCACACGGCCGGCGCTGAGGATTATCTACTGCACGTAGTGGCGCGCGACGCCGACGACCTCCGCGACTTCGTCCTGCAGTTTCTCGCCAGTCATCCCGCCGTACAGCACACCACGACGAATCTGATCTTTGAGCACGTCGCCGGAGTGGGC
Organism: Nocardioidaceae bacterium; assembly: GCA_050996395.1. Lineage (GTDB taxonomy): Bacteria > Actinomycetota > Actinomycetes > Propionibacteriales > Nocardioidaceae > JBPCRX01. The sequence goes on from JBPCRX010000130.1 coordinate 2,066, forward strand.
TGGCAGGACCTCGTCGCTGAGTGACGTCGCGGCGGACGGCTACTGTGACGGGCATGTCCGACGTCGACCTGACCGATCAAAGTGCGGGACTTGGCGGATCGCAGCCGTTGAACGGCTACCTCGCCACTCCGGCAGGGGGAGGCCCGTGGCCGGGACTCGTCATGGTGCACGAGATCTTCGGGATGGACGACGTCATGCGGCGACAGGCGGACCGGCTGGCCGCTGCCGGCTATCTGACCCTCGCGCCGGATCTGTTCACCAACGGTGGCGCTCGCCGGTGCCTGGTGTCGACGATGCGGGCCATGTCGTCCGGCGAGGGCCGCGCCTTCGCCGACATCGAGGCGGCCAAGGCCGCGCTGCGCGAGTCAGTCGACTGCACCGGCAAGATCGGCATCATCGGCTTCTGCATGGGCGGTGCCTTTGCGCTGCTCAGCGCCTCGCAGGGGTATGACGTCGCCGCGCCCAACTACGCGATGCTGCCCAAGGACCTCGACGCCGCCGTGCAGGGAGCCTGCCCGGTGGTCGCGTCATACCGTGGCAGAGATCGCACGCAGAAGGGCGCGGCGCAGAAGCTGGACGCGGCGCTCAGCCGCGCAGGCGTTGTGCACGACGTCAAGGAGTACCCGAAGGCTGGGCACGCGTTCCTCAACGACGCCGAGGTGGGCCCCAAGGTGCTGCGACCGCTGATGAAAGTCGCACATGTGGGACCGGAGCCGGAGTCTGCTGCGGACGCCTGGCGCCGCATCGAGAGCTTCTTCGCTGAGCACCTGCACTAGCGCAAGCACCTGCGCTAGCGCACCAAACCGCGGCGAATCCACGGCGCGACCTAGTGTGGAGGAGCGCGATGCATTCACCTTCTTCCTGCGCTACACCGGGAAGCCCTGATACGAGGAGATCACGATGACGCTGAAGTACGGACTGCTCGCCACTTTTGAGGCCAAGCCTGGCAAGGAAGCAGAGTTCGCCGACTTCCTCCGGTCCGGCCAAGCCCTGGCCGAGGCTGAGGAAGGCACCCGGACCTGGTACGCCTTCCAGTTCAGCGACACGACGTTAGGGGTCTTCGACTCGTTCGAGGACGAGGACGGGCGTCAAGCACATCTGAACGGGGAAATCACCAAAGCACTTCAGCAGGTCGGTCCCGACCTGCTCGCGAAGGACCCGATCATCTCGCCGGTCGGGCTGCTGGCCACCAAATCCGCCTGACCGGGGCGGTTGCATGACGAGGGGGTTGTTCATCAGCGAAGTCCGTGCTTCCGTGACCTCCGAGGACTGCTTACACTCCTGCGCATGACCCAAGGCGAACCTCAGACAGCGCGCGCCGGCGGATCGATCTCCATCATCGGACTCCGCAAGGACTTCGGTCCGGTCACCGCCGTCGACGGCATCGACATCGACATCCAGCCTGGCGAGTTCTTCTCGTTGCTTGGCCCGTCCGGGTGTGGCAAGACCACGACGCTGCGCATGTTGGCCGGCTTCGACCAGCCCACCGCCGGCCAGATCCTCATCGACGGCGTCGACGTGGCCCAGACGCCTGCCCACAAGCGCCCTGTCAACACCGTCTTCCAAAGCTATGCCCTCTTCCCGCACCTGGACGTCGAGCAGAACGTGGCGTACGGCCTGCGCTGGCGCAAGGACATCGACAAGCGGGAACGCTCGGCTCGCGTCGCGAAGGCGCTCGACCTCGTGCAGCTCAGCGAGCTGGCCAAGCGCCGCCCTCATCAGATGTCCGGGGGGCAGCAACAGCGGGTGGCCCTGGCTAGGGCCCTGGTCCTCGAGCCATTGGTCTTGCTGCTCGACGAACCGCTTGGGGCCCTCGATGCCAAGCTGCGTCACTCGCTGCGCGGGGAGCTCACGGCACTGCAACGCGAGGTAGGCATCACCTTTGTCTTCGTCACGCATGACCAAGAGGAAGCCCTCGAGATGTCCGACCGGCTGGCAGTGATGGACGGTGGCCGCATCGTCCAGTCAGGGACAGCGCGGGAGATCTACCAAGAGCCGCAGACCGAGTTCGTGGCGGACTTCCTCGGTGTCGCGAACCTGCTGGACATCGACTGCCTGTCCGACCACGGCTCCGTCAGACAGGTACGGCTGGGTGAGTTCACCCTGGAAGCGCAGACGCCGCCCGAGCACAGCTCGGGACCTGGCCGCTCTGTCATCCGACCCGAGTGCGTCGAGCTGGAGGATGCGGGGCTGACCGGCGTCAACCGACTGCCGGGCATGATCGACCGCACTGTGTTCCTGGGTTCGACCACACAGGTGATGGTGCGCCTGCCGCATGGGTTGGTTGTGCAGTCGCTGCTCACCAACGCCTCGAATGTCGACCGTTTCACGTCAGGTCAACCCGTCACCGTCCACCTGCCACCCCAGTCGCTCAGAGTGCTTGCCGCGTCGAACCGGGTCCGAGAACCGGCACTGGTCGACTGAGTGGGGCCTCCTGCCAACGTCGCGCCAGCGACCTAGCCGGCAGCGGTCAACTCGTCCAACGCCGATCCGGATCCGCGGTGGCGGGCACGCAGCACTACATAAGCAAGCACCAGCGCGAGGAGCGAGCCAAGCAACAGCAGTGTCGCCAACGCGTTGAGCGCCGGCGTCGGAGATGCCCGCACCGCGCTGTACAGCTTGATGGGGACGGTCACGTTCGACGCGTCACCGAACAAGAACGAGCTGACCACGAAGTCATCGAGTGACGTCGCAAAGACGATCATCGCCGAGGCGAAGACCGACGGCATCAACAGCGGTATCAGCACAGTCCGGATCGCCTGAGTCGAGGTGGCCCCCAGGTCCCTGGCGGCTTCCTCGTACTCGCGACCGATGCTCAGAAGTCGAGATCGCACGATCACGAGGACATACGAGATCGAGAAGGTGACGTGACCCAGCAGCATCGCTGGTCGGCCGAGCGGGACGAACGAGTAGAGGTTGATCATCACGATGTAGAGCGCAGATCCGATCACGAGCTCAGGTGTCGCCAAGGGAATGAGCGAGATCGCATTGGCGACCTTGCTGGCTCGCGAACGCCATCGCGTGAGCCCCATCGCCAGCATCACGCCCAGCGGCGTGGCGACGAGAACCGTCGCCACCGCGAGGATGAGGCTGTTCTTCAGTGACAGCAGCAGGCTGGGGTCCTCGTGAACCGACCCCTCGGCACAGCAGTACCACTGGGGCGAGAACCCCTGCCAGGTGCTTCGCGACCGGCCGTCGTTGAAGGAGAACTGGACGGCGATGATCAGCGGAAGCAGCGACCACAGGATGTAGAGCCAGGTGAGGCCGCCGAGGACGTAGGGGCGACGCCAGGGGTTTCGCCATGGAGGCACCCGTTTCTTGGCCGGTGCCGCCGAAGCACCGACGGGCCGGGTTTTGTCCATGACCGTCACCGCTTCTCCGCACTCGCGCGCTGGGTCAGGATCAGGTAGTACGCCATGAAGAAGAGCAGCAGGAACGAGAGGAGCAGCACCAGAGACGCGCCGAGGTTCTTCAATGGACCCTGTAGCAGGAAGAGCTCGATCTGGTTGCCGATCATGTTGGTATTCGGTGAGCCGGACACGAGCGTGTTGGTGTAGTAGTCGCCGGCCATCGGAAGCGCGGTGATGACCAAAGCGGTGAGCAGGCCCAACCTCGACAGCGGCAAGGTCACGTGCAAGAAGGTGCGCGTGGACCCCACGCCCAGGTCACGCGACGCGTCCAGCAACCGCTGGTCGATGCGGTACAGGGACGCGAAGAGCGGAATGATGAAGAAGGGCAGGTATCCGTAAGCCAGCGCCACGACCACCGTGAACGAGCGACCGGACAACCAGGAGATCGGTGCGACACCGAAGATGCCCAGGAAGTCGTTCACGTAGCCGTCATCCTGCAGCAGGTTGACCCACGCCAGCATCCGGGTGATGTAGTTGATCCACCAGGGCGCAAGGATCAGCGCCAGGATCAGGCCGCGCCGTCTGCCGGCCAACCGGGCCGTGTAGTAGGCAACGGGATAGCCGACGACGACACAGATGACCAGAGCCCAGAACGAGTAGTACATGGTACGCAGCCATACGGCTCGGTACACCCCGGAAATCGAATCCGACACCACACCGGTGAACGTCTGGAACTGCCAGTCCAACGGGTTCCATGCCGGGATCGGCTCACCGAAGATGTCGATGTTCCCGCTGAACGCGACAGCCATGACCGCGTAGATCGGCACGAGGAACAACGCGACGAGCCAGCCGACTCCGGGTGCAGCAAGGAGCGGCCACAACCGCCGCGTCGCGCGGTCGTCGCCAGACGACGGCTCAGGCACCGGCCTTGAACTCGGCCCAGGAGGTTCGCCAGAGCCCCTCAGTCGTCGGGCTCACTTCGAAGTAGGTGAGACCGTCCTCGAAGTCAGCAGGCTGCACGACAGTGTTCATCAGGTTGTCGGGGATGTAGCCCTGCTTGATCAGGTACTGCGGCGACAGCTTGTTGATTGGCGGCTGGTAGCCGTTCCACCCGAAGTTCCGGAGCGAGATGTCGTTGTCGAGCAGGTCGTTGATGAACAGGTGCGCCAGGACCGGCTTGGCCGCCACCTTGGGCACCGCGATGACATCGCTGCCGATCACCCGGTCCTCGGCGGAGTCCGGCAGCCAGAACCCGAGCACTTCGGTGGTCTCACCCTTGGGGAGGTAGTACTGGGCGGCGATCATGTCGCCAGACCAGCACTGGTGGACGGTCGCCGTACCCTCGGGAACCAGCGTATATGCCGAGACCGTGGTCTTGACGTTCACCAGGTCGATGAGCTCGATGAGCTTGTCCGTGGCCTGCTGGATGAGCGCAGGGTCACCAGTGTTGATGTCGGTGGTGATGTCGTTGCGCAGCAGCGACATGCCGATGGCTTCGCCCGGGTCGTCGAGGAGGAACACCTTGCCGGAGTACTGCTCGTCCCACAGCAGGTCGTAGCCGACCTCGGGAACGGTTGAGACCCGGTCGGCCCGGTAGGCGACGCCGGTGGAGTACACCGTGTAGGGCACCGTGTACTGCGCGCCCTGGTCGTACCAGGGGTCTTGGTACTCGGGCCAGACGTTCTTGAGGTTGGGCACATAGGTGTTGTTCAGGGGCTGGATCAGGTCGGTGTAGACCATCTTGCTGAGCACACTGGGGCCGGGGAAGACTAGGTCGAAAGAGGCTCCAGGCTCTCGAATCTTGGCAAGCATCTGGTCATAGTTGTTATAGGGCGTGACCTCGACCTCCACACCGTGCTTTTCGCCGAAGTCCTTCATGACACCCGGTGCGATGTAGTCGGCATAGTTGAGAATCTTGAAGATGCCTCCGGTCTCCGGATCCAGCCCGTCAGCGATGGCCGGGTTGGTGTCCTTGATCGGTAAGGTCACCGGACTGTCCGGTCGCGCCAGATCGTATGGCGCGTCACCGGTCTGCGCGCTCGACGAGGATAAGTTGCTGTTGCAAGCAGCCAACAGTGGTGCGGCTCCCACACCTACCGACAGCCATAGACCTCCGCGCAGTACATCTCGTCGGCTCAGCTGCGGCCGTGGCCGATGACGCCGGAATGCTGGATCGGACGGGTCGAAGGACATGTCGGCAGCCTCTCACGGCCGAAGAGGTTAGTAAACGGCCCTTTCCGGTCATTATTCGATCGTTATTTGCCGTCTCGGCTGCTGATTCACTCGTGCTAAGGATGTTCAGCGGCGCGGGTCATAAGTCACGGCTCGGGCCGCATCTGACCTGGGGCTTCGTGCGTGGAGCGGGTGACGAGAATCGAACTCGCACTGTCAGCTTGGGAAGCTGATGTGAGGATGCGCATATTGCCTGTTCAGAGGGCCTTTCGCACGAAAAGTAACGCGGCGTGGTTATGGTGGGTTAACGAGAGCGTCTAAGGCTCTGGCGATCTCGCTGTCCCGGGTGCTGGCGGCATGCTGGTAGGTGAGTGCTGCGTCAGCCGACGCGTGGCCTAGGCGATGCATCAGATCCTTGGTCGATGCACCAGTCGAGGCTGCCAAGGTCGCGCCGGTATGACGCAGCCAGTGAACCCGAGCCGGAGGCAGACCGCACTGTTGGACGGCTCGGCCGAACGTTTTGCCGAAGTTGCTTCCCGCGACGAAGCTGCCCGATGACGTCCCGAACACGAGAGCGTCTTTCTCGCGGGCCACAAACGTCGACAGGTGCTGCTTTACCGCCTTGGCGACGAAAGCTGGAAGCGCAACGGTACGTCGGCCCGCTTCGGCCTTAGGCGGCCCTACGAGCCAGGAGCCTTGAACGTAGCGAGCGGTACGCTCGACAGTCACTTGTGCGCCATTGGCACCTACGTCCTGCCTGCGTAGAGCGGTCGCCTCGCCGAATCGAAGTCCGCCAAACCCCAATACGAGCACTAAAACTCGGTATCGCGCCGGCATGGCATCCGCAATCTCCAGGACCTCGGCCGCCGTGAGTGCTCTGGCGTGGATGGCGGCCTTAGGTGTCGCGGCCGACTTGATCCGGCAGGGATTTGTCTCAACGACACCATCGTCGACTGCCACGTTGAGGATGCTGCGCAGGAGGCGGTACGCAATGGCCAAGGCCGTCGGACCCGTCGTCCTGGCTGCGTGGCTATGCCAAGCCCGCACTCGCTCCGGCGTCACCTCGGTGATCGTCATCGACCCCCACGTCGGCTCGAGATGCCGCGACCACGTCGAGGCGTAAAGCGCCTTCGTCGACAATCGCAGGTCTGGCCTGTCGATGTAGTTCGCCGCGGAGACGCCTAGCGTGACCGTTCCTCGCTCCGGAGGTCGCCAAGCCTTCTGAGTCACCGACGTCTCCAGAGAGGACAGCCAGACTCGAGCATCCGTCTTCGCCTTGAACGATTTCGATCGACGCACTCCGTCGGGTCCCGAAAAGCGAGCTCGCCACTTGCCTGAGGGCAGCTTCTCAATATGCCCGAATCGCGAAGACCTAGACATCCACAGCTTCCTTCGTGGGTGCGGAAGTTGGCAGTGTAGATCACCTCTGTAAGAGCGGCTCACACGGCGACACGCCTAGGTCGATCTCAAGGCTTTGGTGCTCGTCATCTCCTCTCACGACGACGCCCCACAACACCGCGTGGCCCAGCTGAAGTTGGTGACCCACTGGTCCATCGTCGATATCGTCGGCTCGATCGTGCCGAGATCGGAGGTGACACACCGGAGCCGGTCCTCCTCGGCTCTTGAGGAGCGGTCAGGCGCAGGCGCTTGGCTCGGCAATCGGACGGTTCAGTTGCTTTGACATTGCGCGTCGCGGAGGGCCGTCCACGAATCGTGTTGCACGTCCCGAGCGACGAGCCCCCTTAATGAAGGTGCTCGACGCCGACGGTGGAACCGCCTGGTGGCAACGCGAACGCTGAGCACCGACCAGGCGGAGCAAGATGTGCATAAGACCTACTTATGCGAAGCGACCTCCGGAAGGGAGGGGGCAGCTGGCCACCCCGGGCGCGGGGTGGTGTCCCCATGACACGGCCAGGTCGGTTCCGGGTTCGGACTGCAGGCTGTCTCAGCTCCGCGCATCGGTCGGCTCTGGTGTCGTTCGACGAGCAGGCTGAGGTGAGGAGCAGGAAGCCGACAACTGCTGCGAAACGCGAGCCCCCATCGCAGGGTCTCTCCAGCTAAGTGGCTCACAAATCATCAGTCCCGTAACTCATGCGCATGCCGCAATGTGAACCACCGTGTCAGCGGGAACGAACGTCATCTTCACGCCGCTCTCGTCGGTGTAGACAGCCTCGTCGCTGCCGCGCCTGACCATGGTGCCTCGACCGACGAATGCGCGCGGGATATTATCCTCATCGAACCGAGCGTCGACGGTCGCCCACAACTTGCCTTCGAACTCGGCGGGGTTCACCCCACAATGCCACAGCGTCACCACCTGCGAGTCGGGTGTGTACCAGTCGGCCAGGGGAGGGAGTTCGCTCTGGACGATGACCACGCTGCCATCAGTGTTCGACCGGCAACCCAGCTGGCTCGCGAGGTCGTCGTCCAGGGTCCAAGAACCCTTGGCTGCGAATGGTTTCCCTGTCATGGCAACCACGCGTTCCTGGGAGTCCAGCACGCTCACCGATCCATCGTCGGAGGTTCTCGACGTAAAGCCTGCCGGCCACACGATGTCCTGCCTCCCTACTCTGTGCACGGTTGGCGGCAGGTACAGACAGCCGTCACCGTCGACGCGCAGGACGCCCCCCACGATCCATGGGCCCGCTGCATCCCCTAGTGGTGTGTCGCCTAAATGTCTATGTGGTTTTGACCTAGACTTGGGGCATGACGAAGCCCGCTGCCGCGCTGGTCGTTTCTGAGGGTCAGCGCGAGGTGCTGCAAACGCTGTCGGTCTCTCGGACGGCCGCTCATCGCGAGGTACAGCGCGCACGGGTGTTGCTGCTTGCCGCTGACGGCGT
>JBPCRX010000047.1:0-8767 GCA_050996395.1 Nocardioidaceae bacterium
GCAGGTCGGCGCTCACGCCGCAGAAGGCCGCAGTTGCGCGCCGACTCTATGACAGCAGGGAGCACACGGTGGCTGAGATCGCCAAGGTTCTTGGGGTGTCCAGAGCGACGATCTACCGGCACTTGACCCCGACCTCGTAAGGGCTCAGGCGTGGGTACTGGAGACGACGATGGAGCATCTCGTCGCGGCGTTGGTCTGGACCAGACGGTGCGGGGTACTCGGCCCCGTCGATCTCGATGGCCCGGCGGTTGCGGTGACCGTGGCTGACCGACCCTGGCCTTGCCCAGATGACCGACACGTCCTGGTTCCGGCGGCAAACATCCCGGCGTCGATCAGATCAGCCATCGTGATGCCGTGTGAACCGGCTGGTGCGCGGCTTGCCCAGCGTCGTCGCGGGCAGCCGCCAGACGGTGACGGGCAGGTAGTCGGACTCGGTCATCGGCTCGACGACTCGCTCCGCAGCGCCGGTTTCCTTCTGAAGAGGTAGTAGCCGAACGTGGTGCCCTTCACCGCGACGTTCTGACCAGAGGACAGGAACTTGTCCCGCGACTGCTGGCCCTCTTCGACGAACACAAACGAGCCGTTCACAAGTTCCCAGCCCTCGCAGCATACTGCGTTCAGCACATCTGAGGGGTCCGAGGTTCGTTTGGCCGTGGCGCTGCCAACCATCATCACGATGACTGCCTGTTGACTCATCACGTCGATGCTGTACTGGTACACCTCATCGCCGCGCTCGAACGCCGCCCGCGCCCGTCCGACCGGCGAGGCAGCAAACTCCCCGGCCTCCCGTTCAAGAGCCGCCTGACGCCTGGCGATGTCCTTTTCAGCAGCGGCCTGCTGCTTGGCGGCAGCCTTAGCGGCGCGCTTGTCGACCTGTTGCTCACCGACGATCACAGCCGGGGTTTGCGCCTCCAACACCGCCTCCAACGGCTGCTCGGTTCCTGGCAGCACCGTCTGCTTCTCGGTGGGTTTCCACTGCGTGCCGTCCCACTGCCACATCCCGTCCGGACTGATTTGACCTGGCTGGCTCATGCTTCTCCTCCTTGCGATTCGGCGATCCCTCGCTTCTGCTCGGACTCAGTCACGCACCGGCCTCCTGCCCGGTCGACACCGTTTCCTGCACCATCGCGTGGAAGGCGGCGCCTATTGATCCGATGAGCATGTCGACGTTCGGGTTGTCGCTGAAGAAAAAGTCGGTCATCTTGTTCTGCGCCCCCTGGTTGTCGGCCACCGTCGCTAGGAACTCGTCTCTCAAGTCCGGGCTTTCGGCGAACTGCTCGGTGCTGTTGGCCGCTGCCTGGGTGACCAGGACTGCGTTCTCCATCATCACCCGCAGGGCGCTCTCGACGAATGACTCCTTCTGCGCCGTCGTGAAATCCTCGTCGCCGAATTGGTCGTTCAGCCGCTCAATGACGTCGGCGATAGCGACCATTTTGGGGTCCTTCTTCGCACCCGACCCCGCCGCGATGAGGCCGGACAGACCCTTCTTGTTGCTCAGGCTCAGGTCGTGCTTGCCGGTGTCCACCTGCTTGATGTTCACCAGCGACACGTCGCCCAAGTCGATGTCGCTGCTGTAGTTGTCGGGTCGGATGAGCCGGTCCAGCAGGCGCAGGAAGATCGAGCGCTTCTCAAGATTTACGTCGGCATAGTCGACGATCTGGCTCATGAAGTCGTAGAGGCGCACGAAGGTGGCGACGTCCTTGCGGAACAGGTCCAACGCGTCGAGCGCCTGCTTGTCGCCGTTGCCACCGTTGGCCTGCAACGCGCCCGTGTAGGCCGTCTTGAACCGCTGCTTTGCCGGTGCCATCCCAGCGTTCAGCGCGTTGTGAGCACCCTTGCCGCCCGTGACCCAGATCCCCGCGACTGCGTCGACCTCGTCGTCGGTGAAAATCGCAGCCTGGTCCAACTTGGCCGAGACGTCGTGCACCAGGTTGGGGTCGGTGGCCGTCTCCAAGAACGCGTCGGTGTAGTACGGCTCGAAGGCCTTCCTGATCTCCTCGGGGTGGTTGACGAAGTCGAGGATGAACGGCTGGGTCTTGTCGGTGCCGCTGGGCGTCGTGTAGACGCGGTTGAGCCGCGAGAGCGTCTGCACGGCCGTCACGCCGGACAGTTGCTTGTCGACGTACATCGCGCAGAGCAGTGGCTGGTCGAAGCCGGTCTGGAACTTGTTGGCCACGAGCATGACCTTGTAGTCGTCACCGTCGAACGCCGAGCGCAGGTCCTGGCCGCCGAGGGGAGGGTTCATGTTTGACTCGGTGAACTTGTCCGGGCCAGACGTGACGTCCTCGACCTCGCCCGAGAAGGCAACCAGCGTCTTCATCGCGTAGCCGTGGTCGGCGATGTACTTGTCGATGGCGATCTTGTAGCGAACTGCAGCCTTGCGGCTGTCGGTCACGACCATCGCCTTGGCGTGGCCGTCCAGCAGACCCTCGACGTTGGAGCGGAAGTGCTCCACGATGATGCGGACCTTTTGGCTGATGTTCGTCGGGTGCAACTTCACCCACTTCATCAGGCCCTTGACCGCTGCGGACTCGTCAACCAGCGTGCCGTCGAACAGAACGGCGTCGTCTTGGGGCTCTTGGCCGTCACCCGCAGCCGTCACTTTGCCGTTCGTGGCCGTCACGGCGATCTGGAAGGCCGTGGCGTAGGTCTGGTAGCCGGGCAGCACGTCGAGGATGTACTTCTCCTCGATGGCCTGCTTCATCGTGTAGACGTGGAACGGCTGCGGCGGCAGATCCTCGCCGTGCGGGCCGCCGGGCTTGCGCCCGAACAACTCCAGCGTCTTGGCCTTGGGCGTGGCTGTGAAGGCGAAGTAGGAGATGTTCTCGCTGCTGGCCCGTGCCGTGGCGTCGGCGGCCAGGAGCGCTTCGACGTCGATGGTGCCGCCATCGTCCAGAGCGGCCAGTTCCTCAGCCGAGAGCACCTCCTTCAGCCGGTTCGCCGTGGAGCCCGTCTGTGAAGAGTGGGCCTCGTCGGCGATGACCGCGAACTTCTTGTGCGCCAAGCCCTTGGTCGCCCGGATCGCGTCCATCGCGTAGGGGAACGTCTGGATAGTCACCACAACGATCAGGCGGCCGTCGAGCAGCGACTTGGCCAACAGCCCGGACTTGGACTTGATGTCGCCCTTGCTCGCCGAGGTGGCCATCTTGACCTCATCGGAGTCGATAGCCAGCACGACACCGGTGCCGCCGTCGATCTGACGGATGGCCTCCTGCAACTGGTTGTCCAGGACCGTCCGGTCGGTGACGACGATGACCGAATCGAAGACCTTCTCGTTCTTCTCGTCGTGCAGCCGCGCGAGCCGGTGCGCGGTCCAGGCGATGGAGTTCGTCTTGCCCGACCCGGCCGAGTGCTGCACGAGGTATCGGTGCCCGGTGCCCTCAGTGCGTGCGGTCCGCGCCAACGAGGTCACGACGTCCCACTGGTGGTAGCGCGGGAACAGCAACCTCATGGTCGTCTTCGGCTTGCCGGTGATCGGGTCGTGCTTGGTCGAAGTCTCGGTATGCATGAACTTGCCGAGAATGTCGAGCAACGAGTCGCGGTGCAGAACCCGCTCCCACAGGTAGGCACTCGACGACTTGCCGCCCGTGGCGGGCGGGTTGCCCGCACCGCCCTCATAGCCGAGGTTGAACGGCAGGAACCGGGTCTTGGGTCCGTCCAACTTCGTGGTCATCCAGACCTCGTCGTTGGACACCGCGAAGTGCACCAGCGCCCGGCGGCCCGAGGCGAACAACGGCTGGTCCTTGCCGCCAGGGTCCTTGGGCTGCCGCGTCTTCTTGTACTGCTCGATGGCCTCGTTCACCGACTGGGTGAAGTCGGTCTTCAACTCCAGCGTCGCCACTGGCAGGCCGTTGACGAACAGCACCAGGTCGACTGAGCGCTTGTCGGCGGTCGAGAAGTAGACCTGCCGCACGACGCGCACGCGCATCCTGGCGTAGCGGTCCACGGTGGCCGGGTTGAGCCCGGTCTCGGGACGGAACTGGGCCATTTCGAACTTGGCGCTTACCTGCTTGAAGCCGCTGCGCAGCACGTTGAGCGTGCCACCGCCGTTGGTGACCGGGGTGTCGAGCACCTTGACCAGCCGGTCGAGCAGGTTGGCCTTCTGCTTGGACTCGTCGGGCGCGCCGGCCTTGACAACCTTGGCCAGCGCGTCGGGCTGGGTGTCAGCGAGCCAGCCGAATACGTCCTCGGGGAAGAGCGCGCGCTCCTTGTCGTAGCCCGAGGAGTCGGTCGAGTAGAGCCAGCCGTTCGCGGCCAGGTGCTCACAGATCTCGGTCTCGAAAGGGTGCTCGTTGTAGTGGGCCATCAGGCGGGCTGCACCTCCTGCTCGGCGGAGTCGCTGGAGGCTGTCGCCAGGGACTGTGCCCCAGCCTCACCCACGCGCTGCGCCATCAAGGGACGCACGTCGAACTGTCCGGTCACCACGGCCGTGATGAGCGCCGAACGACGCTCCTTCGAGACCTCGATGAACCGCTCCGCCTTCGCGATGAGAGCGTCGACCTTGGCGGTCTGGTCGTCGATCCGCCGAGCGATCAAAGCCTGCTCAGGTAGCGGAGGAACGGCCAACGGGAGGTTATCGAGATCGGGCTGCTGAACCCGCCTGTCGAACGTGGTGTTCGACCGCGTGTAGAGCACGTATTGGGCTCGGTACGGCCGTGACCGAAGCAGGTGATGCAGGTACCGCGGGTGGTGGTAGCCGCGGGATCGAAACACGCGGTAGTCCGGGCTCACGGCACCGAAGGCGTTCGAGACCCCGATAGCGCCACCGATCAGCCACATTGGATTGACCACAAGGTGTTCGGGAGCAATCGCCAGGTAACGGGGGATGCTGGCCGGGTCCGGTTCCTGACGCTCACCGAGTGTGGAGCGCGGCACGATCTCTCCCGATGACTTCAGCGACATCATCGTCATGTCGCCGTTGTCGTTCCGTCTGTCCAAGCGCTCCAGAGCAGCCTTGAACCGCAGAACCCGCCAACCGTCAGGCAACGCGTTGATGGCGGGGCCGACGGCTCGGTGACCTCGCCAAGTGAGTTTCGGGTCGGTCGGAGCAGAAGAGGCTCCTGGCAAGACCATGTTGTCGATCACTGATGCGCGCCGCTCCCGCAGCGTCTCGATGAGCCGCTCCTGCTTCCCGATCAGCGCGTCGATTTGGGCGGTCTCGCGGTCGAGGTAGTCGGCGATGGCGCGTTGTTCGGGGAGCGGGAACCAAGGCACCAAAACCGAGCCGATGGTGGTGGCATTCAGATTCGCCAAGCCGGTTGTCGTGGTGGAGAGATCTCCGAACTGCGAGCGGACGGTGTCGTGATTGAGGAGATACCAAACGTAACGCGGACACGCCCGGGACGGGCTGACGCGAAGGCGTTGCATGAAATTTCCGTAGGACGCGTCGAGCGATTCAACTGCGTCGTCTACGAGCGTGGTCTTACCGATGTGTCGCGCGCTCCCGCTGGACTTGGTCACGACAAGATCCCCGGACCGAAGCCGAGTTGCTAATCGCTCGGCAGCGGTCAGACTTCGCAAAGCAGGTTCTGTCACGCGCCAAAAACCGTCCAGGGTCTGGTCGGTCGACCGCAACACCACGGCGTCCTTCTCGCCGGTGGGGTCGTCGCCCCAAGCGCCGCTGGAGTTAGCGACCAGAAGGAACTTGAGTCGTACCGGTTGCGCGGGCGCGGCCAACCCGTCAACCCAGGCCGGAGCACCGACAATGCTCACGCCTCGACCTCGCGCAACAGTCCCATGATCTCCTTCACCAGGACGTCCAGGTCCGCGTCGATCTCTTCCAGTGGTCGCGGCGGGACGTACTTGTAGAAGTGCCGGGTGAAGGGGACCTCGTAGCCGGTCTTGGTCTTGGCGTGGTCGATCTGGGCGTCCGGGACGTGCGGGGCGACCTCGTGCTCGAAGTAGGCCTTGATGACCTCTTCGCGATGGGTCTCGCCGTAGCGGGAGTCGCCCATCTCGCCCGGCGGCGCCCAGCCGAAGGGGATGTTCTCGGTGTCGCGCAGCGACGAGTCCGACTCGGGGTGGCCTTTGCGGTCGGTGCAGATGTCGGCGGTCTCGTCGCGTTCGGCGAGCAGCACGACGATGGCCTTCATCTCGGGTGCGGAGAACGTGATGCCGCGCGCGGTCGTCTCGATCTTCAGCGCTGCCAGGAACTCCTCTCGGTTCTTGTAGACCTTCTCGCCGAGCGCCATGAAGGCGGCGTAACCGCGCATGATTCCGCTTGCGGTCGGGACCGGCTCGACCAGCGCGTCGGCCGTGGCCTGGGCGCGCGCGCCGCAGAAGTTGAGCCGCAGTGGCTGCTCGACAGTCACCGTCCAGTAGCCGAAGTCGGTCGTGTCGAAGATGCGGGAGTGGTCGGCGTCCTCGGGTGCCTGCTCGTCGTAGGCGTCGTAGATGGCCAGGATGCGGGCCCTGTCGGCCTCGGACACCTCACGGGACTTGTCGCCCAGGTTCTTGCGCATCTTGGTGTAGAAGCCAGAGCCGTCGATCAACTGGACCTTGCCGACGCGCTCGGGACGCTTGGTGTTGTCGAGGATCCAGATGTAGGTCGAGATGCCGGTGTTGTAGAACATGTTCGTCGGCAACGCGACGATCGCTTCGACGAGGTCGTTCTCCAGCAGGTGGCGACGGATCTCGGACTCACCGGACTCGGCGCCACCGTTGAACAGCGGTGAGCCGTTGAGCACGATTCCGGCGCGGCCACCGCCCTCGTGGACGGGTCGCATCTTGTGAGCCAGGTGGGTCAGGAACAGCATTTGGCCGTCGCCGATCTTCGGCAGGCCGGGAGCGAACCGGCCGTGGGCGCCGGTGGCGGCCCGCTCGGCCTTGATGGCTTCGACCGAGGCTTTCCAGTCGACACCGTAAGGCGGGTTCGACATGCAGTAGTCGAAGGTCTTCTCGGCGAACAGATCGTTGGCGAGGGTGTCACCGAGTCGGATGTTCGTGGCGTCCTGGCCCTTGGCGATCATGTCGGACTTGCAGATGGCGTAGGACTGGTCGTTGATCTCCTGGCCGAACATCACCAGTCGTGCGTCCGGGTTGAGGCCGGGCTTCTCGGGTGAGCCGATGAGGTGGTCCTCGGCGACCGAGAGCATGCCGCCGGTGCCCGCTGTCGGGTCGTAGACGGTCCGTACGACAGCGCCCTGGGTCAGCGCCTCGTTGTCCTCGGCGAAGAGCAGTTCGACCATGAGCCGGATCGCGTCGCGCGGGGTGAAGTGTTCCCCTGCCTCCTCGTTGGAGGCCTCGGCGAACTTCCGGATGAGTTCCTCGAACAGGTCGCCCATCGCGGCGTTCGGCACGGTGTCGGGGTGCAGGTCGACCTCGGCGAACTGGCGCACGATGAGCACGAGCCGGTTTTTCTCGTCCAACGTCGTGATCTCGTTCTCGAACTTGAAACGCTCGAAGACGTCGATGTTGGGCGAGAAGCGGCTGATGTAGTCGACGAGGTTGGCCGACAGGCTGTCGGGGTCAGCGACTAGGCGGGCAAGGTCGAACTCGGAGGTGTTGTAGAACCCGAGGCCGCACTCCTTGCGGATCTTGGCGGCCAAGACGTTCGGGTTGTCGTGAGCCTCGGCCAGTTCGCGCATCCGGTCGCGGGACTCTGCCATCAGGGCGTCGAGACGGCGGAGGATCGTCATCGGCAAGATGACGTTGCCGTACTGGTGCGGCTTGTAGACGCCGCGCAGTTGGTCGGCGATGCCCCAGACGAAGTTGGCCAGACTGCTCACGTTGATCTTGCTTCCATTCGTCGCTTGGGCACTCCTACACACCGCATCTCTACCTGACTAAGTGCGGCAATGTACAGCAGAACCGGGGGGTCCACTCTGACACTTGTGCCTCCCACAGGAGTGCGTCAGCGACGCCCCCCGGCTGTCTACAACCACCGGCATCGGCGAGACATCCGCTGACGTCCTCGACCCGCTAGCCGGGCTGCGAGAACTTGACCTGGATCCGCCCGCGAGAACTCATGTCCAGCGCGACCTCACCGGTGAAGCCGTCGGGGAGGACGACCTCGACGAGGCGATCGACGTCGAGCGCCTCAGCGACCTTCATGCCTGACACGCCCAAGTCGTCCACCGCAGGCGCTGGGGGCTCCCAGTGCGGGCACTGACAGCCGGTGGCCATGCACAGTGACGAGGGACGCTCAGATCGGGCACTGTGCAACGAGGAAGGGTGATTGCAGCCGCCGCACAACGGGAGGGGCTCGCGCTCGTAGTGCTGGCACGAACACTGGAGCGCGACGCAGGGTCGGTCTGCCTTGTGGGGGTGCGCACGGGCATCGTGGCCGCAGCCGTCGCAGACGTGGGTGGCCCTCGGGACGGCGTCAGCCTGGCTCGCCGTCGACTGCGAGCCACCCTGGTCAGGATCCCAGCACACGTCGCCTACCGGCCTGGACAGAGCAACTCTCTCCGGCGCGTCCGACCGGGCGGTGCTGCGGCCTTCGGTCGCGGGCCCCCCGACGACGGGATCCTTGCGACAAACATTGATACAAACAATACTGATCTTCATCGATGCCTCCTGTGACGGTGAGGCACGGTGCGCAGTGTGAGGGCCGTCGCCGGGGGGCGATGGCCCTTGCGCGTCGGGCCTCAAGAGGGCGGTATGCCTTCTCAACCCTTGCCTGGGAAATTTCAAACACAGCACAGGTCACGGTCATCTGGCGAAGCACCTCGATGTGGTTGAGGGAAAGTGCCGCCCGTCACACCAGGGACCTCCGTCGATCCCACGGGTCAATCCGAAGTGATCAACGAGGCTGTACCTCGTCTCC
>JBPCRX010000085.1:0-7868 GCA_050996395.1 Nocardioidaceae bacterium
CCGGGCCCTGGTCCAGCCCCCTTTGGGGGTGCTGGCCCCCGGAGAGCTGAGTGGGCCGTCTGTCGCCGTGGTCTGGCAGCCGCACCTGAGCAAGCGCCTGGTCGGCAAGGTCGCCTCTGCGTCGCCTGGCGACCCCACGGACCCGTAGCCCATAGGCGACGTTGTCCCGCACGTTCATGTGAGGAAAGAGCGCGTAGTCCTGGAAGACGGTGTTGACATCGCGTTCGAAGGGCGCCCGAGTCGTGACGTCTGCGCCGGACAGAAGTATCGACCCGGTGTCCGGGGTCTCGAAGCCAGCAATCATGCGCAGCACAGTGGTCTTGCCCGACCCCGACGGCCCGAGCATCGCGAAGAACTCGCCTTCACCGATGTCGAGGTCGACGCTGTCGACGGCAGTGACGTCACCGAACCGCCGGGTCACACCACGAAGCGAGACAGCGTAGTCGTCGGACCTGCCGGTTCTCCCACTGTCGGTCGGGTCGCTCACGTGCGCACCCTATCCAGCGGCCGCACTATCGTGAGCCCGACCAGCCGAGCGACCAAGGAGCGACCGCGTGACCCACGACAGGCCGATGAGCCCGTTGGCACTGTTCGGCACCGACGACCTGCTCGACGACGAGGAGCGCGCTATCGCCGAGACCGTACGGCGCTTCTGCGACGATCGCGTCCGGCCGCACATCAGCGACTGGTACGAGCACACCGACCTTCCGGCCAGAGAGCTGGCGCTGGAGCTCGGTGCGCTCGGCTTGCTCGGCATGCACTTGGAGGGCTACGGCTGCGCCGGGACGAGCGCCACGGCGTACGGACTGGCCTGTCTGGAGCTGGAGGCGGCCGACTCGGGGATCCGCAGCCTCGTCTCGGTGCAGGGGTCCCTGGCGATGTTCGCCATCCACCGCTTCGGCTCCGAGGAACAGCGGCAGGAGTGGCTACCCCGGATGGCAGCCGGTGCTGCTATCGGCTGCTTCGGGCTGACCGAGGCCGACTACGGTTCGGACCCGGGCGGGATGCGCACGCGGGCAGTGCGCGACGGTTCTGACTGGCTGCTCAGCGGTACGAAGATGTGGATCACCAACGGCTCGGTCTCCGCGGTTGCCGTCGTGTGGGCTAGGACCGATGACGGTTTGCGCGGTTATGTGGTCCCCACCACGTCGGCGGGTTTCTCAGCACCCTTGCTCGAACGCAAGCTCTCGCTGCGAGCGTCCGTCACCAGCGAGCTGGTGCTGGACGACGTGCGGGTCCCCTCCAGCGCGATGCTGCCCACGGCCAGCGGTCTCGGCGCGCCCTTGTCGTGCTTGTCCGAAGCACGGTTCGGCATCGTCTTCGGTGCGCTCGGCGCCGCCCGCGACTGCCTCGAGACGACGTTGGAGTACGTCGCGACCCGTCGCGTCTTCGACAAGCCCTTGTCGGCGTACCAGCTCACCCAGCAAAAGCTCGCAGACATGTCACTGGAGCTGGGCAAGGGCATGTTGCTCGCGCTGCACCTGGGCCGCCTCAAGGACCAGGGCGTGCTTCGGCCCGAACAGGTCAGTGTGGGCAAGCTCAACAACGTGCGAGAGGCCCTCGCCATCGCTCGCGAGTGCCGGACGCTGCTGGGTGCCGCCGGCATCACCCTTGACTACCCCGTCCTGCGGCATGCGAACAACCTGGAGTCGGTGCTCACCTACGAGGGCACGTCAGAGGTGCACCAGCTCATCGTCGGGCAGGCGCTCACCGGCGAGTCCGCCTTCCGCTGACGTAACCGTCCCCGAGGTGTCGCAGATGTCGCGTGAGACGCTGGTCGCCGGTCATCGAGCGGCACCTCACTTTGGTGATTCGCGGGACTCGCGCGGGTTCTGCGGCATCCATCGACCGACAGCGAGAGCGACCAGCAGCGAGGGCGCCCCGAGGATCGCGACGATGGTGGTGAACGACCACCACGATCCGCCCAACGCGACGAAGGCGTAGACCGAGATCGCCGTGATCTCCGACGAGAAGCCGACCACCGACGTCACTGTCGCGCGCGCCCGCCCCTCGATCTGATGTTGGATTCGCGCTTCTGCGACCACCAGCAGGTTGTTGACGATGCCGTAGCCGAGGGCGATGGCTACGAAACCTCCCCACCGGATCGTCAGCACGCCGGCGGTGAGCAGGATGGCCGCGCCGGCGAGCGCCCAGCCGATCGTCCGTGGCGACAGCGCCTCGGTGCGGCCGGCAAGCGCCGCCCCGACCGCTTGTCCCCCGACGATCAACGCGCCGACGAGTGCCACATGCGCGGTCGCCAGGCCGCCCTCTCGGAGCACGAGCGGGAAGTACTCGTCGTAGGACAGCATGCCGAGCACCGCCGCCGCGACGACGACCGCGCGGCGGAGCGGCCGACGGCGGGCCACCTCCGCCAGCCCGTCGCTCAGCATGGCCCTGTAGCGGACGAGCAGGGTGCTGCCTGTCGGCTCCGCCTCACGTGTCTCGTCGACCTCGGTTGCGCGCGCAGCGGGCGGCAGCGTCCGGGCGAGGGCGGTGTGTCCAAGCGCCGCGGCGACGCTCGCCCAGCCCACCAACTCATAGCCGCCCCATGCATACAACGGGGCGGCGAGCGCTGTCGCCGACAGGTTGGCGACCATGGCGGTCGCGTTGGCTGTGCCGATCAGCCCGGCGTAGCCGGCGGTCTCGCCGCGCTCGGCCAGCTCGTCGTACACCAGCGCCTCGAACGTGCCCGACTGGATGGCGCTGCTCAAGCCCCACAACACGAATCCGAGTGCGAACCCGGCAAAGCCTGGCCAGACGATCCAGAGACTGAAGCCACACGCGTATATGAGGCCGCTGACGACGAGGAGCCTGCGACGGTCGATGGTGTCGGCCCACGCGCCGGACGGGATCTCAAAGGCGAAGCCGGTCAGTGACCAGATGATGAGCAGGCTCGACAACTGAGCGGGGCTGAGGCCGCTGTCGGCGAACAACAGTGAGTAGACCGCGTACAGCGGAACGGCGTCTCGCGCGGAGACGTAGGCGATGACTCGCAGCGCGAAGCCGCGAGACTCAGATCAAGGTCGTGCTCGTGCGTGCATCATGGCCTTGAGCGTAGCGCCGGAGAGTCAGGTCGTGGGAGTGAAGTACGGGCCGGCCGCGTCGAACTCCTCGCCGGTTCGGCGACCCTCGAGTAGAGGGCCGGCCGGGTCGTGGGTGATGCCCTTCTTGCGCACCGCCATGCCGGACAAGGCTTCGAGCACGACCCGGTTGCCGAGAGCCGCGGTGATGTCGGCGTGATCGTAGGGCGGGGACACCTCGACGACGTCGACACCGAACACGGGCAGCTCGACGCAGATCCGGCGAACCGCGTCGAGCAGCTGACGTGCCGACAGGCCACCGGGCTCCGGCGTTCCTGTTCCCGGCGCATGACCGGGATCGCATACGTCGATGTCAACCGAGAGGAAGACGCCTTCACAGTCGTCGAGCGCGATGGAGGACGCCTCGGCTAGACAGTCGTCGAGCCCACGAGCGACGATCTCCGTCATCTCGTAGGACCGCATGTCCTGGTCGGCCATCCAGGACAGGGTCTCCGGGCCCGGCCAGTAGCCGCGCAGTCCCATTTGCAGGAACCGGTCACCCCTCAGCGCACCGGACTCGATCGGCCGACGCATCGGCTGACCATGTCCGTACAAGGACCCGAACTCGATGTCTCCGGTGTCGGCGTGGGCATCGAAGTGGATCATCGAGACCTTGCCGAAACCGTGATGACGGGCCACCCCCGTGGCGTCGGGGAGGGTGATGGAGTGGTCTCCGCCGAGCACGAGCGGGACGGCACCGGCCGAGGCGATGGCAAACACCGCCTCCTCCACCGCGGCCAGCGACCGCTCGATCTCGCCTGGCGGCATCTCGACGTCGCCGGCATCCACGACGACGACGTCCTGCAACGCATCGACACGCAGCGCCATGTGCGGCCGCGACCCGTCGTGCCCCAGGTAGTCGGCCTGCCGGATGGCCATCGGCCCGAAGCGGGTACCTGGCCGGTGCGACGTGCCGCCGTCGTACGGCGCCCCGAGGATGACTACGTCGGCTGCCTCGAGCGCAGCCCGGTCGTCAAGATCGACAGCGGGCACGCCGAGGAACGTGAAGTCCGGCCCGAACTGCTGCCCATAACGCGTCATGGGCTCATCCTGGCCGACCCGTCAAGGGACCGGCCACGACAACCGTCGTCCAGCGTCAGTCGATCCGTGTGTACACGAGCACGTAGACGAGTCCGGTGGTCTCGACGTCATTCGTCTTGGCGACGATGGTCACCGCCGGCTTGTCGGGCCGGACCAGGTCTCCTGTCCCGCCAGCGGTGACGCCCCTCCCCAGCTGGATCAGACCGTGGCTCCCTCGGGCCAGCGACAGTCCGTGGCGAACATGCTCGGCACCGCGGGCGACGTAGATCGGATAATCCGAGCTCGGGAGATCGACCGTGACCACGGTCCGTCCGTCGCGCTCGAGCACGGCCACCGTCGCGTCGACGACCTGATAGGTGTGACCGAGGTAGACGACCTGCTTGTCGTACCAGACGCCGTCCGTCTCGGCCATGAGTCCGTCCTCGTAGACCGCTGCACCGGGCTGGACCGCGTCTCCGCGCTCGGCATGGTTGGTGATCCGAACCGTGAAAGTCGACGGTTCGCCGGCGACGACGTCGAAATCGTGCTGCCATGCCGAGGCGTTCGAGGTCGGCGAGCTCCCGAATGTGGAGCCGCCCGTCACAGGCGTTCGCGCCAGGCGACCTTGGCAGGTTGACCTGCTCAGTTGATGCCCGTTCACGAACGACGTGTACTCAGCACCGCGCGGTCCATCCACGCCCGGGTCCGAGCAGAATGCATCGTAGGACAGGTTCGTGGTCGCCGGGATGAAGGTGAAGGAGATCTCCTCCGTTCCTGGGTCAGCGACACCATGGCCGATCAGCTTCGCCCCTGCCGGCTCCGTGTAGAACGCGATGCCGTGGTCGGTCACGGTCGGCAACGAAGCGACCCGATCAGCCGGCCGGGGGCGTTCGTCCGAGGGATCAACCAGGCTGGGTGCGATCGCGGTTGCCGCGACGCCGACGGCCGCCGCCAGGACCGCGCCGGCGACGGTGGTACGCCGCCGAGTGGCGACCTTGTGCTCGACCGCGGCGAGGCGCTGGACGATGCCCTGGTCGTCGGCCTCCTCAGCCATCCTGGTCAGGCTCTGCTTGAGCTCGTCGAGCCTCATCGTCTCACCCTCTTGTCATCGTCGCGGTCCATCGGACCGTCGTCCAGGCTCGGATCGACGCGCAGCTTCGCCAGTGCCTTGCTCGTCTGGCTCTTCACTGTCCCTACGCTGCAGTCGAGCAGCCGGGCAGTCTCGGCCTCGGTGAGGTCTTCGAAGAACCTGAGCACGATCACCGCTCGCTGGCCCTTCGGCAACCGCGCCAGGGCGGCTCTCATCTCGAGCAGCGAACCAGTGTCGGTGTCTCGGTATCCCGTCTCCGGCAGCTCCGCGGTTGGGGCCTCGCCATTCCACCTGCGACGCCACCAGGACGAGTACGTGTTGATGAGGATCCGGCGTACGTAGGCGTCCGGTGACGTCTCGACGCGGGACCACGATCGCCAGGCTTTGGCGAGCGAGGTCTGCAACAGGTCCTCGGCCAGGTGGTTGTCCTGCGTGAGCAGGTATGCCGTCCGCAGCAGAGTCGCAGACCGGGCCGCCACGAAGGACTCAAAAGACTGGCGGCGGTGCACGGGGGCATCATCGCTGGTGACGTCGACAGTCGCGCTCCCGCCTGTGCGCTCAGTCCGCTCACGCCGGTCGACCGCCCCGGCTGCCTGGACCACGTGGTCGTCCACCAGCTTCCTCCCTCGAGTGAGGCGCCATGGCACCTCACCAGTTAGAGACCTCCGAGACGCCGCCGATGGTTGCCCGGCGACCTGATAGGTGCTGATCTGCGACCTAGGGCGTCTACGGAAATCGTTGTCAATGGCCAACATCACGGGGCATGTCACCGCTATGGACTCGCCGAACACCCCGAATCACTTGCTATCAACGGGCTGAGTGGGGCAAACTGGCACCATGACGATCGACGAAGCTACCGACCTGGACAACGCCGCTCTCCAGCAGTCGGCACGCGACCATCTGTGGATGCACTTCACCCGGATGTCGTCGTACGAGAAGGCCGACGTCCCGATGATCGTCAGGGG
Source organism: Nocardioidaceae bacterium (assembly GCA_050996395.1). Classification (GTDB taxonomy): domain Bacteria; phylum Actinomycetota; class Actinomycetes; order Propionibacteriales; family Nocardioidaceae; genus JBPCRX01. Next base: position 6,156 of record JBPCRX010000085.1, read on the forward strand.
AGAGGGCGCCTACATCTACGACTCGCACGGCAAGCGCTATCTCGACGCCCTCGCCGGTCTCTTCGTCAGTCAGATCGGCCACGGGCGAACCGAGCTGGCCGAGGCTGCCGCGCGTCAAGCCCAAAAGCTCGCCTTCATGCCGCTCTGGTCCTATGCGCATCCCAACGCCGTCGAGCTGGCGCAGCGGGTTGCGAGCTATGCGCCCGGTGACCTCAACCGGGTCTTCTTCACCAGCGGTGGCGGCGAAGCGGTCGAGACGGCGTGGAAGCTCGCCAAGCAGTACTTCAAGCTCACGGGCAAGCCGGGCAAGCACAAGGTCATCTCCCGCGCGATCGCCTACCACGGGACGACGCAAGGCGCCTTGTCCATCACCGGGCTCCCGAGCCTCAAGGCGCCTTTCGAGCCGCTGGTTCCGAGCACCTTCCGCGTTCCCAACACAAACTTCTACCGGGCGCCTCAGCATGCCGACGACCTCGAGGCCTTTGGTCGCTGGGCGGCTGCCGAGATCGCCGTCGCGATCGAGAACGAGGGCGCCGAGACGGTCGCGGCTGTCTTCCTCGAGCCGGTGCAGAACGCCGGCGGCTGTTTCCCGCCGCCTCCCGGGTACTTCCAGCGGGTTCGTGAGATCTGCGACGAGTACGACGTCCTGCTCGTCAGCGACGAGGTCATCTGCGCCTTCGGACGGCTGGGGCACATGTTCGGCGCGGAACGGTACGGCTACCTGCCCGACATGATCACCTGCGCGAAGGGCATCACCTCCGGCTATGCGCCTCTGGGGGCCATGATCGCGACCGACCGGCTCTTCGAGCCGTACAAGAGTGGGGACGCCATGTTCGCCCACGGTTACACCTTCGGCGGGCACCCGGTCTCCACCGCCGTGGCGATGGCAAACCTCGACGTGTTCGAGCGTGAGGGCATCAACCAGCACGTGCTGGACAACCAGGACGCCTTCCGAACGACCCTCGACAAGCTACGGGACCTGCCGATCGTCGGCGACGTACGAGGTGACGGCTTCTTCTACGGCATTGAGCTCGTCAAGGACCAGGCCACGAAGACCACCTTCGACGACGCAGAAGCAGAAGTGCTCCTGAGAGGCTTCCTCTCCAAGGCCTTGTATGACGCTGGCCTCTACTGCCGCGCCGACGACCGTGGCGACCCGGTCATCCAGCTGTCGCCGCCACTGATCTGCGACCAGCGGCACTTCGACGAGATCGAGCAGATCCTGCGAGAGGTCCTTACCGAGGCGCAGACCAAGATCTGATCTACCTTTCCGGAGCTGAGGGATGCTCGGATGAAGGGGACTCTCGAGTCACGACAACTCGTCGCCTTGCTGCGGGGAGTCAACGTCGGAGGCAAGAACAAGCTGGCGATGGCGACGCTACGCCAGGTCTGCGCGTCTCTCGGCTGCACCGATGTTTCCACTTACATCCAGAGTGGCAACGTCGTGCTCGACACCTCGCTGGCGCCTGAGGAGCTGAGCGGCCTGCTCGAGGAGGCACTCGAGACGCTTGTCGGGTTCAGGCCACCAGTCTTTGTCCGGTCCCATGACGACCTGCGCAGAGTGCTCGACCGCAACCCGTATCCCGACGCCGACGAGCGCTTTGTGCACGTGGGCTTCATGAGCGCCCTGCCGGCGAAAGCGGCCGTCGCTGACCTCGCGTCGCTCGACTGCGCTCCGGAGCGCTTCACCGTCATCGGGTCCGAGGTCTATCT
>JBPCRX010000142.1:0-9668 GCA_050996395.1 Nocardioidaceae bacterium
GTGTAGGGCGCCCTGAACAGTGCCAGACCGGCGAAGAGTGCCGTGACCTGAGCAGCCGTTCCTCCACTCAGGGCCAGCACGACGGGGCCACCCGTCAGCACCGCCTGAGCGATGACCTGGCCTCCAGCGGCTCCGCCCAAAAAGGCCAGGGCGGCCGAAGGAGCGGCCGTGGTACCGCCGCCGTCTGACCCATCGCCTTGTGATCCACCGCTCGAGAACCGGAAGGAGCCCGGCCAGGCCAGGCCGACGAGCGAGCCGGCCGCGAGGCAGGCACCGAACAGCAAGGGCGCGCGCGAGCCGACGACGATGAGGCCGACGGCGGCCGCACATCTCAACGCGTTCTCGGCCGCCAGAGCGAGGGCGACGGCGCCGAACCGGTGCCGCGCCGACAGGCCGCCTCGCACCACGCCGGTGAACCCTGCCCCGAGCGTGACCCAGCCGACGAGCAGCGGAAACCACAGGTCGCCGCGAGAGAACAACGCGTTTCGTCCCCACCAGCCGAGCAACCCGGCGGCCACCCCAGCCGCGACGACCGCCGCGACGACCGAGGGCAACCCGGCGCGGACCATCGCCTCTCCGGCGTGGGCGGCGACGCTGCGCGCGATCCAGTGCTGCAGCGGGAAGGTCAGGGCAGCGGCGGCGAAGCTCCAGTAGGTCCACAGCACCGAGACCGGAGCCGACGCCGTGGCGCCGAGGTGTCGGGTGACCAGGGCGTAGAACACGTACGCGAGCAGGCCGTTCGCGGCGGATCCCAGCGCAAGCGCGGTCGTGGAGGACGCCCGCACTCGCATGCAGCCTGACCCTAGTCGTGACGCGGCGACGCCTCGGCCGTCGGTTACAGTCGCGTGGACATCGCTTCTCGGCGGGAGTAGGGACGTGGACCAGATCGACCCCGTGACCGGTCCGGCCCCAACCCCCGAGGGACCCGTCCCCGAGCCGCTCGACCGGTTCTCCTTCACCTACTCCGTCGTGGTCCCCGTTTACAACAGCGCGCCGATCGTCGGTGACACAGTGGACGCCATCGTGGCCGAGTTCGGCAAGGAACAGTTGGCCTACGAAATCGTGCTGGTCAACGATGGCAGCACCGACGACAGCTGGCAGGTCATTTCTGACAAGGCTCGGGGCAACCCCCACGTGACGGCGCTCGCCCTGCTGCGCAACTACGGGCAGCACAACGCCAACCTCGCGGGCCTGCGCGAGTCGCACGGCGACTTCGTCATCACGATGGATGACGACCTGCAGAACCCGCCGGACCAGATCCGGCTGCTCATCGACGAGGCCATGTCGGGCCGGGACGTGGTGTTCGGCGAGTTCGTCACCAAGCGGGCGCCCGCATACCGGCGGTTGGGCAGCGAGCTCATCACCCGGATCAACCGCCGGGTGTTCGGTCAGCCTCAGGACCTGGCCGTTTCCAACTTCCGCATCATGCGGCGCGACGTCGTCGACCGCATCTGTGCCTCGCGCAGCGCCTATCCCTACATCACCGGCCAGGCGCTGCTCTACTCGAGCAACCGGTCGAACGTGGCGGTCCGGCACGAACCGCGACGGGTGGGTAAGAGCCACTACAGTCCGGTGCGGATCATCCGGCTGGTACTGACGATCTTGTTCAGCTACTCGCTGTTCCCGCTGCGGCTCGCGGCTGTCTGCGGCGCCGTCATCTCCCTTGTCAGCTTCCTGATCGGAGCGGTCTATCTCGTGCGCGGCGTCTTCTTCGACGTCCAGGTGCAGGGGTGGACCTCCATCATCGTGCTGCTGGCTCTCTTCAACGGAGTGACGATCGCGCTGCTGTCCATGCTCGGTGAGTACGTCGTCCGAACGCTCAACACCGTGAGCGCCCAGGAGAGCTACCACGTCGTGGAGCGGGTCTCCGGGTGAGGCGGCACCTGCTGGTCATCGGTGCGCAGCGGTGCGGCACGACCCAGCTGCACGCGCTGCTCGAGGCGCACCCCGACATCGCGATGGCGAGGCCGGCACGCCCGGAGCCCAAGGTGTTCTTGTCGCCGGAGGTGGTCGAGCGCGGGCTCGGCTGGTACGTGGAGACCTACTTCGCTCACGCCACCACCGAGACCATGCTCGGTGAGAAGAGCACCAGCTATCTGGAGGTCGCCGACGCGGCCGGGCGGGCTGCTGCTGTGCTCGGCGAGGCGCAGGTCGTCGTACAGCTGCGGGACCCGGTGGCGCGGGCGATCTCCAACTGGAGGTTCAGCACCGCGAACGGGCTGGAGTTACGGTCGCTGTCCGAAGCGCTCGAGCAGAACCTGCGGGAGAAGATGCAGTGGGACGCCGAGGCGACCTCGGTGTCACCGTTCGGCTATCTCGAGCGGGGCCGCTACGCCGAGCAGCTCGACCCGTGGTTCGCGAGCTTCCCCGGCAGCGTTCATGTGCGCTTCCTTGAGGACGTCGTCGAGTCGCACACGAGCATCGTGAAGCTGTACGAGGCTCTCGGCGTGGACCCGGACTTCGTACCGTCCCCGCCAGAGACTCCCCTGAACCGAAGTGATGGCGAGGCTCCGCAGCTGGACGACTCCCTGCGCCGACGGCTGCAGGAGTACTTCGGGCCGGCTGACGACCAGCTGCGTGATCGGCTGGGACGCGAGCTGCCATGGTCTGCACAGCTAGGCTGAATCGGTGTCCGCGGCCATCGACGCACCAGCTGAGCTACCAGACATTCCCTTCAACCGGGCCGCCATCGAGGGTGCCGAGCTCGAACACATGCGAGAGTCCATCGACAGCGGCCACATGTCGTCGTCCGGGCCGTTCGGCCGACGGGTCGGTGCCGCCCTCCAGCAGGAGACCGGCGCAGCAGAGGTTCTGCTCACCACGTCGTGCACCGCGGCACTCGAGCTCTCGGCGATGCTGCTCGACCTGACCCCTGCGGACACGGTTGTTGTCCCCTCGTTCACGTTCACCACGACGGCGCTCGCTTATGTGCGCCAAGGCGCGCGCATCCTCTTCTGCGACATCGAGCCGACGACGTTGGGCCTCGACCCCGCTCACCTCGCCACGCTCCTGGACGACAGGGTGCGCGCGGTGGTGCCAGTCCACTACGCCGGGATTGCCTGCGAAGTCGAGGGGATGCGCGCCGCCCTGGCCGATCGACCCGACGTCGCGGTGGTCGAGGACAACGCCCACGGGCTCTTCGGCCGGTGGAACGGTCGACCGCTCGGCAGCCTCGGCCGCTTTGCGACGCTCAGCTTCCATGAGACCAAGAACTTTGGTTGTGGCGAGGGTGGAGCGCTGCTGCTCAACGACGGCCGCGACGTGGATCGGGCGCGCGTTCTCTACGACAAGGGCACCAACCGCAGGGCCTTCTTCCTCGGGCAGGTCGACAAGTACTCCTGGAAGGACACCGGCTCGTCGTTCGGGCTGTCGGACACGCTCGCCGCGTTCCTGTGGGGACAGCTCGAGCGTGCTGAGGTCATCCAGGACAAGCGGCGGCGGGTCTTCCAGCACTACCACCACGCGCTGCAGCCCTTCGCCGACGAGCTCGGCTTCTCGCTTCCGGTGGTCCCGGGTCACTGCGAGCCGGCCTACCACATGTTCTATGCCCTGCTGAGTGACCGGGCGACGAGGGACCGGGTCTTGGCGGACATGCGCTCTGGTGGCGTCCAGGCGACGTTCCACTACGTGCCGCTGCACAGCTCCGACGCCGGTCGCCGTTTCGCCGCGGCTGCCACCGACTGCCCGGTGAGCGAGGACATCAGCGGCCGGCTGATCCGGCTGCCGTTCTACAACAACCTGTCCGACGCCGAGCTCGACCGGGTGGTCGACCTGTTCCTCACCGCCCTTCGGCGCCCGCGGCAGGCCGGCTCGTGAGATTGCTGGTGACCGGTGGCGCCGGCTTCATTGGCAGCCACTACGTCCGCAGCGTCCTCGGGGACACCTGGGGGCTGTCAGCGCCCGACCGGGTCACGGTGCTCGACAAGCTGACCTACGCGGGGAGCGTCACGAACCTCGAGCCGGTCGACACCGACGACCGACTGCGCTTCGTGGAGGGAGACATCCTCGACGGTTCGTTGGTGGACCGGCTGATCGCCGACTGCGACGCGGTCGTGCACTTCGCAGCCGAAACCCACGTGGACCGGTCGATCCGCGGTGCCTCCGACTTCGTGATGACCAACGTCCTCGGCACGCAGGTGCTGCTGGACTCCGCGCTCCGGCACCACGTCGGCAGGTTCGTGCATGTGTCGACCGACGAGGTGTACGGCTCGATCGAGAGTGGCAGCTGGGACGAGCTGCAGCCGCTCGAGCCCAACTCGCCGTACTCCGCCTCCAAGGCGGCGAGCGACCTGGTGGCCCGGTCGTACTTTCGCACCCACGGTCTGCCGGTGTTGGTCACGCGGTGCTCCAACAACTACGATCCCTACCAGTTCCCCGAGAAGGTGATCCCGCTCTTCGTCACCAACCTGTTGGACGGCAAGACGGTGCCGTTGTACGGCGAGGGCGCCAACGTCCGTGACTGGCTCCACGTCGACGACCACTGCCGGGCGGTGCACCTGGTGCTCGAGGGCGGTCGCGCAGGAGAGGTCTACAACATCGGGGGTGGCGCCGAGCTGAGCAACCGAGAGCTGACCGCGCGGTTGCTGCGGCTCTGCGGTGCCGGGTGGGACCGGGTCAGGCTCGTCGAGGACCGCCTCGGCCACGACCTTCGCTACTCGGTGTCGATCGCCAAGATCAGCTCGGAGCTGGGCTATGCGCCTCAGATCGTGTTCGACGTTGGGCTGGCAGACACGGTGGCCTGGTACGCCGAAAATCGCGACTGGTGGGAGCCCTTGAAGCTGCGCGACTGACCTATGCCTCGGGAACCGGTCCGGCGGCTGGCGAACCGAGCCGCCGAGTGCGCGGAGCACGACGGTCCAGCAGGCCGAGCAGGTAGTCGCCGTACCCGCTGGCGAGCATGCCTTGCGCGCGGGACCGCAGCTCGTCGTCGCTGAGGAAGCCTTGCCGCCAGGCGACCTCCTCGGGTGAGCCGATGCGGAGCCCCTGCCGATTCTCGACCGTCCGGATGAAGTTGCTGGCGTCGTTCAGCGAGTCGAACGTGCCTGTGTCGAGCCAGGCCGTTCCCCGGGCGAGAACCTGTACGTGCAGATCCCCTCTCTCGAGATAGACCTTGTTGACGTCGGTGATCTCGAGCTCCCCACGAGCCGAAGGCCGGAGCGAACGGGCGATCTGGACCACGTCGTTGTCGTAGAAGTACAACCCTGGGACGGCGTAGTTGCTACGTGGGCTGGCCGGCTTCTCCTCCAGCGAGAGGGCCCGGCCGGACTCGTCGAACTCCACGACGCCGTAGGACTGCGGGTCGTTGACCCAGTAGGCGAACACGGCTGCGCCGTCGAGGGCCGTGAAACGTTGCAGCTGCAAGCCCAGCCCCTGGCCGTAGAACACGTTGTCGCCGAGCACCAGGGCACAGCGCTCGCTGCCGATGAAGTCGGCACCGATGAGGAACGCCTGCGCCAGACCACCCGGCTCGGGCTGCTCGGCATACGTGAACGAGACGCCGAACCGCGCCCCGTCCCCGAGCAGGCGGCCGAACGCCTCGGCCTCATGCGGTGTCGTGATGACGAGCACGTCACGGATGCCGGCGAGCAGCAGCGTCGACAGCGGGTAGTAGATCATCGGCTTGTCATAGACCGGCATCAGCTGCTTGCTCACCCCGAGCGTGATCGGGTGCAGACGCGACCCGACACCGCCGGCCAGGATGATCCCCCGCATGTCAGGGGAGTATGGCACGGCGTCTACGGCTTGCGGATCCCGAAGATGACGTAGTTGTCGTCGGTGTACGCCTCGCGCACCGAGTGCTTCAGCGCCGCGAGGCGCTCGATCTTGACGGGGTAGTCGAGGCTCACGAACAACCACCTGACGCCATAGCGATTGACCAGTCGCCGAATCGCACGCCGCGACGGATGGAGGAACACCCGATCGTTGACGGCGAGGCGCCTGGGGTCGGGGATCGGCAGGTAGGCGTTGCGGGTGCCGGACTCGAACTCGCCGTTCGTCCCCGCCGTATAGCCCCACCCCTCGACGACGATCCTGCGTTCGGTGTAGGCGCTCACCCAGAAGCTGCGGTTGTCGCAGCGTTTGGTGTCCGGGGAGGCGCAGTGGATGTTGGTCGCCACGACGTCATCAGAGGAAGAGTGCCGCTCGAGCCACTGTGCGGCAGTGACACCGCCGGCTGCGAAGAGCGGCTCTGTGCTCGCCTCGGGTTGTGGTGCCCGGGTGACGGTGTCATGGACGAGCGAGTACCCGTGGCTGAGCGGCAGGCCGAGCAGCAGGACGATCAGAACCAGACCCGGAAGCCGCCGCCCGGTAGTTCGGCGCCAACCGAGCCAGAAGAGAGCGAAGACGGCCGCGACGGCCAGAGGCGCCACAGCGGTGGCGACGACCTCGCGGGTGGTCGCCAGCGTCACGTCCGAAACGCCATGCTCGAAGCCCGTGCTGAGGACGAACACCCCCAGTCCGGACGCCGCCGCCAACCCGCACAGCGTCAGTGCTCGGCTCCGGGGCAGCGGGTCGGGCAGCAGCAGAGCCAGGCCCCAAGTCGATGCGAGCACGACCATCTCGGCCACCGACCGCTGGAACCACAGTTGGCTCAGCCCCGAGCGGAAGAAGAAGAGCGCGACCACGATGCCCGGGGGCACCGAGGCGACCAGCCACCAGGCCCGCGGGTCACGCCACGTCCCGCCCCGCCGCAGCCCGAGCACTCCCACGCCGTACAACAGCCAACCGATCAACAGGCTCAGGGTCATCGCGACCTCGGCGACGAACGTGTCGGTGATCTTCTGGCTTTGCAGCGACGCCTGCACGGTCTGGAATGGGTCGAGTGCCAGGGCGCCGCTGCTGCCGCCGAGCAGCACGACCTGCGCAAACGCGGTGACGACTGCCATCAAGCCGACCAGAGCAGTCGCGGTGAGGTCGACTCGGCGCAGAACAGCCAGCTGGGCCAACCACACCACGACGGCCCCACACAAGAACAGAGGCAGGAACGTCGCCTTGGCGCCTGAGAGTGCGAAGAGACTGACGGCCAAAGCCACCCAGGTGAGCCTCGGCGCCCGGCGGTCCGGTCGTAGCACTTCGAGAATCAATGCGATCGCCGGAAGCGCGATCATGAAACCATAGTTCTGCGACGGGCTGGAGACGAGGCGCTTGGACAGGTATGGCTCGGTGAACGCCCAAGCCTCGTAGTGCGGGCCCATCAAGAAGAAGCTGCCGACCACGAGCAGCGCCGGGGCGATCACCGCGGCAACCGTACGGTCGGTCAGCCGCAGGGCCACTGCCCCGAGCCCCAGCAGTGTGAGCGGCACCACCAAGGCCGGCAGCAGCTGGCGAAGCAGCACAGTCGACTCGACGGACGTGGCCCAGGTGCTGGCGGCCAGCTGTGCGTGGACGAACCAGTGGTAGTCGAGCCGGGTGCCGAGCAGGTAGGGAATCTGCGGCGGAAACCGGTGCATCAGGTGGGAGATGAGCGCCAGGTGGAACGTCTCGTCGGTGCTCGGAGTCTGGTGGGGTGAGAGGGTGAGGGGTCGCAGGACGAACACCCGGCGAGCGAGCCAGGCCGAACCGTAGAGCACGACAACCGCAAGCGCCCACGCAGCGCGGTAGTCGAGGCGACTCGAAGGGCGGGTCCAGACGCCACGCCCGGCAGGCAAGGCCAGGCTGACGGCGACGACCACGACCGGCAGGGCGAGGAAGAGCAGCGGCACCCCTGCCCACACCCCGAGCAGGTACACCGGGAGCTGGATGCCGAAGCCGAGGATCGTGCCGAGCGAGAGGTCCTCGAACCAGGTCGGCGGAGCAGACGAGTCCCGCGCCCAGCTCGACAGCAGCAGTCGCCAGACGAAGACACCCGGAACGGCGATGGTGCCGGCGGCATACACGGCGTAGACGGCGATGTCCTGGAGACCAGAGCCGGAGTGCAGCAGGATCGCGACGATGCCCACGGCCGTCACCGCCACCGGGAGCCACGAGGATGTCGAGACCCTGCGCAGCATGGGCGCACTGTACGGCGCCAGACTGAGGCTTTCGTGAAGGCAGCACGCGATCGGGTGGAGGCGCTCGCAGCTAGGCTCTCGGGCTATGACCGAGCTTCCACAGCACCGTGGGGCGCCGCAGGAACCGCACGTCAGCTCCGACGCCCTGGCGGAGCTCCAGCGGTTGCGCGGCAGCATCGACAACCTGGATGCGGCGCTGGTGCATGTGCTTGCGGAGCGGTTCCGGTGCACTCAGCAGGTGGGGGTGCTCAAGGCGGAGCACTCGATGCCTCCGGCCGATCTCGAGCGGGAGGCTCAGCAGATCGAGCGGCTCCGGCGGTTGGCGGCCGAGGCGAAGCTGGACCCGGAGTTCGCGGAGAAGTTCCTGAACTTCGTCATCGCTGAAGTGCTGCGGCACCACGAGGCCATCTCGCGCCCCTGAACGTTACTCCAGCTGCTCTTTGACGACCCCCGAGCGGACCTATTTTACGATAAGTAGTCACCAGGTAACTCATAGTGGCTACGGTCATAGAGAGACTTCTCGACTGCCCCAAGGGGGATACATGTCTGCCACCACCACGAGCAAGCGGCGCCGAGCCGCGCTCGCCGTCACAGCCACTGCAGCGCTACTGACCACCGGAGGCGCGCTGTCGTCCGTCGCATCAACCCCACTGCCGTACCACGGCACTATCCAAGTCGTGCACGAGTCCGACACCTCCTGGGTGCCGATGGCCTATGAGTGCGTCGATGGCGGAGCCGACCTCATCCCTCGCCAGTCCATGGTCGTCGGACCGCAGCGGGCGCCCTTCGGCGTCGGCAGCCACCGGATGGTCATTGGCCAGTCCACCGTACAGACCGAGCTCTACCGGACGCCGCAGTACGACCGCACGCCACTCGCGGATCTCACTCGGCTGGCCTACTCGACGTACGCGAGGCCGCGTACCACCGGCGGCCTTGCACGGCAGCTTCCCTATCTCCGCGTAAACGTGGACAACGATGCCGACGGGACGCGTGACGCCAGCCTCTTCTTCTTCCCCTCGAACAACGGGGACCAGCACCCCATCCTCAACGGCCAGTGGCAGCACTGGAATGTGGCCGGCGGCAGGGTGAACGTCAATAGCGACGACGGTCCTGCAAACACCACCACGCTCGCGGACTACGCGGCGGCTAACCCCGGCTCCACCCTCGTCAACAACGATGTCGGTAAGCCCACGGGTGGTGCGATCGCCACCATCGTCGGCTGTGCCCTGGGCGGCAACGAGGACAGCTTCCGCAACGGCGTTTACTTCACCGACCGCGTCATCGTCGGAGAAGACGGACAGGACACCCTGTTCAACTTCGAGCCCGATGTCACCGTCACTAACGCTGGTACGACGACCACGAGGGTCACTCCCGAACACCTCCGTGGTTGGGTGCAGCAGGCCTACAGCTCAACTGCTGACTTGACGCCGAAGCAGGCGTTCGTGAAGGGTCCTGCGACCCCTCCACTCGGTGTCGGCAGCCTGCGCTTCACTATCGGCAACAACGCCGACCGGGTCGAGCTCTTCCGCACTCCACGGTATGACAACCGGTTGCTCCGCGACCTCCGTGGTTTGGGTTACTCCACGTTCCAGCGGCCAACCGCCCCGAACACCCGGGATCAGCAGCCGGCATACCTGCGGCTCAGCCTGGACAACAACGGTGACGGGATGCGCGATGACA
>JBPCRX010000018.1:0-19958 GCA_050996395.1 Nocardioidaceae bacterium
AACTTCGCCACCAACATCAGCGCCGGCTCGACGTTCGGCTACCTTCTGGTCTGGGTGGTTGTCGTCAGCAACCTGATGGCGATGCTGATCCAGTACCTGTCGGCGAAAGCGGGTATCGCGACGGGCGAGAGCCTGCCCGCCCTCTGTCGCAGGCACTTCCCGAAGGCCGTGGTCCGCGCGCTGTGGGTTCAGGCCGAAGGGGTCGCGATCGCCACTGACCTCGCCGAAGTCGTCGGCGGGGCCATCGCCTTGAAGCTGCTCTTCGACCTTCCCCTTGTCGTGGGCGGGATCATCACCGCGGTCGTCGCTTTCGCCCTGCTGGGCTTCCAGAGCCGCGGCCACCGCCCCTACGAGGTCGCGATAGTGGGGCTGCTGGCGGTCATCTTCGTGGGGTTCCTCTACGACCTGGTGGCCGGGGGAGTGCAGCCGCTGGCGATCCTGACGGGAGCGGTGCCGCGCTTCCAGGGTCAGGAGAGCATTCTGCTGGCAACAGGCATGCTGGGCGCCACCGTCATGCCTCACGCCATCTACGTACACGGGGCGCTCACGCACGACCGGTATGTCTCTGACACCGAGGACAACCGCAGCGCTCTGCTCAGGAGCCAGCGCCTTGACGTGATCGTGGCGATGACGTTGGCGGGCCTGATGAACCTAGCGCTGCTCGTCATCGCCGCCCGGCTGTTCGCCGGTCAGGTGTCGCCGGCTGACACGATCGAGGCCGCGCACGGACAGCTCGGCGAGAGAGTGGGGCCCGCGGCAGCACTCCTCTTCGCGCTTGCCTTGTTGGCTTCCGGTTTCGCAGCCTCGAGCGTCGGGACACTAGCCGGGCAGTGATCATGGGCGGTTTCTTGCGGCGCCAGATCTCGCTTCCCGTACGGCGCCTGATCACCCTGACTCCTGCTTTGGTCGTGCTTGCAGTCAACGTTGATCCGACTCGCGCCCTGGTGCTCTCGCAGGTCATCTTGTCGTTCGGTATCCCGTTCGCACTGATCCCGTTGGTGATGTTCACCCGGCGCCGCAGCATCATGGGCGGCCTCGTCAACCGCTGGATCACGACCGCGACTGCATCCATCGTGGCTGCCGTGATCATCGTCTTGAACGTCGTCCTCATCGGCTTCACGTTCTTAGGCACATGATCTCGGACCTCTGGTCGTCTCGCACGTTGGCCGGTCCTGGTCTCCGTGACCTTGGGACCGGCCAACGCGCCTCGGGCGAGGACCACGACGGAGCGGGTTGCGAAAGGACGCGCACCGTGAGGCCTGGGCGGCAGCACAGAGCAGACCAGTGGTCGCGCGTCTTATCGCACCGTCGAGTCGTGGATCACCACGTGGTGATTCGTCGGCGAAGCGATATTGGATTGGATCGGACAGCGACTTCTGACTCGGGCGTACGGCGGAGCGCTCCTCGTGACCCCAGTAAGTCCTGATCCCCGTCAAGGAGCCGTCAAGATCGCCGAACTTTTCGAGAGGTGGCTAGTGACACGACCGCGTTCCCGACCTAGCCTTCACGTAGGTGATCGACCTTCCCGAGGGTCGGGTCAGATGTCGCACGTATGCGACTGGGCCCACATTTGGAACGTGTCTCCGGGTCTCCGTTTGGGTTTGCACCCAAAGTTTCACAGTTTAGACAAGTTCCTCCGCGCATGACCATTCATGTGCGGTATGTGCGGCAGCATGCACCTTTGGAGGAGAAATGTTCGGCAAGCACGTTATAACAGACATGATCAGCCGCAGTGCTGAGAATGCGACAGACCGTCGCAATTTCCTCAAGGCGGCTGGGGTGGCCGGACTCGGGGTTGTCGGCGCCACCGCGCTGTCCGGCCTCGACACAGCGGCCGCGGCTACCACCGGATCCGCGGCGACCGCACCGCTAGGCGCGAGTGTCAGCCCCAACGGAATCAGCGACAGTGCCATCTTGAACTTTGCACTGAACCTCGAGTATCTCGAGGCAGAGTTCTACAGTTACGCCGCCTTCGGAGAACCCCTCAACTACGATCTGACCACAGGCGGCGGCACCCGCGGCGGCGTTACCGGTGGGCGCATGGTGAACTTCCAGACGCGCGCCGTCCGCAACTACGCCAACGAGATCGCTCGCGACGAGATCCTCCACGTCAGGTTCCTGAGGGACGCTCTGGGAAGTGCCAAGGTCGCGCAGCCCAGCATCGACATTCAGTCCAGCTTCACGGCCGCAGCCCGCGCGGCCGGTCTCATCGGCCCCGGCCAGACGTTCGACCCGTACGCCAACGAGAACAACTTCCTTCTCGCGGCCTTCATCTTTGAAGACGTCGGGGTCACGGCGTACAAGGGTGCCGCTCCACTGATCGACAACAAGACGTACCTGGACGCCGCCGCTGGGATCCTCGCAGTCGAGGCGTACCATGCGGGGCTCATCCGTACCAGTCTGTATGGCAAGGGTCTGCAGGATGCTGCTCGGGCGATCTCCGTCGCCCGAGACATGCTGGACGGCCCCGGTGACGATGACCGCGGTATCGGAACGCCGGCTTTCTCCAACATCGTCCCCCGGGACGCGTATGGCCTCGCCTTCGGCCGGACTCCCGCTCGAGTCTTGAACGTGGTCTACCTGACCCCCGACAGGGCGACCAAGGGCGGCTTCTTCCCGGACGGCGTCAACGGGTCGATCAACCAGAGCGGTCGCTGAGAGAGCGCGTCAACAGCGCGAGCTGGAGCTGCTGCCGACAAGCAACAGTTCTTTCTCATGCCAGGAGGAGTCATGCACGAAGTGCTTGCTTGGCTGATCATGGCACTCGCCATGACCAGAATGTGCTGGATGTTGGTCAGGCCCCGCCGGCTACGGCTGGGGAGCCAGTTCTCGGCCGGTGTGTCGTCATCGAAGGCCGTCTCGCTGGATGCGCCTCGGTCCGACGCGGCGAACGCCATCGCCGGCTAAGATTCGCGTCACACGCCTGCTTCAACCGGATTGATCGTTGGTTCGAGCTGATGCGCAGGCAGTGACTCACGGATGCCCTTGTGTGCTTGGACAGAGCCCCTCATGGGGGGTCGATCTCGCCAAGTACCAAGGGCATCCGGTGCGAGAAGGCGACTCGACATGACGACGCCGCGCCCTCGCGGGCAATGCGGAGTGGGACGCTCAGCACGCCTGGGCGTCGTGGGACAGCGGATTGTCAACAGGAGTCGCGCCGGTTGTCGTTTGCGCTGATGCACCCCGGGGTTGTCCCTGCGGCCATGCTGGTGAAGGCGGTCGTGGTGCCACGGAGCCGCGACCGGACCCAGGGGATGCTACGGCCCGTCAGGGCGGCAAGCGCGGCTGCGGTGTGCCCGTTGTTCGACTGCTCGAGGAGCCATCGACGGATGTCATCGGTGCCCACGCGATCGGCGACAGCAGCGTCGACGCGGCCGGCTCGTCCCTGTTTGCTTTCCGGCAGGTTGTGTCCGGTTTTGCGAACGGCGACGCCGGCATTCTCAAGCTCGACTCTGAGCTGCTCGCGGCCCAGTCCGGTAAGCCGTGCCAGCGACGCCAGGGTGGCTCCGTTGCCGTAGGCGGTCCGCAAGAGGTCCGAGAGATCGGCCGCACCCGCAGCAGCGATGACCTCCGACAACCGAGCTTCGCGGCGTCTGCGCATTGTCCGCCTTCCCTCCGCCAGCCTCCGTGCACGGGCGGCACGAACAGCTCCGGAGACACGTCCGCTGGTTTCTCGATCCCGGCCGGCGTCCGCGGCCCGCTGCGCGAGCTCTCCGGTGTGTGCCAGACCCTGACCTACTGCGAGGCGCTCCTTGACCGAGGGGTCGTTCTTCCATCTGCCTCTCTGACGCTCTGTGATATCTGCAGACACGCTCTCGCTGCACAGAGCGACGTGGAGCGTGAGCCCCACGGCTTCCCGGTACTGCGCCACGGTCCATCCGTGGCTTCGTAGATGTGCTCCGAGGTGATGGAACCAGCGCCCACACAGATGGCAGACGAGCTCGCCGTCGCTGTTGCGGGTCAGCTCGCCCAGCGGTGCTTGTGCGGCGGTGCCGTCGAGAAGCGTCCACAGGTGACCGTGCTGACTGCCAGGGGCGACTCCAGCCGTACTGGCGTGCCGGCCGTCGAGGTCGCGTTCGGGCACAGCCATGAGCAGCTCCTCTTGCACATCGGATGCAACGGGGAGACTACCCCGGCGTGCTACGGGCTGGTCAACCCCCACGGACGCCAGGTCCCCGACGCCAGGTCCCCTTTGAGAACGGAGCGAGGCACCTGACGGATGACGGGATCGTGGACTGCGCGTCATCTCAGGTATCGGGGAGCCGTTGCGAGCTCAGAGTCAGCGGGTCCATGGCGTACCGGAGCTGCCGGCGCGGTGCTTGCTGCGGCGACTCCGGCGCTGACCACAAGCACCAGGCCCACCAGCGTGGGCAAGTCGAGCCCTTGGCTCAACAAGATCGCGCCCGTGACTGCAGCTACCGCGGGTTCGAGCGAGTACAGGGTCGCGGTGACACGCGCCGTGCTGCGCCGGATGCCGGAGAAGTCGAGACTGAATCCAATGGTCACGCCGACCAGTCCGGCGACTGCTATCAGCACTGCCTGGTGCACGTCGACCGTGGCGAGGGTGCGCACCGAGAAGGGAAGCAGCAGCATCGCCGCGATGGCCATCGAGAGACACAACCCGTCGAGGCCCGGTGAGGTGTGGCCCACCCGCTGCGCGAAGAGCATGTACGACGCGGCGGCAGCAGCGGCTACCAGCCCGAACATGATGCCGGCAACGCTGACATGGCTGCTGGGACGGCTGATCAACGCGACACCGGCCAGCGCGATGATGGGTAGCACAAGCTCCCACCGCCGCCGGATGAAGGCGACGGCTACACAAAACGGACCGAGATACACCACGGTTGCAGCCGTGCCCAGCGGCAGTCGGGCGACTGCGTTGTAGAAGGCGGTGGTCATGGCGCACATCACAACGCCGTAGACGATGATCCCCAGCCACTCCGTGCGGGATCGACCTTGAAGGCGTGGTCGGGTGAGCAGGGCCAGCGCACTGGCACCGACCAGAAAGCGGGCGCCTGCGACTCCGGCCACGCCCAAGGGGGCAAGGAGTGGCTGAGAGATCGCCGTCGAGGACTGGATGCATACGAGCCCGCCGAGCACGAGCAGAGGACCGAAGGTACGTCGCTTCAAGGCGAGTAGTCCTGACTGCTGAAGGACCCGGAGCGGGGCTGATGGCGACAGCTCGCCCCGCCTGCACACTCTTCACTACCCAGTCACGCCCGTTCCACGCGGTGAGCCATCATGGGCCGGTGAGCGATGCTGGGAACCTGCCCATCGGCTGGATCCGTGAGGTCGTGCTGAACTGCTCCAAGCCTGCGGAGCTGGCCTCCTTCTGGGCGGAGTTGCTGGGCGGCGATCCCGTCGAGTGGCATCCGGGGTGGGTGACGCTTGAACCACCACCGCACGGTCAGCGGTTGTCCTTCCAGTCCAACGACAGTCCCCCGGATGCAGCTCAGGTACCAAGCGGCCCGGGCTTGGTCCACTTCGACATCCTGGTCGACGACCTCGGCACCGCGCACGAGCGAGTCGTCGCGGCCGGCGGTGTCTACCAGCGCGAGCACATCTCCCGGCGCCCGGGAACCAACGGTGAGCGCATCCCGTGGCGGGTCTACCACGACCCGGCAGGTCACCTGTTCTGCCTCGTGGTTCGCTGAGCGATACTGCCCTCGATAGGGACAAGCAACCGGACAATCGGGCTGCGCGGGTCTTGACCGGCTGCCAAGCGATTCGAGGGTCGGTGGTTGACCCGCCCTTAGGGTTGGGCATGGACGCCGACACGCTCGACAGATTGCTCCTGATGGGGGCTGCTGTTCTCCTGCTGGCGATCCTGGCGGTCCGGGTGAGCCTCGCCGCGGGTCTGCCCAGCCTGCTGATCTACCTCGGCATGGGTCTTGCGCTGGGCGACGCGGGACTCGGCGTCCGCTTCGACGACGCGGCGCTCGCGCAGGCGCTCGGGTTCGCGGCCCTCGTCGTGATCCTGATCGAAGGCGGGCTCAGCACCCAGTGGTCCGAGGTCAGACCGTCGATGAGGATCGGGCTCCTCCTCGCAACCGTCGCTGTCGGCGTCAGCGTCAGCGTCGTCGCTGTCCTCGCCCATCTCCTCCTCGGCATGTCCTGGCAGCTTGCCTGGCTCGTGGGGGCCGTCTCGTCACCGACCGACGCGGCGGCCGTCTTCGCGGTCCTGCGGCGCGTCCCGCTGCGGCACCAGCTGTCGGGTGCTCTCGAGGCTGAGTCCGGCCTCAACGACGCTGCCACGGTCCTGCTCGTCGTGCTGCTGACCGAACCCAGCGGCCTGGAGCACGGGCCAGCCGGCTTCGTCGGTGTCGCGGCTTACGAGCTGCTGGCCGGGCTCGCCTTGGGCTACCTCGTCGGAATCGGTGGTGCGTGGCTGCTGCGCAGAGTGGCTCTGCCGTCGTCCGGGCTCTACCCGGTCTCCGTGATGACGATCGCTGTGCTGTCGTACGGCGGAGCCGTCGCCTTGGGCGCGAGCGGTTTCGCCGCGGTCTACGTCACCGCCCTGGTGCTCGGCAACTCAGACCTCCCGCACCGTACGTCGACGCGGTCCTTCGCCGAAGGCTTCGGCTGGCTCGCCCAGATCGGCCTGTTCATCATGCTGGGTCTGCTGGCCTCGCCCGCACACTTCCGTCTCGACCACATCGTCGAAGGCGTCGTCGTCGGTGGCGTCCTCACGCTCGTCGCGCGACCACTCAGTGTGGTGGTGTGCGCGCTGCCGCTGAGGATCCCGTGGCCTGAGCAGGTGTTCCTCTCGGTGGCGGGGCTTCGGGGCGCGGTGCCGATCGTGCTGGCGACGATTCCCCTCGCCGCCGGCACACCGCATGCAACGGAGGTCTTCGACCTGGTGTTCGTCCTGGTAGTGGTGCTGACGCTGGTTCAGGCGCCCGCACTGCCGACGCTGGCGGACCGGCTGGGCGTCAGCGTCGACAGACCACGCGACCTCGATGTCGAGGCGGCACCGCTGGACAGGCTGTCGGCGGACCTGCTGCAGGTCCACGTGACGGCGAAGTCGAGGCTGCACGGCGTCGAGATCGCCGAGCTGCGGCTGCCGCGAGGAACCAGCGTCTCGCTCGTCGTACGCGGTGACGACAGTTTCACTCCGACGTTGCAGACGGCGATCAGGCGCGGCGATGACCTCCTGGTGGTGACTCGGCGAGCGGACAGGGACGCCACCGAACGGCGTCTGCAGGCCGTCAGCAGGGACGGTCGCCTCGCTGGCTGGGTGCGCAGAGAGGCACCGCCCTGACGGGGGTCAGCGCGGCTGCACGCGCTTCGTGGTGAAGGCGACGCACACGGTCGTCGGCTTGGTGATCGTGATACTGGTGGGAGCACCCGTGGCCAGGCCCTGGAAGCCGGACCCCACGACGATGTCGACCCCGGGCGCCAGGTTCGGCCCGCGCGCGAGCCTGACCGGGCCGCGGAACTGCTCCTGCGCTAGGCGCACCTGCGGTTGGTTGGGGGCCCACGTGAGGATCGTGACGTTGCTCGCGGTGACGCCCGCCGGTGGGTTGTCGGCCACTCCTTGGCGGAATCCTCTGCTCTGCAAGGCAGCGAGGACGTCGCCCGCCTGGCCGCTGACGCCGCCGGCGTTGTAGACGTTCACTTTGAACGACGCTGCGCGCACCTGGCTGCCTTTGGGATAGGTCTTGCGCTCGGTGCACACCCGAGTGGTCACTGGAGGTCGCGGCGTGGCCGGGGTTTGCGCGGTGCCGGACGTCGACGGGTCCACCACGGTGCGCCAGCCATAGAAGGCGGCGCCCAGCAGGATGACGAGCAGCACAGCGAGCGTGATCGGCGTGCGCCACTGCACAACCCTGCCCCCACGTTTCCCTAGTGCGGTATGTCTGCGTGCGGTATGTCTGCGTGCGGTACGTTCTCGCACACCCTAGTGCGTCGCCCCTCGGGCAGCGCGGATCATCTGGCCGTCACGAGTGCATCACGTGCACCCGGCCGTGGACCATCGGCCGTTGCTGCAGTGCGGCGCGCAACGCGCGGTGGAGTCCGTCTTCTAGGTACAGCTCTCCTTGCCACTGGACCACGTGCGCGAAGAGGTCGCCGTAGAACGTGGAGTCGTCGTCCAGGAGTGTGGCGAGGTCGAGGGTGACCTTGGTCGTGATGAGGGAGTCGAGGCGGATCTGCTGGGGCGGGAGCTGCGCCCAGTCCGCGGACCGCAAGCCGTGGTCAGGGTATGGCCGCGAGTCCCGGACGCCCTTGAAGATCATGGGCAGATCCTAGGTGGCGAGTCTCAGTCGCCGGTCGCTCCGTCGATGGCCTCTCGGAGCAGGTCGGCGTGGCCGTTGTGCCGGGCGTACTCCTCGATCATGTGCGTGTAGATCCATCGGAGGCTGAAGGTGCGCCCCCCTGACGCATGGTCGACGTGGTCGAGGTCGAACTCCTTGGCCCCCTCGCGGTATCGCGCCACCTCACGCGCGAACGTCTGGAGGTCGGCAGCCACGTCGGCGGTGTCGACGTTGTCGAAGTCGCCGTCCGGATCCTCCTCGGGGCAGTAGAGCGCAGGGGCGTCGATCCCGAAGTGAGAGGCAAACCACCCCCGCTCCACCTCGGCCATGTGGCGCACCAGCCCGATCAGCGACAGGGACGAGGGCGGCACCGGCCTCGACCTCAGCTGCTGGTCCGTGAGGCCTTCGCACTTCCAGGTCAAGGTACGGCGGTGGAAGTCGAGCCAGCCGTCCAACGTCGTACGTTCGTCGGCAACGGTCGGCACCTTCACGCGGTCCGCGGGGGGCGTCATCTCTGTCATCGGCGCGACGCTACCGCCTCGTGCCGACAAACTCCCGATCGTTTCGCTCGCTTGCGGCCGACGCTGCCCGAACTTGTTCTTGACGAACATGTTCGTTATCCTGAGCTCAACGTCCGGATTCCAGGCCAAGGGACCTTGTGAACCCGTTCGCGGCTACCGCCTGGTGAGGAGAAGCGCCATGACCACACAACCAGAAGCCCGTACGTCCCAGCCCCCCGTCTTGCCGCTGGAGTCGGGCGCGGGTCCGAGCCGGCTCTCGAACCGGCTGCGGGCGATCCTCGCTGTCGTCCTGATCGCGGACGTCCTGGACCTGATGGACTCGACGATCACCAACATCGCCGCCCCCTCGATCGTGCACGACATCGGCGGAGGCGAGTCGCTGATCAAGTGGCTCGGCGCGAGCTATGCCCTGGCCATGGGCGTCCTGCTCGTCGTCGGGGGCCGGCTCGGAGACCGTTACGGCAAGCGGCGGCTGTTCCTACTTGGCATCGCGGGATTCACCGCCGCCTCCGCTGTCTGCGGGCTGTCGGCCGACCCGGCCATGCTGATCGCCGGGCGGCTCGTGCAGGGCGGCTTCGGCGCACTTCTGATCCCCCAAGGCATCGGGATCCTGCTCGCCACGTTCCCCCGCGAGCAGCTACCGCGAGCGTTCAGCGCGTTCGGCCCTGTCATGGGTGGCTCCGCGGTCCTGGGCCCCATTCTCGCTGGCTTCGTCATCGACGCCGACCTCGGCGGGCTTTCGTGGCGGCCGATGTTCTTGATCAACATCATCCTCGGGGCCGTCGGGTTCACCGCCGCGATCAAGCTGCTGCCCGCCGACGAGCCGATCGGCGACGTTGCCATTCGACGGACTCGGCGCGGGGTTGTTGGGAGCCAGCATGCTCGGACTGATGTACGGGCTGATCGAAGGCTCCACGGCCGGCTGGTCGACGCTGCCGGTCGGCAGTCTCGTCTCTGGCGTCCTGCTGTCCGCCGGGTTCGGCGTTCGTCAGCGGGTCGCTGCCGAGCCGCTGATCCTTCCTTCGCTGCTGAGCAACCGCGGGTTCACCGCCGGTCTGCTGCTGGGCTTGGCGTTCTTCGCAGCCGTCAGCGGTCTGGCATACGTCGCCTCCCTCTTCCTGCAGAGCGGACTGGGGCTCACGCCCTCGGAGGCGGCGCTCGGGCTGGCCCCCTTGATGGTGGGAATCATCGGCGCATCCCTCGTGAGCAGGCCGCTGATGGAGAAGCTCGGGCGGCTGCTGGTCGTCTTCGGCTTGGGTGTGACCTTGATCGGTGCCGCAGGGCTCTGGGCGGCCGTCCTCGGGGAAGGCACCGCGGTGAGTGTGTGGGCGCTGGCGCCTGCACTCCTGGTTCTCGGCGCGGGCATGGGCGCCTGCATCAGCAGCATTTATGACGTCGCCATCGGCGATGTCGCGTCCGACGAGGCAGGTAGCGCCAGCGGCGCTCTGTCCGCGGTCCAGCAGCTGGCGGCGGCCATCGGTGCCGCCGTGGTCACGACGGTGTCCTTCGGCCAGGAGGTGCGGTACGGCGCCGGGCATGCCATGACCGTCAGCGTGGCTGCGTTCGGAGCGATCGTCGTCCTGTGCCTCGGCCTGGTCTGGCTGCTGCCCAAGTCCGCACCGGCAGACCAACACTGAATGAACGCCTCCTCACTCGCTTGGGGCGCGCATCCGCCAGGCGTCAGTCACGAGCTCCCGCAGGCGCTCGACGTTCACCTGGGCCAGTCGAAGCATCACGAGCGGCCACCCGTCGTACGCGGGAGTGGTGAAGAAGACCTCGGGCTCGCCGAGCAGGAGCGCCTGCTTCTCTGCCTCGTCACCGACGTAGAGCACGGCGATGTCGGTGCGGATGAGACGCGGCTTACCCGGTCTGCGCTCGGGGTAGGACCAGACGAACCCCTTGTCGGCCACCCGGAAGTCGAAGCCGTCGCTGTCGTTCTCCACAACGGATGGCAGCGCCAGCGCCAGGTGGCGTACGTCGTCCGCGTCAGCCACCGAGCGCTTCCTCGGCCCACGTGACCCGCATCCGTCAAGGCTAGGCGGCCGCGCTCTGCCCCACCTGAGCGGCCGTTCGAGTGTCCGGCCAGCTCTCCGATCACGCGGCTTGGTGGCCCTCGACTGCCGAGCCGGACATGGCAGATCCAGGTCCGTGCCTGGCGCACCAAACGTGTGATCGCTATCGTGGGGCATGGCTCAGTCGACTACTGCGGATACGACCTCGGACTCGTCCGACGTGCTGGTCTCTCTGACCGGCGTCCAGAAGTGGTTCGGTGACCTGCACGTCCTCCAAGACATCAACCTCGACATCTCTCGCGGCGAGGTGGTCGTTGTCATTGGGCCGTCGGGATCGGGCAAGTCCACACTGTGCCGGGCCATCAACCGCCTGGAGCCCATCGACTCCGGCGAGATCCGCCTCGACGGGAAGGTTCTGCCCGAGGAGGGCAAGGAGCTTGCAAACCTGCGCGCCGAGGTCGGCATGGTGTTCCAGTCCTTCAACCTGTTCGCGCACAAGACGGTTCTGGACAACGTGATGCTAGGCCCGACCAAGGTTCGCAAGCGCAGCTCGTCCGAGGTCAAGCAGCAGGCGCAGCAGCTGTTGGAGCGCGTCGGCGTCGACGCTCAGGCAGGCAAGTACCCCGCCCAGCTGTCCGGCGGACAGCAGCAGCGCGTCGCCATCGCCCGAGCCCTCGCCATGCAGCCGAAGGTGATGCTCTTCGACGAGCCGACCTCCGCTCTCGACCCCGAGATGATCAAGGAGGTCCTCGACGTCATGATCGAGCTGGCGCAGGAGGGGATGACGATGGTCGTCGTCACCCACGAGATGGGCTTCGCCCGGACGGCCGCCAACCGGGTGATCTTCATGGCCGACGGCAAGATCGTCGAGGAAGCCACTCCTCAGGAGTTCTTCACCAACCCCAAGTCCGATCGCGCCAAGGACTTCCTCGGCAAGATCCTCCAGCACTAGCCCGCCAGCCGAACCGCAACCGCCTACCGGGCGACCGCGGCAGACTCGAGAGCAAGGGGACACTTCATGACCAGACATCCAGGCATCAAGGCGTTCGCAGCGACAGCGGTGATGGCGCTGTCTCTGGCGGCCTGCGGCGACGACTCGTCGTCCGGCGGAGGCAGCGGCGTCGACGTGACAGTCGCCGAGACGTCGTTCTCGGCAGGTACCACCATGGCGGAGCTCTCCAACGCAGGCAAGATCACGATCGGCGTCAAGATCGACCAGCCTGGTATCGGCTTCCAGGCACCCGGTGCCGAAGCACCTGAGGGTTTCGACATCGAGATGGGTCGGATTCTCGCCGCCGCGCTCGGTATCGAGGACAGCGCGATCGAGTGGAAGGAGACGATCTCCGACAACCGTGAGCCGTTCCTCGAGAGCGGCGAGGTCGACCTCGTTCTTGCCTCCTACTCCATCACCGACGAGCGCCGCCAGGTGGTCGGACAGGCTGGCCCGTACTACGTCACGGGGCAGCAGATCCTCGTCCGCGAAGAGGACAAGGACAAGATCACCGGACCCGACGACCTGGCCGGCATCAAGACCTGCTCGGTCGAGGGCTCCACCTCCCTGGCGACGGCCCAGGACGAGTACGGCGCCGACCCGACCCCGCAGGGTACGTACTCCGAATGTGTGGACGCCCTCGAGAACGGCACCACCGACGCGGTGACCACCGACGGCGCCATCCTGCTGGGGTACGCCGCCGAGAAGCCGGATGAGCTCGAGGTGGTGGGCGAGCCGTTCAGCGAGGAGCGCTACGGCGTCGGCTACCAGAAGGGCGACACCGAGTTCTGCCAGTTCATCACCGACACTCTCCAAGGCGCCATGGACGACGGCACCTGGGCGGACGCCTTCGAGGCGACGCTCGGCGAGTCCGGCGTCGAAACCCCAGAGCCGCCCACGATGGACCCCTGCGTGTAGCTCGCTCTGCTCCGTGGTGGTCGGCGGTCGAACGCCGGCCACCACCGGAGTGGTCCGACCCGACGGAAGAGGTGAGCTCGCGGCGTGCAGGTCCTCATCGACAACTTCTCGGAGATCATCGACGGCTTCATCGTGACGCTGTGGCTGCTGCTCTTCGCCGGGGTACTCGCCATGGTGCTCGGTGTCGTCCTCGTGGCGATGCGGGTCTCACCGATCGCGGTGATGCGCGGGGTGGGGACGACATACGTCAACGTCGTCCGCAACACGCCGCTGCTGCTCATCTTGTTCCTCTTCCGGGACGCCTTCCCCACGGTGGGCTTCAACTACTCGGTGAACAACTACTTCGACTTCTTCTTCACCGCGGCTGCGCTGGGATTGGGGCTGTACGCCGCCGCCTTTGTCTGTGAGGCGCTGCGTGCCGGCGTGAACTCGATCCCGGTCGGGCAGGCCGAGGCTGCCCGTTCGATCGGGATGACCTTCTCCCAGTCCATGTCCACGGTGATCCTGCCTCAGGCGTTCCAGGCCGTGGTGCCACCCCTGGCGAGCACGTACATCGCTCTCGCGAAGAACACGAGCGTGGCGCTCGCCATCGGCGTGACCGAGGCCACCTTCGTGATGCGAAAGCTGACGAACGACAACGCGACCGCCCGCTGGTGGATCTTCATCGGGTTCGCCGTCGGGTACGTCATCATCGTGTGGGCCATCGCCGGGATCGCGCACGCCATCGAGGAACGGGGGGCGAGGTGGCGATGAGCGACGTCTTGTTCGACGTACCGGGGCCTAAGGCCCGCCGGCGGCACCAGCTGTACACGGCGGGCTTCGTGGCGCTAGTCCTCGTCGGGGCGTTCTTCGTCGTACAGAGGTTCCGGTCCGAAGGTGTCCTCACAAGCGACGTCGCCAACGACACCTTCCAGAACAGCAACGTCACCTTCTTGCTCGAAGGCTTGCGGGGCACTCTGAAGGCCGCTGCTCTGGCCATTGTGGGCGCCATCGTCTTCGGGGCGTTGTTCGCCGTGGGCCGGTTGTCCAACCACGCGGTCGTGCGGCTGCCCTGTACCGCCGTGATCGAGTTCTTCCGCGCCGTGCCGCTGGTGCTGCTGATCCTCATCATCTGGTTCAGCTTCAAGGACACCATCGGCACGCTGGGGTCGTTGGTGGCGGGGCTGACGCTGTACAACGGGTCGGTGCTGGCCGAGGTCTTCCGGGCGGGCGTCAACGCGGTAAACCGGGGGCAGTCGGAGGCCGCTTACGCGATCGGGATGCGCAAGACGCAGGTGATGACGCTCATCTTGATGCCGCAGGCGGTCAAGTTCATGCTTCCCGCCATCATCAGCCAGTGCGTGATCGTGCTCAAGGACACCTCGCTTGGCTACATCATCGTGTACCCCGAGCTGGTCAGGAACAGCCGGCAGGTGGCGCAGTTCGTCAACGACGGGACGATCCTGGTCTACGTGGTGGCCGCGCTGATGTTCATCGCGATCAACTACTCGCTCTCCAAGCTGGCCGAGTACGTCGAACGACGGCTGTCTCGTCGCGGCGAGCGGCCGCTGGAGCACACCGCCCTCGAGGCGGAGTGACCCGCTGGTAAGGCGCCCAGCCCACCACGTGGCGCTGGCCGCCGCGCCACGTCGCGAGTTGCTCGAGTTCGCTGACCCCAACCATCTGCGGCAATGACGCCATCTGCGGCAATGACGCCGTGCGTTTGGAGCGTCTACCGCCAAGCAGCCGACCCCGTCCGTCGACACCTCAACTCAACCAGGCCTTCTTCGAGAAGATCTATCTCGACGAGCACGGCGCGCCGTTGGCAGCCGGCTGACGCCGCCGTTCCAAGAACTCGTCGACGCCTACGCACTGCACGGGGCGTTCGCTGGGTCGAGGAGCCTGCCGACGAGCAGCGCCCGGTCAGACGACGGAGGCGCTACGTGCCAGCGCAACCTGCTGGGAGACCGCCACCGAGGTTGGCGAGCGCGGATGGGGAACGGGCCAAGGGCTATCCCGGCACCGCGCTCCCAGCCGAAGTCAACGATGGCCCGCTTGGGACGATAGGACATCGAGGTTTGCCTTGCCTGCGGAGCCGGTCAGCGCAGAACCAAGAGGTCAAGCCAGTTGCTTCTGGGTTCCGGGCTCGCTGTGTCTTCGGCACGTCGTACGGCGCGGCGGAGACGTTCTTTACCGCGGAGGAACTCGTCCTCGGTGAGATTGCGCATCGTGGTGTCGGCCTGGCGGAAAGTGTCCACCTGACCGAGGAGGTCCGCGAGGCTGGTCGGATACGTTTCACGGACCTGCTCAAGGGCGTCCTGGTGGAATCCTGCAGCCGCGAACGCATTGCACGTAGCCTTGACGGAAGGGTAGGTATCGACCGTCCGAGCGGTCTCAGGGAACCATCGGACGAGTTCGACGCTGTCTATTCTGCCCGGGAAGCCCTGCCGGATGAGGACGGGGGCACCGGGGCGGAGAACGCGGCGGATCTCCTGGGCGGCGACTCCTAGGTCTGGGATGTGGTGAATGACAAGGGAGATCCATGCGGCGTCTGCCGATTCATCTGGCAGCGGTAAGGCGCTGGCATTTCCTTCCAGCACCTGGATGGCCGGTGTCCGCGGGATCTGATCCCGCATCGCGGGTGACGGCTCGACTGCGAGGACGCTGACGTCGAACCAGTCGCCGAAGGCAGCGGCGAACGCGCCGGTCCCCGCGCCGATGTCCACCAGCGTCATTCCCAGCGACGGGTGCAGGTGACGTCGTACCGCCTCGCGCCACTCCGAGAGTCCGTCGCGTGGGACCTCGCGGACCGCCTTGAACGCTGCGGCGGTCTGCTCGTCATAGCTGATCCTGGCCATGTCATGCCTCCCTGCTGGTGCCCACCCCGTTGCCTACAGGCCCATTTGAGCACGCACGCGGACTGGTGGCCTCGCCGGAGGGGCCAAGTGGCTACGCGATGCGCTGGACGGCGCAGCATGCCAGCGGGCTGGCTTGGAGGATGGTTGCCGGGACGCCGTTGAGGACGCTGTTGAGCTGACGCGACAACCAGACCAGACCGTCCGCCCGGCCGCATGGGCAAGGAGCGCCCACTCCACCGTGAACGGGTACTGGTCATAGTCCGTGACAGTCAAGCCCTGTGGACTCGCGCGCGGTATTCGGATGCAAGCGCCGTCCGCATTTTCTAGGGTTGCGCCCATGCCAGCGACCCCGTGACCACATCCGCATATCCGCCGTTGAATGTGCAGGTGCATACTCCGCAGCTGTCGTTGCCAGGAGCGACAGATGAGCTTCTGGAACGGCTTGTGCCCGTGGTCCGCGCGGGAGTGGTCACGGCGGCGCCGTGGCCGTTCGACGACCCGATGTCTCTGTACGAGGACAGCCCGGATCGGGAGTGGGCAAGGCTCCGCGCGGTGTGGACCGGCCGCGGAAAAGTTCCAGGCCCGTCGTCGGCCCCCGACGCGTAAGGCCGGCTCGAGGGGGCCCACATCAGGCTCACGTTGCAAAGACTTCGGCTGGAGTTCATAGTTGAATGTATGACCGCACATTCAGACGTCATTGATGCCTGCGCGGTGCGCTGTCTCCATCCGGAGACGGTAGCGGTGGTACGTCAGGCGCTGCTCGACGTGGAGCAGATGGAGTTGGTGACGCGCCTGTTCGGGCTGCTCGCGGAGCCGTCGCGTGCCCGCATCCTGCAAGCACTGAGCTTGGTCGACGAGCTGTGCGTCTGCGATCTGGCGGCGAGTCTGGGTATGTCGGAGTCGGCGGTGAGCCACCAGCTGCGTCTGCTGCGGACGAGCCGGTTGGTGACCCGCCAGAGGGTTGGACGAGTTGCTTACTACTCCCTTTGTGACGAGCACGTCCGGCATCTGCTCCGTGATGGCATTCGCCATGCCGTCGAGGAGCCAACCCTGCGCGAGGGCCCGGCCTGATGGGCACTGGTCACGAACACGGCGGGAGCGCGGCCCTAACCCATAAAGGCCGGTTGTCGCTGGTGCTCGGCATCACGGTGACCATCCTGATCGTCGAGGTCATCGGGGCGCTCCTGTCCGGATCATTGACTCTGCTGGCTGACGCCGGACACATGCTGACCGACGCCGCTGGCATCGGTCTCTCACTGCTGGCCATCCACTTTGCACAGCGGCCAGCTACGCAGCAGCGGACCTTTGGCTTCCTACGCCTCGAAATCCTCTCAGCGCTGGTCAACGCGCTGCTGCTACTCGGCGTCGGTGGGTTCGTGCTCGTTGAGGCGATCCGTCGTCTGATCGATCCGCCCGAAGTCGCCAGCGGCATCATGATCATCTTCGGCATCATCGCCGTTCTCGGCAACTCAGTCTCATTGAGCTTGCTGTTCCGCGGTCAGGGGCAGAGTCTCAACATCCGAGGAGCCTTCCTGGAAGTGGCCAGCGACCTCCTCGGGGCTGCGGCGGTCATCGTGGCCGCGGTGGTCATCGCCTTGACCGGCTTCGAGCGGGCCGACCCCATTGCTTCCCTGCTCATCGGTGTGCTGATCATCCCGCGCACCTTCCGGCTGCTGCGCCAGGCAGTCGATGTGCTGATGGAGGCCACCCCGAAAGATGTCGACTTGGAGGAAGTTCGCCGTCACTTGATGGAGGCGGAGGGTGTGACTGACGTGCATGACCTGCACGCTTGGACTATCACCAGCGGCGTGAACGTCCTATCGGCTCACGTAGTGGTCGCTGAGGCCGCCAAGGGCGGTCAAGTCTTAGACGCGCTGGGCAACTGTCTGGACGAGCACTTCGACATTGAGCACTCCACTTTCCAAGTGGAGCCGATTGGCCACCAGGACCACGAGCACGTGCTGCACCGATGAGTACGAGTCAAACCGTCAGGGGCGGCGCAGACCTGCGGCAGCGCCGCATCCGCTGGGTTCGGCTGCTGTCGTGGGCCAGCTTGGTCTGGATGTGCGCCGAGGGAGCCATCGGATTGCTGGCCGGCTTCGAGGCAGGTTCGACGGCGCTGGTCGGATGGGCGCTGGGCAGCGTTATCGAGGGCCTCGCGAGCGTTATCGTCATCTGGCGCTTCACCGGTCGGCGTCTGGTCTCCGAAACTTCGGAGCGGTTGGCGCAACGCGGCGTCGCCGTCTCCTTCTTCTTCCTGGCGCCTTACATCGCAGTTCAGGCCCTCTGGGACCTGGCCATGGGCCACAGTGCGGACAGCACAGCACTGGGTATCGCCGTGGCGGCCAGCAGCGTCGTGGTGATGCCACTGCTCGGGTTGGCCAAGCGCCGGCTGGGTAGCCACTTGGACTCCGACGCCACGACTGGCGAGGGTCTACAGAACCTCATGTGCGCCGCCCAGGCCGCCACGGTGCTCGTCGGGCTGGGCGTCACCGCCGTGATCGGATGGAGCTGGGTCGATCCCGCCATTGCGCTCATCATCGCTGGCTGGGCGGTCTGGGAGGGCGTTGCGGCCTGGCGGGAAGACGGCTGTTGCTGACTATATGGCGCTGATGCGGGCGGAGGCCGAGAAGCGCGAGCGACGCCAACGCTTGCTCATCGTGAGCGGCATCGCGGTCGTACTCATGCTGATCGCCGGCATCGCCGCGTGGGCCACATGGTCACAGCGGGATAACAGCTCGGCGAACTGAACCCGCCAGCTGAGGTTGTTCAAGGGGTGGGCTTGCCCGCTGCGCTAGCGCTATCTCGCCGGATCACCAGGAGCCGCGACGCGCTTGCGAGTTGATGTGGTCACCCACCGCAGGTCCGCTCGGCTCTAGGGGAGGGCTAGACCCGTTCGGGGCTAGTCGATCCCTAACCGGCTGGCCAAGGGGTCGACGGATACGTAAGGTCGCCGGCATGTCGACATGGGCCATGCCCGAGCGCCCCGAGCCGCCGAACAACCCGATCGACGAGCGGGCCGCGCTCGAAGACCGCCTCGAGTTCCAACGCACGACCTTACTGCTGAAATGTGGCGGCCTCACGCCGGAGCAACTGGCGCTGCGGTCGGTGCCGCCGTCGACGCTGTCGCTGCTCGGCCTTGTTCGCCACCTGTCCGGAGTCGAGGCCTGGTTCCATTCGTACGACGGCCAGCCGGACCACGAGTATTTCTGGGACTACGTGC
Organism: Nocardioidaceae bacterium; assembly: GCA_050996395.1. GTDB lineage: Bacteria > Actinomycetota > Actinomycetes > Propionibacteriales > Nocardioidaceae > JBPCRX01. Next base: position 18,758 of record JBPCRX010000018.1, read on the forward strand.
CGGGCTCCACAGAAGGCTGCGACGAGGTTGACATCGCGCGGGCCGCGGACGACCTGTCCAGCTATCAGGCGAGTGTCGCCCGGTCGCGGGAGGCCGTGGCTGGGCGCAGTCTCGACGACGCCAGCCCCGGCGAGGACTACACGTTGCGGTGGATCTACCTGCACATGATTGAGGAGTACGCGCGCCACAATGGCCACGCGGATTTCCTCCGCGAATGCATCGACGGCGCCACGGGCGAATAGCTGGTCGCGGCCGTGGGGTACATGGCCGAAAGGATCCGCATCAACGCCGTCAGCCCGGGCCGCACACAAATGTTGGGGACCAACGGCCGTGATGGGCGAGGATCACGGTCACGACCTATTGTCCAACGCTCGCAAGTGATCGCCCAACCCGCTCGGGGCTACCTGCCGATCGAGGCAAGCATCGAAGCGAGAGCCACGCCGAGTGAGCTGCTCGAGTCCATCGTCATGTGCGGTGGCGTTCTCGGCCTGGCAGTCTCATCCGCGCCGCCGGATGCCCGGTCCTACCATCGGCGCGGAACCTCGGACCCAGAAGGCTTCGCCGCCATGGGCGTCGTAGAGGTCCTGATGCACGCTCACGACATCGCCCGTCGACGAACGTTGCCTGGGTCCCGCCTGATGATTTGTGCAGCCGCGTCCTGGATCGACTGTTTCCCCGACGGCCCGACTGGATCCCCGGCGAAGTGCTGCTTTGGTCCACTGGCCGAAACGTACCCTCGCCGCGGACGGAGGGCCAGTCGGTCCTGCCGTGTGATGTGCGGATGAGCGGGGGTCGTCGTGAGATGTTGAGTGCGACCTACCCGCGTGGACCGCGGGGATTCGGTCCATTCACTGACAAGGGGCTGCGGCTGGCCAGCTCGTCCCTGGGCGATCACGTGACTGACCCGTGAAGCCAGCACCGCACGAAGTACCAATTGAGACTAGAACTGAGACTGCGAGCCCTGAGAGCCACCGACCCCGACCCGGTGCAGTTCGGACTGCTATCGGCGTTCTCCCAGGTCAGGGCTGGCTTCGGGTGGCGGAGGATAGGGGATTCGAACCCCTGAGAGCTTTCACTCAACACGCTTTCCAAGCGTGCGCACTAGGCCACTATGCGAATCCTCCGCCGCAGAGGCTACCGGTACGGCGCCGGGCGCGATCAACCCGTTCCCGCGTCGACGGCCCGTGAATGGGAGGCAAAG
>JBPCRX010000131.1:0-26378 GCA_050996395.1 Nocardioidaceae bacterium
CTACGACACCGTGCCGCCCGCCTACGGCAAGCACAACCCGGTCGCCGCCGACCTGGGCATACACATTTACGACAGCTCCGACCGGCCGCCTGTCGAGAAGCTCGTGCACAACCTCGAGCACGGCTGGACGATCGTCTGGTACGACGACACGGTGGCCGGTGACGACAACGCCATGCAAGACCTGCAGGCCACCGCCGACAAGTTCGACGCTAACGGCAACGACCCCCGCTACGACTTGATCATCGCTCCCTGGACCGCTGACGACGGTGAGGGGCGCCCCATCCCTGACGACAAGCACATCGCGTTCACGCACTGGTCCATCCACCAGCCGACGTACGACCCGCAGGTCTTTTCCGACGCGAACCAGAACCAGACCCAGCTGCCCGCATTCGGCGAGAGCGAGTACTGCACGGCCTTCTCCGGGGCAGCACTCGACTCCTTCATGAAGAAGTTCCCCTATGACGACGCACCCGAGGGCTTCCTCTGGCACCAGTGAAGAGCCACGGTGCGAGGATTGTCGCCGTGACCTCGCTCAGCAGCGATGACCTCGGCTGCTCACACCGAGAGTGCGCCCACCCCGGCCGGGAGGCAGTTCTCACCACGCCGACCCTCATCACGTTCACCCGGACCGCAGCCACCCTGGTGCTGGGCCTCCTGGGCGCCGTGCACCAATCCTTGCCGCTGCTGCTGTGGGCGCTGGGCGCCTACTGGGTCGGCGACATGGCTGACGGTGCGGTCGCCCGCGTGACGGATCGCGAGACACGCACCGGTGCTGCCTTCGACATCATGTGCGACCGCATCTCGGCAGCGATCTTCTACGTCGGCTTCGCGTGGTACGACCCGAGCATGGTGGTGCCGGTCGGCATCTACCTCGCGGAGTTCATGGTCGTCGACCTGTTCTTGTCACTGGCGTTCCTGGCCTGGCCGCTGGTGAGCCCCAACTACTTCTATCTCGTCGACCGGCGGATCTGGATGTGGAACTGGTCCAAGCCCGGCAAGGCGGTCAACTCTGCCCTGTTCGCCGTCTTCATGGTCTGGACCCGAGACGCCGTCGTGGCCGGCGTCATCGCCACCGCTCTGCTCGGTCTCAAGCTCCTGTCGCTCGGGTGGCTGACCCGGTTGCAGCTCCCACTCCCAGGCGGCTGCGCTCACGCCGGCTCCCTCGCGCAGCATCGATGAAGCTGCTCCTCGCGACCTTCGGCGTGGCGGTGGCGTCGGCTCTCTTCCCGCTCATCAACATCGAGGCCTACATCGCCGGGATCGGCGCCCTCGTCAACCAGTTCGGCATCTGGCCGGTGTCCGTTGTCGCCGCTGCCGGGCAGTCGGTCGGCAAGATCTTGTGGTACGAGGTCGGTCGCTCGTCGATGAACTGGAGCTACATCCGCAAGAAGATGGACTCCGACAACTGGCGCAGGCAGTACGAGCGGCTCAAGGCCCGCACCGACCGGCGGCCGTGGATGGGCCTCGTGCTGCTGTTCGCATCGGCGACCATCGGGTTCCCACCGCTGGCGGTCATGGCTGTGCTCGCAGGACAGCTCCACTTCAACCGGATCGCGTTCTACCTCACCACCTTCGTAGGCCGCACCTTGCGCTTCGCCGCCGTTCTGGGTGGAGTCTCCCTGCTCACGCACAGCGGGCTCTTCCACTAGCCGCAGCGCTCAGCGGTCGGTGGGAAGGACCTGAGCTCAGCCCCCGGACGAGAAGCGCACGCCGCCCGCAGGGATCGTGACGTCGCACCACACGCGCGCCCCGCCGACCAGCTCACATCCCTGCCCCACCTCGGCATTGTCCCCGACGACACTGTCGCGCAGGATGACGTCGGGCCCGATGACGACGCCGCGACCGACCACGGAGTCGACCACTGTTGCCCCGGCACCGATCGTTGCCCCCTCGTCGACGAGGCTTCCCTCCAGGACGGCACCGGACGCGACCCGGGCACCTGCACCGACCGCACTGCCTCCTCGCACGATGGCGCTGCGGTCAACGCTCGCCTGGGAGCCGACCCACGCCTCGCCGGGAGGTCGGGTGGTCGCAGCGCTGGTCGCGATGCCCCGTACGAGGTCCGACGACACCTCGCACAACGCGGCCGGTGTCCCCAGGTCCCGCCAGTACGCCTGGTCGAGGTGGCCCACCAGCCGGCGCCCGTTCAGAAGCAGACCGGGGAAGGTCTCGCGTTCGACGGAGACGACCCGGCCGGGTGGGATGGAGTCGATCGTCATACGGGAGAAGACGTAGCATCCGGCGTTCACTTGCCGAGACACCGGGTCGGGGGACTTCTCGAGAAAGGCGACGACCCTTCCGTCCGGTTGGGTCGGGACGCAGCCGTAGGCCCTGGGGTCGGCGACCTCCACGAGGTGCAGAGTGACGTCGGCCGACTGCGCGACGTGGTGCTGCAGCTGAGCCCCCAGGTCGTGCGAGCTCACGATGTCACCGTTGAGGACGACCACAGGTTCGTCGACGCCGGAGCTCAGAGCCCCGGCCGCATTCCGGATCGCGCCCGCGGTTCCGAGCGGGCGCTCCTCACGCAGGTACACCAGATCGAGTCCCCAGTCACGACCGTCGCCGAGCACGGGTTCGAACTGGTCGGCGTGGTAGCTGGTGGCCAGGACCACGCGGGTGATACCGGCGGCGGCGAGCTTGGCGAGCTGGTGGGCGACCAGCGGGATGCCGGCCACCGGCAGCAGGTGCTTGGGCCGGTGCTCCGTGAGAGGCAGCAACCGCGAGCCGAGCCCACCGGCGACGATGACTGCCTCCACCGAGCCATCCAACCATGTGCGTGCCAGTCCCCGACCGCCTCGCGAACGCGTGCGCCGCCAGCCGGCTCCGACGCCTCGAGCGGGGCACCTGCTGCCTACAGTGGCGCAGTGAGCGCCATCGAGCCGTGGACCCTGCCTGCCCTGGCGTCAGCGCTGCATGCCGACCCCGGCCGGCCCCTCGTCACCTACTACGACGGCACGTCCGGGGAACGGGTCGAGCTGAGCTTCACAACCTTTGACAACTGGGTCAGCAAGATCGCCAACCTGCTCTCCGATGAGCTCATGCTCGATCCGGGCGACGGGTTCGGTGTCAGCCTGCACCCTCACTGGCAGTCGACGGTCACGCTGGTGGCCGGGTGGACTGCTGGTCTGCAGCTGGTGCTGCCCGGCTCGGACGCCGACGTCCGGCTCAGCGTGGTGGGACCGGAAGCCGTCGACCAACGGTCGGCAGCAGCCCTTGACCAGCACCAGGCTGACGGCGTCGTGCTCGCCTGCTCGTTACGACCGATGGGTGGCCCGTTCACGCAACCGCTGCCTGACGGCTGGCTCGACTTCGGTCGCGAGGTGCCGGGCCAGCCCGACGCCTTGCTCATCGCGACCGCGGTCGGCTCCGACGACGTCGCGGTGCACACCGCGGCCGGACCCCTCACCCACGCCGAACTCGCTGAGCAGGCCGCGCTGGCGGCTGCTGAGTCCGGTCTGGAAACGGGGGGTCGGCTCGCCACGGACGCAAACCCGACCATGCCCGGTGGCCTGGCTGCTGCGTTGGTGGGGCCGCTGGTTCTCGGCTCGTCCGTCATACTGCTGGCGAACTGTGACGCCTCGACCAAGGCGAGGATCGCCCGCCAGGAACGGGCTACCGCGTTACACTGGGTGGCCGGATGACCAGGCTCTCTCGCTAGGGTGACGGCATGACTGTCCTGGTGACCGGCGGAGCCGGCTATATCGGCGCCCACGTGGTCCGACTGCTGCGTTCGCGCGGCGATGTCGTCGTTGTCGACGATCTGAGCACTGGCGTCGCGGACCGCGTCGGCGACACCCCGCTCGTGCAGATCGACCTGTCCGGCGACGAGGCACCCGAGAAGCTCACGGCGCTCCTGCATGAGTACGCCGTCGAGGCCGTCGTCCACATCGCCGCCAAGAAGCAGGTCGGCGAGTCCGCGCAGCGGCCTGCCTGGTACTACCGGCAGAACGTCGGCGGCATGGCCAACCTCCTCATGGCGATGGAGTCGGCCGATGTCCAGCGGCTGATGTTCTCATCGTCGGCGGCCACCTACGGCAGCCCCGAGCTCGGGCCCGACGTCCTGCTCGACGAGGCCGCTGACTGCCGCCCGATCAACCCCTACGGCGAGACGAAGCTGATCTGCGAATGGATGTGCAGCGACGCGGCGAACGCCTGGGGCCTGCGGTGGGCGGGCTTGCGGTACTTCAACGTCGCTGGGACAGGCTGGCCAGAGCTGTCTGATCCCACCGTGCTCAACTTGGTCCCTATCGTGTTGAAAGCCCTGACGGAGGGCGCGCAGCCCAAGATCTTCGGGCACGGCTACGACACTCCTGACGGCACCTGTATCCGTGACTACGTGCACGTGCTCGACCTCGCCCACGCTCACCTGTCGACGCTCGACTACCTCGAGTCCGACGATCGCCCCCACACCATCTTCAACGTCGGCACCGGGGTAGGTGCCTCGGTACTGGAGGTGATCCGCCAGATAGCGGCCACGACCGGGTATGCGGTGGATCCCGCGATCGTCGAACCGCGGGTCGGGGATCCGGCGCGGCTCGTCGCCGCCGTAGGACGGATCGAGGCCACCTTGGGATGGACCGCCGACAAGACCCTCGCCGACATGGTGAGCTCCGCATGGGAGGGCTGGGAGTCCGCTCACGGCCAGCCCCCAGTACCGCCTCCAAGCTGATCCGCCCTTTCCTCCCGGCTGTCGAGACAGCCTGGGGCGGCTCGACGCCCGTCTCTTCCTCCCAGCTGATGCGATGCCTGTTCGGCCCTCCATCCCTGTCCATCCCGGTCGGCTGCTGCGACACCCGTTGGGTCGCGCCTCTACACCTGTCGTGCAGAAGCGTGGTCTACCCACCGCCCACACTCATCAGGTCCCGTCCACAGATGGCCTTCGAAGCGGAGAACTGTCGGTCCCGGGCACTAAACTCGCTTGTATGTTCGATCGTCTTCCGGATGCGGCTCTGGTCGCCGACTTGGCGGCTGTCCAGGAAATGCCGCCTGAGTCGAGTGCTGCGGCTGCCGCTTCCAGCCTGATCGAGCAGCTGATGGGCTGGGACCGCGTGGCGGCTTGGGTCGAGGCGCAACGCCTCGACGTCATGCGTCGTTTTGTCGACGCGCGCTCGGGCGCCGACCGTGAGCTGGTGGCTGGCGCTGAGCCGGGTGAGCAGCAGTGCGGAGCCGATCAGTGGAGCGCCTCCCACAAGGCGGCCGTCGCCCGGCTCGAAGCGAGTCTCGACGAGACCGCCGGCAAGTTCGCGGCCGAGGAGGTAGCGCTGGCCCTGGGCATCTCCCCCACGTCAGCAAGCCGGCAGCTGGCGCTCGCGCGAGACCTGCACGAGGTGCACCACGACCTGAGCGAGGCACTTCATCTCGGGCAGGTGTCGCCCTTTGTGGCGATGATGGTTGCTCAAGCGACTCGCCGACTTCCAGTTGACGCCCGGCAGACTCTCGACGAGGCGGTGACCACGGACGCCGTCGAGCTCACCGCTGGTCGAGCGATCGAAGCCGCTCGCAACCGGGTGGCCGAGGTCGATCTGGACGCCGACCTGCGCACTCGGCTGGCACGCGACAGTCGGCATGCCTTCCTCAAGCCGCTCCCTGACGATTTGGCCATGTTGGCAGCCGTGATGCCGGCGGAGGAAGCCGTCCAAGCATGGCGAACGGTCGACCAGCACGCGCGACGTCTTCGGAGCAGCGGAGATCCCCGCACACTCGATCAGCTGCGCTGCGACGCGATCGCCGAGTTCCTTGTCAGCCCGCCCGTCGCACCGTCTGCCGGAGTTCCCGCTGTTGCAGCCGAGCAGGACGCTACCACCGATGACGAGCCAACCGAGCGCACCAGAGGAAGGTCTCGACCGACTGTCTCCGTGCAGGTGGTGATCTCACTCAGCACCCTGCTCGGGCTGGACTCGAGGAGCGCGCACCTCGAGGGGTACGGCGCCATCAACGCACGTGCCGTCGGCCGCATCCTCGCCTCTGGCGAGGCGACTCTCAGCCGCCTGCTCTGCGACCCACTCAGTGGTGCAGTCATGGTTGCCGATCCGGCGCGTTACTCACCGACTGCGGGGCTGATCCATGCCACCACATGCCGCGACCGGCACTGCCGGATGCCGGTGTGCGACGCGCGGGTCCGCGATCTGGACCACATCCAGGCCGCTGCGGATGCCGGCCTGACGTCGGAGTCGAACTTGCACGGACTCTGCGAGCGGTCGCACCTGGCCAAGCACCATCCCGGCTGGCACGTCGAAGGTGATGCGACAGGTGTCGTCACCTGGACGACCCCCACGGGTCGCCGCTATCCCTCGCTTCCACCTCCTGCCACGGGGTACGGCACCGGCCCGCCCCGAGCTCCCGACGACGAGGACGACATCAACGCGTGGTGGAGCTCCCACCAGCGACTTCAAGCAGCGCTTCGGGATCGACACTCGACTCCTGCGTCGGCGGCGTGACGGGGATTTGCTACCCGTCGTCGGCCATCAGCCGATTCTGCCAGCCCGAGTCCGTCAGTTCTCGTCGTCATCATCGTCGTTGAGCTCGTAGCCGATGGTCTCGACCGCTCCGGCCGCCGGCCCTTCATAGACCATCACGCCGGCCTCGAGCACCAGCCCCCGGTTACAGAGCTTGAGCACCTGTTTGGGGTTGTGGCTGACGAACACCATCGTGCGGCCCTCGTCCTTGAGCTCACGGATCCGCACCATGCACTTCTTGCGGAAGGGCTGGTCGCCGACGGCGAGAACCTCGTCGATCAAGAAGATGTCTGAATCGGTATGGACCGCGGTCGCAAAAGCCAGCCGCATGAACTGTCCGGACGAGTAGTGCCGGACCTCGCTGTCCAGAAACTTCTCCATCTCGGAGAAGTCGACGATCGCGTCGAACTTGCGGTTGATCTCTGCCTCGCTCATGCCCAGGATTGCGCCGTTGAGGAAGATGTTCTCCCGGCCCGACAGGTCAGGGTGCAACCCGGCGCCGACCTCGATCAGCCCGGCTATGCGGCCGCGCGTCCTCACCTCGCCGTCGTCTGGCGCCATGACCCCGGAGATGAGCTTGAGCAGAGTGCTCTTGCCGGAACCGTTGAGGCCCATCAAGCCGATCGACTCACCCTGCTCTACCTCGAACGAGATGTCGTCCAAGGCGGTGAAGGCCGTGGAGAGCGGTCGGCGACGCAGGGCGTTGACGGCAAGCCGCTTGAACGTGTTCTGGTTGGCGAGCCTGAACCGCTTCGTCGCGTGGTCGACGAGGATCGAGGTCGTCACAGCTTCTCCGCGAACCGGCCCTCGAGCCGCGAGAAGACGGTCTGCGCGAACCACAGCACGAGGAGGCCGATCGCGATCATCACCACGCCGCGCTCGAACAGGTGCGCGGGAAGGTACTCCGTGATGGCCTTTTCGGGCGTGGGCGACGCAGGGGTCCAGAAGGCTCGGTTGTTGAGCAGTACCGCGTTCGCCAGGGGGCTGGCGAGGTAGAGCTGGTAGACGAACTCGTGCGTGCCCTGCAGCTTGTCCATCACGATGTCGAAGGGGTAGATCATCGGGACGGTCCAGGTGATGACGGTCTGGATCACGTCGACGACGTTGGACACGTCGCGGAAGTAGACGTTCCACGCGCTCAGCAGCAACGCCGTCGCCAACCCCCAGACAAGCACGAGGACGAGCGCCATCGCCGCAGCCACGAACGCGTACGGATCGGGATTCCAGCCGGACAACAGAGCTCCGACCAGCACGATCACGTACATCGGGATCAGGTGGTAGGCCGACACCAGGATCGAGGCGACTGGGAACATCTCGCGGGGGAGGTTGATCTTGCGCACGAGGGACTTGTTCTTCACCACCGACCTCGAGCCGGACGTCAGCGCATCGGTGAAGAACGACACCATGATCATGCCGGAGAAGATGTGCAGCGGCCGGTCGGGCAGGTTGTGCGTGAGCAGCAGTCCGATGACGTAGAAGTACATGACGAAGCGCACACCGGGCTTCACGTACGACCAGGCCAAGCCGAGGCTGGACCCCTGGTACCGGACCCGTAGCTCCTTGCGGACCAGCAGCTTGAGCAGATATCGACGCCGGAAGACGTCCATCAGCCCGCCGACCCGACCAGGGTTCTGGAGAGGTCCGAGTGGATGCGCGCCGGTCTGGGCCAAGATGTCGGCGCTCACTCGGTCACACCGCCGCTCTCGAGCGGCACGCCTTCGCTGAAGTGCGGGCGTAGCAAGTTGTCGTACATCGTCAACGCCGAGCCGATCGCCATGTGCATGTCGAGATACTTGTAGGTGCCGAGGCGCCCGCCGAACAGCACGTTGGGCTCGGCCTTGGCCAGGTCGCGATACCGCAGGAGCTTGGCCCGGTCCTCCGGGGTGTTGATGGGGTAGTAGGGCTCGTCGCCGGGTTCGGCGGAGCGGGAGTACTCGTGGACGATGACAGTCTTGTCCTTCGGGTAGTAGTCGCGCTCAGGGTGGAAGTGCCTGAACTCGTGAATGCGCGTGTAGGGAACGCTCTCGTCGGCGTAGTTCATGACGGACGTGCCCTGGAAGTCTCCGACGTTCTGCACTGACACCTCCAGGTCGACGGTCCGCCAGGACAGCTCCCCGGCGGAAGTGCCGAAGGAGGCGTCGAGCGGGCCGGTGTACACGATCGGCACCGTGCCCACGTAGTCGTCGCGGACGTCGAAGAAGTCGGTGTTGAGGCGCACCTCGATGTTGGGGTGGTCGACCATCCGCTCCAGCCAGGCTGTGTAGCCGTCGACCGGCAGCCCCTCGTAGGTGTCGTTGAAGTAGCGGTTGTCGAAGCTGTAGCGGACCGGGAGCCGGGTGATGATCTCGGCCTGCAGCTCCTTGGGGTCCGTCTGCCACTGCTTCGCGGTGTAGCCCCGGATGAACGCCTCGTAGAGCGGCCTGCCGATCAGGGAGATCGCCTTCTCCTCGAGGTTGGAGGCGGTGGACCCGTCGTACTCCCTGGCCTGCTCGGCCACCAGCGCGCGCGCCTCGTCCGGAGTCATCCACCGACCGAAGTACTCACAGATCGTGGCGAGGTTGATCGGCATCGGGTACACCTTGCCCTCGTAGATGGAGAAGACCCGGTGCTGGTAGCCCGTGAACGAGGTGAACCGGTTGACGTACTCCCAGACCCGCTCGTTCGACGTGTGGAACAGGTGGGCGCCGTACTGGTGGACCTCGATACCCGTCTCGGGCTCTGGCGCGCTGTAGGCATTGCCGCCGACATGGTGTCGCCGGTCCAGCACGAGAACTCGCAGGCCCAGGTCGTTGGCACAGCGTTCGGCGATCGTAAGACCGAACAGGCCCGATCCGACGACGACGAGGTCAACGTTCACGTGATCCAACTCTCCCGCTCGACAGGCCTCCCCGGACGACTCAGGCGGCGCAAACCCGCCCAAGTCTAAGTCTTGCAGGGCTTCTCACCCTGCATCCGGCGGACGTGCCGGGGGTCACATCCACGTCAGCGCTCCCCCTTGCGCGCGACCAAGGCGCGGTATGCCGCCTTGCGCACGGTTTCAGGCACCAGTCGGTAGCCTCCACGCACCACCACGTTGCGCACGAACTGCGGCCGTGAGGTGAACCCCTGGGCGAGCAGCTGTCGCTGCAGCTGCCACTCGGACAGGAGCAGCCGCACCCCGCCCCTACGGGCATACGCGCCTGCACCCACGCGATAGAGCACCAGTGGCTCAGCCACGTTGGCGACCGAGCAGCCCTGTCCGATCATCTTGGCGAAAAGCAGGTAGTCCTCCATGAGCGCGAGGTGTCGGTACCCACCGGCGGCCTCGACGACGCGCCGACGGTAGACCACGGTGGGGTGGTTGAAGGGCTGGTGGAACCGGGCGTAGCGGACGATGCTCCGCTGGTCGATGGGCGGTACGCGCTTGCCGACGATGTCGTCCGGTCCAGATCCGAACTCAAGCAAAGAGGAGCCGACGAGGTCCACACCCTGCTCCACCAAGGGTACCTGGACGGCGAAGCGGTGCGGGAGCGCGATGTCGTCGGCGTCCATCCTGGCCACGATGTCGTGTGCGCAGGCCGCCATGCCCTGGTCGAGGGCACTGCCCAGGCCGACGTTCGCGTCGAGCGCCAGCAAGGTGGTGGGGACAGGAGCGCTGTCCACGAGGCGACCGATGACCTGCGCGAGGGGGTCGGGCACCGGGCCGTCCTGCACGAGTACCACGTCGTCGGGCCTGCGGATCTGCTCGTGAACCACAGAGCGGAACGCGGCGTCGAGGAAGCCTGGGTCGTCGCCTCCCCAGACGCTCATCAGCAGGCTGAAGGGCTCACTCATCCTGCGACGCCTCCACCGGTTCGTCGCCCTCATGGGTCAGCGGCGGAGGCGTGACTGCCACTGTCGCTTCCGCGATCACGTCCGGCGTGGCACGCGGGGCACCTCGCAGCCCGTGCGCCAACCCTCTGGCCGCGGCGCGGAGCAGGGCACGCCGGTCGGACGAGGAGCCGAGGGTTCTGGCCCAACGCAGCAGGGTCGAGGCGGCGTACACCAGCTTCTCGGCCGGTGCCAACCCGGAAGACCGGCTGAACAGCCACACCTTGTTGCGCACCTCGTAGTAGAACCGGGCGCCCGGGTCCGCGTCGGTGGCACCAAACGTTCTCGTCTTGTGGATGACGATCGAGTCCGGGCAGTAGAGGGCACGGCGCCCCCGAGCCAGTCGGGTGGTGAACTCGAAGTCGTCGTTCCACAAGAAGTAGTCCGCGATCGGCAGCCCGGACTCTCGCACCGCGTCCGCCTCGACGAGCACAGACACGAATGATGCGGAGCGGATGGGCACACTGTCGACTCGCCGGGCCGCGCTTCTCTCCTTCGCGCCGGCCCAGGGCTTGGTCCGAGGAGTGTTCATCGGATGGTCGCGGCCGTCCGTCCAGAGCACCCGTGACGCAACCAGGACCGGCCGCTGGGGCGCATGAGCCCGCGCTTCCAGCAGCGCCTGCAAGGCACCCGACTCGGGCACTGTGTCGTCGTCCATCAGCCACAGCAGGTCACAGGGCTGCTTGAGCGCCTCACCGATACCGATCGCGAAGCCGCCCGCGCCGCCGGTGTTGCGTGCCGCCACAACCAGGTCCGCCTCGGGAAAGCTCGAGCGGACCAGGGCGGAAGTGCCGTCCTCTGAGGCGTTGTCCACCACGACCACCCGATGTGGTGGAGACGACTGCCGGGCGACGGCGGTGAGCGACTCGGTCAGCAGGTCACGACGGTTCCACGTCACGCAGACGGCGGTGACGAGCTCGGCCTGCGACACGTGGAAGCGCACCTCTCGTGCTCGCCACGATGGACGAAACGTCCGGCGTGTAACGGCCTCAGCGGCCGGCGACCCATCGTACGGCGTTCGCGCGCGCTCGATCAGCAGCTGTCGGCCAGGTCGGAGCTCGAGTTGGCGCCGTGATGCCGCTTCTTGTGCGGTGAGCTCGGCGTACCAGCATCCTTGGACTCAGACGCCGCGAGGGCGTCGGCAACCATCGACCGGATGAGGGCCCAGTCGGGGTTGCCGGTGTCGATCTTCGGCGGCACGAACGACACGGTGGAAAGCGGCAGCGTGCGTGCCTTGAGCGCCAGCTTGACGAAGGTGTCCAGCTCGCTGGCGGGGATCGACGTCGAGATCACCTGCTTGCCCGCCTGGGCGATGTCGCCGAAGTTGGTCACGACTCGGCGCGGGTCGAGCTGCTGCAGCATCGCGTTCATGACACATTTCTGCCGGGCCATCCGCGAGTAGTCGTCCGAGGTGGCCCTGCTGCGGGCGTACCAAAGCGTCTGGTACCCGTCGAGGTGCTGCCTGCCTGCCTCGATCCACCCGGAGATCGGACCTCCTACGCCGCCGATCGGGATGCGCTCGGCCACTTTGACCGTGACCCCACCTACGGCGTCGACGAGATCCTGAAAACCCTTGAGGTCGACGAGCGCGAAGTAGCTGATGGTCAGGCCGGTGATTTGCTCCACTGCCTGGGTGGTCGCCTCGATCCCTGGGTCCTTTGACCGGCCGAACAGGTCGGCGTGGTCCGTGGCCCAGGTGTTCACACCGTTGAGATAGCAGCCGTCACAGTGGAAGCCGTTTGGAAACTGAGCGTGCATGACCGTGTTCCCTGGGAAAGGTACGTCGGCCAGGTTGCGTGGCAGCCCGAGCAGCACCGTGCGCCCGGTCACCTCGTCGATGCTCGCGACCGTGATGCTGTCGGGCCGCAACCCGACGCGTTCGGGTCCCGCATCGCCACCGAGGAGCAACACGTTGTAACGACCGTGGGCAGCACTCGACGCAGCGCCGGAGCCGAACACCGACTGGATGAAGTCGCGTTGCACAGCCACGAGGTGGCTGGCGAACAGCAGCGCCCCGGTCAACCCGAAGCAGGTGATGCCGTTGAGGACGGCCACGGTGAGCCGCTGGCGCTGGCCCAGACCAAGCGGGTCCGCGATGCGCCAGGCGTCGATGATGAGGAGTGCCCAGCCGACGGCCACGGCAACCAGCACGAACCTGAGGACCCGCAACCAGGTAAGCGACGTGAAGACAGTGATCAGCTCGCCTCGCCAGAACAAGGCCATCGTGGCCAGCACGACCGTACCCAGGAGCGAGAGCGCGAACAGGCGCAGTGCGATCAGGCCGAGGCGTCGGCTGCCGGCGACGAGCTGCGCACTGCCCGGAGCCACAAGCGTCATCGCGAGCAGGCTGAGTGCACGCCGGAACCGGACTTTGCGGGCGATCAGCCCTGCGTCCGCGGCGGTCGCACCCTCGAGCGACAGAGGTAGGGCAGGCACCGGCCCAGTATGGCCAGTTGATCGCGACTCGAGCTGTCGACCCGCCGAGACTGTTGACGTCCCTCATGATGTCAAGCATGCTTGTCATCATGAGGGACAAGGTGCCTTGTCACCGAGGAGCTTAGATGCGCAACGAGATTCGCAGCCGACGGGTGAGCCGCACCCTCTCCCAGGCAGACCTGGCGGCAGCGATAGGCGTCTCTCGGCAAACTGTCAACTCGATCGAGACCGGCCGGTACCTGCCCTCGCTGCCGTTGGCCTTCGCGCTCGCCCGGTACTTCGACGCACGGATAGAGGAGATCTTCCATGACGACTCAGACCCCGATCCCGCCTGCTGACCGGCGCCGCAGTTCCGGTGAGTACCTCCTGCCCGCTGTCTCCCTCGCCTTCGCAGTGGCCTATCTCGTCGTCGGCCAGCGCATCAACGCCCTCGACCTTCGCGACAACGGCCATCTGCGGAGCGGTCGTCATCATGTCGGTCCTCGTCGGTTTCGTCGTGGAGGTCGCTCGCGGCGGTGACGGTGCCCCTACTCCTAGCTGGGTGCGCTCGGTGGCGTGAGCTACCTGACGGCCATCGTCTGGCTGTCGCGCCGCGCCTGAACGCCTTACGCCGGCAGGTAGCGTGACCGCATGGCCGACCGGCAGAACCCGAACGACCCCGAGTACGACTGGTTGTATGCCGACCAGCGGGCGGAGCCATCGGCCACATCGGACAGGTCAGCGCCCTCGTACGCCTCAGAGCAGCCTCCGGACCCCCAGGAGACGCAGCTCATCCAACGCCAACCACCGGCTCCGAACCAGCCTGATGAACCAGACGAGACGCAGCTCATCCAGCGCCAACCACCGGCTCCGAACCAGCCTGATGAACCACCGACCCGGGTCCAGCCCGTCGAGCCGCCGCAGCCACGGTCGTTCGGCGGTACCTACCCGTCCCCGCCCGCTGCCGTCCAACCGGCCGCAGCTGCGAACCCGGCTCCGCCGAGCACCTCGGCCCCGCCACGCTTCGCCACTCCGAGCCAGGGGGCCGCAAGCGGGCCTCGCCCTCCGACTCTGCCTCCAGGCGCTAGTGCGACGCCCGCCCCGCCACGCCGACGCAAGCGCAACTGGTGGGTCAGGGGCGTTCTGTTGCTGATCGTGGCCTGGCTGGTCTTCTTGCTGGTCGTGCCGATCTGGACATGGCAGCACGTGTCGAAGGTGGACGCCGAGCCGAGTGGCGACCGACCTCCCGACACAGGCGGGACGACATACCTGCTGGTCGGGTCCGACAGCCGGGAGGGCTTGACCAAGCAGCAGGAGGCCGATCTCGGCACGGGCGACGCGGCCGGTCAGCGCACCGACACGATCATTCTTCTGCACGTTCCCGGTGGCGACGGGCCGAAGCTGCTGTTGTCGATCCCGCGCGACTCCTTCGTCGACATTCCTGGGCATGGCCAGGGCAAGATCAACGCCGCCTATGCCTACGGCGGCCCAGAGCTGCTCGTGCAGACCGTCGAACAGGCGACCGACATCCGGATCGACGACTACGTCGAGATCGGGTTCACCGGCTTCGTGACTGCGATCGACGCCGTGGGCGGCATCGAGATCTGTCCCGAGACCGCCATCCAGGATCCGATGGCGGGGAACCTCGATCTCGCCAAGGGCTGTCAGGACGTGGACGGGCACACTGCGCTGAGCTACTCGCGGTCACGCGCCTTTGCGTTGGGCGACGTGACGCGTGCGCTGCACCAGCGTGAGGTGATCACCAAGGCAGGAGCCAAGGCGGCCTCGTGGCAGACAATCGTTCTGCCCTGGCGATACCTCGCGGTCAACCGGGCGGCGGCGGACTCTCTGCAGGTGGGCGAGAACGTCGGACCCATCGACCTGGCCCGCTTCGGCTGGGCGATGGCTCACACCGGTGGCTCCGACGCCAAGCGCTGCGTGGTGCCCTACAGCGACCTGGGCGCCTCGACGTCTGCCGGTTCATCGGTCATCTGGGACAAGGCCAAGGCGGCTGCGCTGTTCAAGGCGGTGCGCGAGGACGACACGGCGTCCATCGATTGCAGCGTGCAGTGAGGGAAGAGTGACTGACCCGCCTGCACGCAGGTCATCGCTGGGGCGTATCACCCGGCTCTGCGCCTAGCGGGCGACCGCGCCAGATCTCCGCTCGGGCAGCCAGCAGCACCAGCCCCTGGTTCATACTGCTCCGGTCACCACGGCGGTTGCATCTCAGCTGGTTCTGACTCCGTCGCTGGCGAGCGATCTCAGTCCTCGGAGACCTCTCGCAACACCGCACCGACCGCCGCAGGGGATAGCTCCCGGGCGATGTCGGCCTGAGCCACCATGCCCACGAGGTCATGACCGTCGATGACGGGAAGGCGACGGAGCTGGTACTTGGCCATCGTGCGCAGTGCCTCCTCGGCCGAGTCATCGGCGCCGATGGTCACCGGCTTGCCCTGAGCCAGGTCCCCGGCGCTCGTCGAGCCCACGTCTCGCCCCTCGGCGATCGCGCGTACGACGATGTCGCGGTCGGTGAGCACACCCTTGAGCCGTTCGTCCGCGCCGCAGATGGGAAGCGCCCCGACGTCGAGGTCACGCATTATTTGCGCCGCCTCGAGCAGGGTCTGGTCCTCGCGCACACACTGGACGCCGGGGGTCATCAGGTCTCGTGCTGTGGTCACGTCGTTTCCTCCTCGAGGTCGAACCCTTGTCGAAGTTGTGAAACCCTTTGTCGAAGCTGTGAAACCGTTGTGCCCAAGCCGTCCTCCACCAGACGCCCAGTGGCGTCAGAGGCGTCTCTGCACGCCGTCGAGGAGTTGGCGAGCGGCCACGATGCGCTGGACCTGGTTGGTGCCCTCGTAGATCTGCGTGATCTTGGCGTCGCGCATCATCCGCTCCACCGGGTAGTCCCTGGTGTAGCCATAACCGCCAAGCAGCTGCACCGCGTCGGTGGTGACCTGCATGGCAACATCGGAGGCAAAGCACTTGGCAGCCGCGCCGAAGAAGCGCAGGTCGGCGTCGTCCCGGTCGGACCGGCCAGCGGCGGCGTACGTCAGCTGCCGGGCAGCCTCGAGCCGCATGCCCATGTCCGCGAGCATGAACTGCACCCCTTGGAAGTCGGCCACAGCCCGGCCGAACTGTTGCCTCTCCTGGACGTAGTCCAGCGCGGAGTCGAGTGCTCCCTGAGCGATGCCAACGGCCTGGGCAGCGATCGTGACCCGCGTGTGGTCGAGGGTGCGAAGCGCCGTGTCGTATCCGGTGCCCTCGTCGCCGACCAGCCGGTCGGCGGGAAGCCACACGTCATCGAGGTAGACCTCGCAGGTCGGGGAGCCTCTGATGCCCAGCTTCTTCTCCGGCGCGCCGAACGAGACGCCGGCATCGTCGCGGTCGACGACGAAGGCCGAGATGCCGTCCGCCTGTCGATCAGGGTCAGTCACCGCGAAGACGGTGTAGTAGCGCGAGACACCTGCGTTGGTGATCCACCGTTTCACCCCGTCCAGGCGGTACCCGTCGCCGTCACGCCGTGCACGCGTGCGCAAGCTGGCGGCGTCCGAGCCGGCATCGGGCTCCGAGAGGCAGTACGAGAACATCGCCTCACCACGCGCCACCGGAGGCAGAAATGCCACCTTGAGCTCCTCGGTACCGCTCAGAAGCAGCGGCAGGGTCCCCAGCTTGTTGACCCCGGGGATGAGCGACGACGAGGCGCAGGCGCGCGCGACCTCCTCGATCACAAGGCAGGTGGCCAGGGCGTCGGCACCGGCTCCGCCGTACTCCTCGGGGATGTGCGGGGCGTGGAAGTCGGCGGCCGTCAGAGCGTCGTAGGCGGCTTGTGGGAACGAGCCGCTCTCGTCAACCTCGGCCGCGTGCGGCGCGACCTTGGCGTCGCACAATTCCCTGACGGCCGCGCGGATCGCCTGGTGCTCCTCAGACAGCTCGAACAAGGGGTGCTCGTCGACCACGATGAGATTCTAGACCGGCCGTAGCGGCCGAAGAGGTGCCGACGTCACGAGGGCGGCGCCGCCGATCCGCCGCGGTCCGCGGCCCTGGGAGTACGCCTGGTCGCCTTCGAGACGAGGCTCATCGCCCGGGCGGCGGTGGGACTGCGGTCGGCCAGGTCGGCGGCGCGGCGCTGGGTGCGGAACACCGCCCCCCGCGCTGCGCTCGCCAGCTTGACAGGACGGTCGGTCGAGTCGGTGACGTCTGCCTTCTTGCGCAGCCACCACGTGGCCGCGTAGCGCTCCGCGAGCAACGCCAGACCGTCGACAGCCGCCTCCAGCAGCTCGACGTCGGTGGCGTCGTCAGGGCGACGGCCTCCCGGACGATGCTGAGGGCGCAGCTCGTCGAGGTCACCCACGACGGCGTACGGGCGCGACCTCAATGCGGTGATCATCTCGGCGGCCCGTGCGATCGCCCATGGCAACTCCTCGGCCGGCAGCGTGAACCGCACCGGCTCGGTTCTCTTGGCGAGCATCTGCACGACGGTGAGCTTGATCACCCGGTCGTACTGGCGTTGGTTGAGCCGACGGTCCAGCCTCTCGTTGACCCGGCGCAGCACCTCGGTCGCGGCCACGCCCACTGTCTCGTTGTTCCACGCCGGCTGCTCGGTCAGGACCGACGCGTCGAACCCCACCACCGATGCGAACCGGTCCAGCAGGACCTGCGGCGAGCTGCCCGACTGCGGCACGGTCACGAGGTGCAACCGCTCCGGCGGAACGGCCGACTCCCATGTCTGACAGATGGTGACCAGGTCCTGCCGGAGCCAGAAGCCACGTGCCGGGCTGACCGCGAGCTTGTCTGGATCCTTGACCGCGTCGACGAACTCCTGCCAGGTCCAGGTCTGGTCGTTCTTGACCTCCTCCTGCCACGCCGACACAGCGACGCGACCGAGGTCCCGCGCCGTCACAACGACGTGGACGTCCGAGTCCGGGAACGACGACACGGCCTGCCTGACCTGCTTGCGCGTGGACAAGCTCAGCCGTTCCTCGGAGATCAGCGCCGTGGGGCAGCCGGAGATGTTGACCGCGTCGACCAGAGAGGTCCAGGAACCGGCGATGCGCGCGTCGTCGGCGCCGCGCGGTCGTCGCCCCTGAAGGTCCCACACGGCAAAGGCCTGAACTGGCCCGCCCGGGCCGCCGGGAAAATCCACGCGCTGCTCCAGCAGCAGCTCCCGGTTGGCGCGCAGCACGTTCTGCAGGTACGTCGTCCCGGTCTTGTGCAGACCGATGTGCAGATAGACGATGTCGGGCGCAGTGCTCATGAACGTCCCTTCGCGGCCTAGGACTCGATGCTAGTGATGCTCGCCCAGCGCGTCGCCTGCCTGCCGGACCACCGCACCCTTGGCAGCCGCGCTCTGCTCGAGGGAGGTCTGAAAATCACGCATCCGCTTCAGCAGCACCGGATCACCTACGGCCAAGATGCGCACCGCCAGCAGCCCGGCATTGCGGGCGTTCCCGATCGACACTGTCGCGACAGGCACACCTGCCGGCATCTGGACGATCGACAGCAATGAGTCCAACCCGTCGAGGTGCCGGAGCGGCACGGGTACTCCGATGACGGGCAGCGGGGTGACCGAAGCGAGCATGCCCGGCAGATGGGCTGCGCCTCCGGCGCCGGCAATGATAGTGCGAAGGCCCCGGTCGGCGGCTGTTCGGCCGAAGTCGAGCATCCGTGCCGGCATTCGGTGCGCGGAGATGACGTCTGCCTCGAAGGCCACCTCGAACTCCGCCAGGACCTCTGCCGCCGCCTTCATCGTGGGCCAGTCGGAGTCCGAGCCCATCACGATGCCGACCTGTGGCCGTGCAGCCCGGGATCCGGTCGCCTCCGTCACCACACTCAGCCCTCCTCGTCGGCCAGGTCGCCCTGGAACCAGTACGCGGCGTGACGAGCCCGCTCCAGCAGGTCGTCGAGGTCGTCACCGAAGACGGTGACATGACCGACCTTGCGACCAGGCTTGACCTGTTTGCCGTAGAGGTGCACACGCAGCCGTGGGTCCCGGGCCTGGACATGAGGGTAGCCGTCGTACAGCGTCGGAGCCGATCCGCCGAGGATGTTGACCATCACCGTCCACGGGGCACGCGCCGCCGGTGAGCCCAGAGGGAGGTCCAGCACGGCTCGGAGGTGGTTCTCGAACTGACTGGTCACCGCGCCGTCGATCGACCAGTGTCCGGTGTTGTGCGGGCGCATCGCCAGCTCGTTGACAAGAATCCGCCGGTCGCGGGTCTCGAAGAGCTCCACCGCCAAGATGCCGGTCACCTCGAGAGCGTCGGCCACGTGCATGGCGACCTGCTGAGCCTCGATAGCAAGGTCGGCGTCCAGCCCAGGAGCCGGCGCCACCACCTCGACGCAGACGCCGTCGTGCTGGGTGCTCTGGACAACCGGATAGGCAGCGAGCTGGCCGCTCGGGGCCCGTGCAACCAGGGCAGACAGCTCGCGGGAGAAGTCGACCCACTCCTCGGCGAGCAAGCTGGCGCCGGGACCCGCTGCAGCGAACACCGCCGTCGCCGCGGCTGGGTCGGTGACCCGCCAGACGCCCTTGCCGTCGTACCCGCCGCGGGCTGTCTTCAGAACGACCGGGAACCCGCCGCCCGCGGCCGCGAAGCTCGTGACGGCGGCGGCGTCGGTGACCACCGCGTGCCGGGGGCTGGCGACGCCGAGAGAGTCCAGGCGTCGGCGCATGACCGACTTGTCCTGCGCGTGCACGAGCGCAGCCGGACCCGGGCGGCAGGTCACTCCGTCAGCGGCGAGCTGCTCGAGGTGGCTGGTGGGCACGTGCTCATGGTCGAAGGTGACGACGGCGCATCCGCGCGCCCATTCACGCAGCGAGGGGAGGTCGGTGTAATCCCCCACCTGGCTGTCCACGATGACCTGGGAGGCGGCGCTGTCGGCTCCCTCGGACAGCAGTCTCAGCGGCACACCGAGCGCGATGGCGGCAGGTTGCATCATGCGCGCCAGCTGGCCGGCACCCACGACGCCGACGACCGGGGTCTCCACGGCCGACACAGTATCCGCAGCGTTCGTCATGCAGAGCCTGCGTAGGCCTCTCAGCCTCTCAGCCCCTTGTCAGTTTCTGCCCTTATTCTGAAGCTGCCGTGGAGTCGTACGTTCCCTCACCTAGACGTGCCCGTAGGCGCCCACCTCCTGAAGGAGCCCATCGTTGCTGGATCGGCTGAGGGCACTGGCTCACGAGGCCTTTAAATTCGGAGTCATCGGTGGCCTCGGATTCGTCATCGATGTGGGGCTGTTCAACATCCTGCGGTACGCCGGCACCCCTGGTCTGCTGGAGCACAAGCCTCTCACGGCCAAAGCGATCTCCGTGACCGCTGCCACCGTCGTGACCTACCTCGGCAACCGGCACTGGACCTGGGCGGACCGGCCCCGGTCGGGAGCCCGCCGAGAGCTCACCCTGTTCTTCGTGCTCAACGGCATCGGCATGGTGATCTCGCTCGCCTTCCTCGCGGTGTCGCACTACGCCCTCGACCTGCGCAGCCCGTTGGCCGACAACGTCTCGGCCAACGGGTTTGGGCTGGTGTTCGGCATGGTGTTCCGGTTCTGGGGCTACCGCACCTTTGTCTTCAGGGAGTCACCGACGCCGCCACCGCCGCCCCGCAGTGAGCTGCTCGACTCTCGCCGGTGACCGAACCGAGCCGAGCCGACTCTGCCGGCCGCTCGAGCCGAACCATTCTCCGTGAGGCGACGGCTCACGTACGCTCTTTGGGTTGCGGAGTTGAGCCTGAGGTGGAGTGGAGCCGCCAGGCCGCGTTGACGAGGCTAACGTGGGAGAACGCCTGAAGGGATGTTGCCGAGCTGCTCGCCGGTGGCGGCATCCATCTGCTCAGCCAGTAGCCCCAGCTCACCGGAGAAGCTCAGAGTGCGGTCGAACCAGCGCGCGGCGCGGTCTCGCCGCCCGGCCAGTGCCAGGCACTCGACCAGCCAGAAGCTGCAGAGGAAGAAGCCTGCCGGCTCGGCGTCCCAGCGGCGTACGGTGCCGTCTCGACCGAGCTTGCTCTCGATGACATCGATCGTCGCCAGCATGCGTGGCTCGTCGGCCTCGACAAAGCCGACGAGCGGCAGGACGAGCACGGAGGCGTCGAGCTCGTCGGAGTCCAGCGCACCGGTGTACGCCCCTGCCTTGTCACTCCAGGCCCTCTCGAGCACGACGTGGCGAATCTCGTCCCGTCCGGTCGCCCAACGCTGCACGGTGCCAGCATCGGCCGAGGTTCCCAGGAGCGGCGCGAGCCGAATGGCCCGGTCGAGAGCCACCCAGCAGAACACCTTCGACGACACGTAGTGGCGTTCGCTGTCGCGCGCCTCCCACATGCCCGCATCGGGCTGCTGCCAGTCGTCATAGGCGCGCTCGGCCAGGCTCACCAGCAGCTCAGCGGTCTGTTCGTCGAACTCGAGCTGCTCCCGTAGCTGATGCGCAGCGTCCAGCACCTCCCCGGGCACGTCGAGCTGGCGCTGGTCCCAGGCGTCATTGCCGACCCGAACCGGTGTGCTGTCGCGAAAGCCGGACAGGTGGTCGAGCTCGCGTTCGGTGAGGTCGCGCTCCCCCTCCACGCCGAACATGATCTGGACCGAGGAGTCCCCGAGGCGTCCTACCGCGGAGGCGATCCAGGAGAAGAACCGGTCCGCCTCGTCCGGGCATGCGGCGATCCAGAGGGCGCGCATCGTGATACTGATGTCGCGAAGCCAGGCGTAGCGGTAGTCCCAGTTGCGGTCGGCGCCGATCTCCTCCGGCAGCGCCGTTGTGGCCGCGGCGGCGACAGCCCCACTCGGGGCGTAGGTCAGCCCTTGGAGGACGATCGCACTCCTGGCCACCAGATCCCGGTGCGGACCCTCGATCCCCTTGTGCTGCGACGACCAGGATGACCACCCCTCGGTGGTGTCGTCGAGCAGTGCGGCCGCGTCCGCGTCGACCGGCGCGACGGCGTGGTACGACGGTTGAGCGGCGAGGCGAAGGCCGACGGTGTCACCCTCCGAGACGGTGAATCGAGCACCTACCGAGGTTTCGTCGCACTCGACGGGACAGGACGCCTCGAAGCGCAGGGTGACAGGACCGGCCGCCATGACGACCGTGGTGCCCTCGAGACGCGCGCGCGCCGCCGTCAGGCCGTACTCGAACCGCGGGACCAGCTCAGTGGCGAAGGCAACCGAACCTGTGATCCCGCGCACCTCGCGGACGAGGATGCCGGGTGAGCGGCGCCCGAGATCATGGCCACGAGCACCTGGCTCGAGAGCCAGCGCGTCTCGCACGAGTGCCTCGCCACTTGCCGTCACGTACCGCGTCAGCAGCACGAGTCCGCCGTCGGCGTAGCTCCGTTCACACGTCGACGGCTCGACCGGGCACAGCTCCCAGTGGCCGGCTCCTGGGTCGAGCAGACGTCCGAGGACCGACGGGGAGTCCAGTCGCGGGGCGCACCACCAGTCGACGCTGCCCTGGCGTGACACGAAAGCGGCGGAACGGCAGTCGGAGAGGAAGGCCAGGTCGCCGATGCCAGTCGTTGTCGCCCCGGGAGAAGCGATGAGCTCGTCCCGGTCAGGGTTACGGGATATCGGATCCGCAGCGTCGTCGAGGTTGATCCGGCCACTGTAATGGGCGCCGGAGATGGCCGCCGCGCAACCTCCGTCCAACATCGGGCCGCATCCGCTTGGGGCATTCGGAGACCTGGTCAGAGGCGGCGCACCGAGATCGGCTGCACGGTGCCGAAGCCATGCACGACGCGCTCGGTCAGGGGTCGGACGGCATACCCCGCGGTCTCGCGTATGACGTCCGAGGTCTCTACGTCGCAGATCACCCGGTTGCGGCGGGCCACGTCGGTCAATCGGCTCGCCAGGTTGACCGGCGGTCCGAAGACGTCACCCATCCGCATCACCACCGGGCCGGTGGCGAGCCCCACATGCACGTCAGGCAGCGCAGTGTCACCGCCGATCCTGCTCACCAGGTCGCTGGCGATGTCGACTCCTTCTCGTGGGCCGGCTGCAACGAAGAGCACGGAGTCACCGAGCGTCTTGATGACGCGACCACCGCCAGCGGTCACCACGTCGGCGCACGCGGACTCGAAACGCTCGACCAGATCGGCGAGGTCGACCTCGTCGATGCCGTTGGACAGTCGCGAGAAGCTCACCAGGTCCGCGAACCCCACGGTGACCGTCGTGGTGTGCAGCTCGGTGTCCTCGGCGTCCAACAGCTCGACGCGTCCGACGGCGGCGGCCAGGTGACGCCGCCAGGCGTGGGCCATCAGTGCCTCGAAGGGCACCTCGACGCGTCGGATGACGTTCCGGAAGGTCTCCGACCGGGAACCGGGCGCCTGTTCGCTGTGCTCCAACCGCTCGACGTACTCGCTGAGAGTGGCCACCTGCCAGTCGGCGAGCCGGGCCATCGTGTGGCCGACGGCCCGGGTGAGCTTGACGACGATGTCGAGGTCCACCCCCCCGGAGGCGACGAGCCGGGTGAGGACCGCGATGGCGTCGGAGTCCGCGACGGTGAATGCACGGCTGTCGCCGGGGTCGGGGAACCCCAGCGCACGCCACAGCCGCTGCGCCGTCTCGAAGGCGTCACCGTCGCCTCCGACTGCCTCGTCCATCGTCAGGCTCGGTCGCTGCCCCCAGATCGCGTGCTCGAGACCGACGTCGGAGACCCGCCCGCCAGCGGGTCCCCCGCCGTACGTTGAGGGCTGTCGGGCGGTTGAGTCGTCAGGGTCTTGTTCGGTCACCGGGGCCGAGGTTCGAGCGGATGCGGCGGCGTCCCGTCGTCGTCGCCGTCGTCGGGATCGCCGAAGAGCAGATCGGTGATCACCAGCTGCAGCTTCTCTACGTGCGGTACATCGGGCAGCACCGACCGGCCCTGTTCACTCGCGTCGGAGATGACCAGCGTGCCGCATCCGAGCAACCGGTCGAGCGGGTCGCGTTCGTAGCTCACGTCGTTGATGCGGTGCAGCGGAATGTCGCGTCCGCTGCGTGTGAAGACGCCCGAGCGGTTGATGAGTCGCCGGTTGGTCACGGTGTACGACGCGGTGAGCCACACCAGCAGCGGTCGCAGGGTGAACCAGAGGATCACCAACCCCGCGACTCCCAGCACGATCCACATCAGCACGTCGTGCGCGTCTCCGGAAGGCAGCACCGCAAGCAGGAAGCCCGCGAGGCCGCAGGTCAGGATGAAGATCAGCACCGGCACGCCCAGGGCCTTCCAATGAGTGCGGGTCGAGACGATGACCTGCTCGCCCTCACCCAGCAGCTTCGGTGAGATAGCCATGGCTTCCTCCTGCGACGTCAGCGCGGTTGACGGCCCACCCACTTGTTCGACGACCTCGGACCCTTGTACGAATCGTGTCATGCCAATGGGCGCAGATGCACGACGTCACCTGCGCCGTACGCGTGTTCGGTACCTCCCGAGCGCAAAAGCAGCCGCCCCGAGCCGTCAATGCCAACGGCGTCACCCTCTACCGCACTACCGCCGGGGAGCTCCACCCGGACGCGACGGCCGAGCGTTCCGCACGCCTCCCTGTACGCGGCGGACAGACCGACACCTGGGTCGCCGGCGACACCTTCCCACTGCGTCAGCAGACCTTCGAGCGCACGCAGGACCGCCTTGGCCAACAAGGTCCGGTCCGTGGTCGCCGACCCCTCCAGGGCCAGCGAGGTCGCCGTGGCGACCGGCAGCTCGTCGCGACGCAGCGACACGTTGATCCCGATCCCGATCACGGCAGCCGCACGTTCGGTCGGGTTTTCAACCCGCTCGACGAGCACCCCGGCGAGCTTTCTCCCGCCCACGAGGACGTCGTTGGGCCACTTCACCTCCGCATCCACGAAGGCCTCACGACGCATGGCGGCTGCCACCGCCAAACCGGTCAGCAAGGGGATCCACGGCCAGCGGGTCACGTCCACGTCGTACGGGCGGACCAGCACCGACATCGTCAGGCTCGACCGTGGTGCTGCGGTCCAGGTGCGACCCAGTCGTCCCCGACCAGCGATCTGGTGCTCCGCGATGACGACTGAACCGGTGCTGCCGCCTCTTCGCGCGCACTCCTTGAGCAGCGCGTTCGTCGAAGCCGTCTCGTCGACCACGTCCAGCCGGGTCCAGAGCGACCCTGGTACGACGAGAGCGCCTCGCAGAGCGTCGGAGTGCAGGGGTGGACGGTCGAGGTCGGCGTACCGGGAGGACATCGCGGCCCACGCTACGCTGCCGAGCGTGAGCGACACCGATATCCACACGACCGCGGGCAAGCTCGCCGACCTGGGTCAGCGCCTCGATGCGGCCGTGCACTCGGGCTCGGCACGGGCCATCGAGAAGCAGCATGCGAAGGGCAAGCTCACCGCCCGTGAGCGCGTCGCGATGCTGCTCGACGAGGGGTCGTTCGTGGAGCTCGACGAGCTGGCCCGCCACCGGTCCACCAACTTCGCCATGGCGGACAACCGTCCCTACGGTGACGGTGTGGTGACCGGGTACGGCACCGTCGCGGGCCGCCAGGTCTGCGTCTTCGCGCAGGACTTCACGGTCTCCGGCGGCAGTCTCGAGGAGGTCTTCGGGGAGAAGATCGTCAAGGTCATGGACCTGGCCACCAAAACCGGCTGTCCCCTCATCGGCGTCAACGACTCTGGCGGCGCCCGTATCCAGGAGGGAGTCGTCGCGCTCGGGCTGTATGCCGAGATCTTCCGGCGCAACGTGCACGCGTCCGGAGTCATCCCGCAGATCTCGCTCATAGTGGGACCGTGTGCGGGCGGGGCGGTCTACTCACCCGCCATCACCGACTTCACGGTCATGGTGGACAAGACCTCGCACATGTTCATCACCGGTCCCGATGTGATCAAGACCGTGACCGGCGAGGACGTCTCGATGGAGGACCTGGGCGGCGCGCGCACGCACAACCACAAGAGCGGCAATGCCCACTACCTCGCGACTGACGAGGCGGATGGCTTCGACTTCGTCAAGGCCCTGCTGTCCTACCTGCCGCAGAACAACCTCGAGGACCCGCCCGCCTACGAGGACGAGCCCGATCTGGCGCTCACCGACGTCGACCGGGCGCTCGACACCCTTATACCGGACTCCCCCAACCAGCCCTACGACATGCGGTCGGTTCTCGAAGCGGTCCTGGACGACGCCGAGTTCCTCGAAGTCCAGGCTCTCTTCGCGCCCAACATCGTGGTGGGCTTCGGCAGGATCGAGGGTCACTCGGTCGGCGTTGTCGCCAACCAGCCGCTGCAGCTCGCCGGGACCCGCGACATCGACGCCTCCGAGAAGGCGGCTCGTTTCGTGCGCTTCTGCGACGCCTTCAACATCGCCGTCCTCACGTTCGTCGACGTACCCGGATTCCTGCCCGGCACGGACCAGGAGTGGGACGGCATCATCCGCCGCGGCGCCAAGCTCATCTATGCCTATGCCGAGGCCACGGTGCCGCTGGTCACCGTCATCACCCGCAAGGCCTACGGCGGCGCGTACGACGTCATGGGCTCCAAGCACTTGGGCGCCGACATGAACGTCGCCTGGCCCACGGCCCAGATCGCCGTGATGGGAGCCCAGGGGGCCGTCAACATCATCTACCGCTCCGAGCTGGCCGAGGCCGACGACCCGGAGGAGCTACGGGCGCGGCTCGTCACGGACTACGAGGACACCCTCGCCAACCCGTACCAGGCCGCGGAGCGCGGATGTGTCGACGCCGTCATCGC
>JBPCRX010000026.1:0-2830 GCA_050996395.1 Nocardioidaceae bacterium
GTGCTCGGTCTGTAGCTCGCTGTGTTCGCGTTCTTCTTGCCGATCTGGACCGACCAGCTCAGTCCCCGGTCCGTTTGGCTCGACCGGATGTGGTTCGACGCCTGGATCTGAAGGTCTTGTCCGAGCACGGCACTACCGTGAGCGCATGAGTACACCCCGGTTGGTCGAGCTGCGGCTGCGTGACTTCAAGTCCTACGCCGACGCCACTCTTCCGCTGGAACCGCTGACCGTCCTCATCGGCCGCAACGGCTCGGGCAAGTCCAACGCGTTGGACGCCCTTGAGGTGCTGGCGCGGCTGGCTCAGGGCGACGAGGTACGCGACGCGCTCGACGGAGGACGACGGGCGTCGACCGGGGTGCGCGGCGGCACCGAGGGGTGCGCCCGCGACGACGCCGCGTGCTTTTCCATCGGAATCACCGTCGCCGACGCCTCGACGTATGACAAAGGGACCTTCTGGGCGTCGTTGGACGTGACGATCCAGGTTTCCCCCGACGTACGCATCGTCGCGGAGGAGTTCGAGGCCTATCTGCCCGAGACGCGCCGCAAAGCCGTGGTGCTCCAGAGCCTTGAGGCCGACTCATCGCGCAGCGACCTGGTCGCGCGCATCCACAACGACAGGGTCGGACCCAACCCGCACAAGGTGTTTCGCTCGACCCATCTGTTGTCCGGACAGCTCCCGCTGCGACTCGACGGTGTCACCGCGGCCGAGCGGGACATCATCGCGGTCGCGGGCACGACGCTCTCCACCCTCGCAAGCGTATTCCACCTCGACCCGGTCCCCACGATGATGCGCGACTACGTGTCCGAGCAGGACTCAACCCTTCGCCGCTCGGCGCAGAACCTGTCCGCCTCGGTGGCGCGGCTCAAGCACGACGACAGGGAGTCGTTCCAGCAGCTGGTGTCCATCGCCAAGGAGCTGCCGGAGTCGGACGTACGGGGCCTCGACCTGGTGCGCGGCGGTCTGGGTGACGTCATGCTGGCGCTGAAGGAGAAACGAGGCCGCTCGTCGGCCAAGATCTCGAGCCGTCAGATGAGCGACGGCATGCTGCGCATGCTGGCCATCGCCACGGCTCTCTTGACCGGTGGCCCTGGGCTCGCGCTCGACAAGGCGACCACGGGGGACGAGTCACAGCACCTGTGCCTGGTCCTCGAGGAGCTCGAGAACGGGCTGCATCCATCCCAGGCCGCACGTGTGCTGGACCTCGTCAAGCAAGCCTCAGCCGAACGCGGGTTCCAGGTCATCTTGACGACGCACAGTCCCGCCCTGCTCGATGCCCTCAACGGCGACGACCATCCTGGCGTCTTGCTGTGTCACCGCGATGAGCACGGACACAGCGTCGCCACCCGGCTCACCGACCTGCCGCGCTACCTCTCCCTCATGGCGTCGAGCCGACTCGGCCAGGCGGCGACTGCCGGGAAGCTGCTCGCTGCAGCGCGGCCAGCACCACGGCCTTCCTCGATCGACGAGTTGTTGGGCATTGCCTGACCATGCCGGAATCCAAGCTCACTGCGATAGCCACCGCGATCTTCGTTGACACCAGCGTGCTGCTCAACGTCTTGAACGTGCCGAAAAACAACAGTCATCATGTCGCCGACATCCGTCGTTTCAAGGAATGCATCCAGCGCAACGCGACGATGATTCTGCCGGTCACCACCATCATCGAGACCGGCAACACCATCGCGAAAGCGGATCATGCTCTGCACGCGAGCTTCATCAAGATGCTCAAAGCGATCGCCGACGGTCAGACACCGTGGGTGGCAACGACCCTCCAGATGGACGCCGGCTTCCTCCAGCGACTCATCGGCGGGGACGGCCACCTGGCTGGGCTCGCTGCGCTGATGCAAGCAAAGGTGGGTACCGGCGACGCCACGATCCTGCACGAGGTATTGGCCTACCGGCGCCGCGTGCCGACCGGCACGAGCATCGAGGTATGGACACACGACCAGCAGTTGCAAGGGCAGGCCTCGGTCGTCACCTCGTGAGTCCACCACCGCCGTACCCGCGGATGTCCTACCTCGAGGCGCACCCGGCGCCGTTCCTGCGCACGCCGCTGCGAGTGGAGGAGAAACTCGACGGTGCCAACGTCGCGCTGTGGTCCGGGAAGGGGCGCACCGAGGTCATGTCTCGAGGCGGGCCGGAGTCCATGGATCGAGGGCGCCAGCTCGGCAGGCTCCGCGCCTGGGCCGCCGAGCACCGCGACGCCATGGTGGCGCTGTGCGGTGACGGCACGGTCGTCTACGCGGAGTGGCTGTGGCGTCGCCACACCGTCGAGTACGACGCGCTACCGGACTGGCTCGTGGTGCTGGACCTGTGGCGGGCGGGGCAAGGCTTCGTCACCGCCGAGACGCGCGACGAGCGAGCCGGCCAGGTTGGCCTGCTGACTCCTCCAATCGTACGCTCGGACGCAGTCCTGACCGCCGTCAACGACGCGCTCGGGCTGCTCGGGCCAGCGAGATGGGGCCGGCGCCTAGCCGAGGGCATCGTGCTGCGTACACCGACCGGCCTTCGCTGCAAGGTCGTACGCCCCGACTTCGTGCAGCGCTCAGACGAATTGTGGGTGGGGGAACTCAACCAGCTGGCTGGGTGACCGGCACCCGCGGCACTGCGGGCACGTGTTCGTGCCAGTGCTGAAGAAAGCGAAAAGGTAATGGAAGACGTGAGGCACCTGAACCGGGGCGACACCGTCGTGGTCAAAGAGAAATGGAATAACCAGCTGTGCAGCGCCGTCCCGCACACGCTCGTCGCTGATGAGGATGCCTATATCACCTGCGTCCCGGCTGGAACAGTGGGAGCGTATGCAACAAAACCGGCTCTTCACAGTTGAGGGTG
>JBPCRX010000083.1:0-27471 GCA_050996395.1 Nocardioidaceae bacterium
TCGATCCGCAGCAGCGGCCCACGCCGATTGCTCGGGGCGCGCAGCTACTTCTGGACCAGCACCTTCCACGCCGACGCGTCGGCGGGCTGCGGCGACGACGACGGGGTGCAGATCACCTGCCAGGACAGCGTTCCGCAGCGGGGCTGGATCCGCTGGGACCGACTCGCCTGGCCGCGAGCAAGACGTATCCGGACTTCTGTCCTGACACATCCGCTTGGCGACTAGCTGCGTCGAGCGGCGAGCCGAGCCTTCAGAGCGTCGCGCTTGTCCTCGAACCTTGAGGCCTGGTCGTCCAGCCGCTCCAGAAAGTCAGCGAGCTCCGTGCGCGCCTGCTCGCCTTGAGCGGACAACCCCTCGAGCTCGAAGACCTTCAAGAAGCGCAGGACCGGCATGACGACATCGTCGCGATGCTGACGTAGGTCATAGATTCCTTCGATAGCCATCTCCACCGCTTTGCGCTGGAAGCCCGGGATGTCGGCCCCGGGCATCTCAAAGGTTTTCACCACTTCGGTGACCGCCAACATCGTCTGGTCAGGGTCGAGCTGCAGTGCTGCGTTGAGCAGGTTTCGATAGAAGATCATGTGCAGGTTCTCGTCGGCCGCGATGCGTGCCAGCAGCTGGTCGGCGACCGGTTCGCCCGTCGCCCGACCCGTGTTGCGGTGGGAGACCCGAGTGGCAAGCTCCTGGAACGAGACGTAGGCAAGCGAGCGAAGGAGATCAGCGTTGTGCGCCGAAGCGAAGCCTTGCGCCATGTGCTGCATCCGCAGCCTCTCGAGCTCGACCGGATCGACGGCTCGGGTGACGGTGAGGTAGTCACGAAGAGCCACTCCGTGCCTTCCCTCCTCGGCGGTCCAGCGGTGCACCCATTCACCCCACGCCTGGTCGCGTCCGAAGAGCACAGCGATCTCGTGGTGGTAGCTCGGCAAGTTGTCCTCGGTCAAGAGGTTGACGATGAGGGCCGAGCGGGCGACTCCGGTCAGCGTGGAGTCGCTCTCGGCCCATGCATCGCCGTCCAGCGGACCGTCGTAGTTGCGCCCGTCACTCCACGGGATGTACTCGTGCGGGAACCACTCCTTGGCAACCGGAATGTGGCGATTGAGCTCGCCCTCGACGACCGGGTTCAGCTCGATCAGGAACTGGGTCTGAGTGAGGGTGCGGACAGCTTGCGTCGTCATGACTACTTCCTTCGGGGGAGCTACGTACGCGTAACCTACGCTACCGTAAGTTCGAGTGCTTCTGTCCAGCTCAGCGCGCGGCGAGAACCCAGGCGCCCATCGCAGAGGGCACCAGCCCGACCAGGAGCCAAGGCGTCAGCCAACGGAGCTCGTTGATGATTCGGACGCCGACGACGGCTGCGACACTGACCACTGCCGCCAGCAAGAGGATCGCGACCTGCGCGCCGGACCTGGTCTGGTCGAGGGTGTACCGAGCGCCGAGGACCATGCCGCCCGACCAGACGTAGGCCACCGTCAAGGTCAACGCGGACATCACCCAACGCTGGACCTTCGTGATCTCCACCGAGTCGAGCCTACGGCGCCCTTACTCGACTCGCGATGACCAAGGGGCAACTCCGAACCTCATAACCGCCGCGCCTGGAGGTCGACAAACCACAACGCTGTCGTCGCGAGCGAGATGCAGGCGGGCACGCTGAGAAGGCCAAGTGCCGTGAACGTGGGAAAGGAGACGGTGATCTCCTGCTCGCGCAGGACACGGCGCCACAGCAAGGTGGCCAAAGAGCCGGTGTAGGTGAGGTTCGGTCCGATGTTGACCCCGATCAGTACGGCAAGGACTGCAACCGGTCCCACCTCTGCTGCCGGGGCGAGCAAGATCAGGAGTGCAGGTACGTTGTTGACGACGTTCGAGAGCGCCGCCGCCATGAAGGCGAAGACAAGCAGGCCGAGGAGTCCGGAGGAGTTCGGCACTATGGCGGTCATCCAACTGCCCAAGCCGTTGTCGGTGACCCCTCGTACGACGATGGCAAGCCCGAGAATGAACAGTAGAAACGGGGCGTCGACCGCCTTGGCGGTACCGGCGACGCCAACGAGGCCCCGAGTCGCAGCGTGGACACCCAGCGTCGACGCCGCCACCACCGCCACCCAGTACGGCGGAAACCCAAAGGCCGACGTTGCCAAGAAGCCGACGAGTGCTGCGGCGAGAACGAAGGTGGCGAATCGAGGGATCCCCTCTGTACCGGTTCCTACTCTGTCTGCATGGGGGCGATCCGGGGGCGTCCTCAGGTCGTTGCGGAAGTAGACCCGCAAGACGACGTACTCGACGACTAGCACCGCCACGAACGGAAGCGCCATCAACCCAGCGAAGTGGGCGACGCCGAGCCCGCTGGCGCCGAGGGCGAGCAGGTTGGTGAGGTTGGCGACGGGCAGCAGGATCGACGCGGAGTTGGACAGGTGACCGGTCGCGAAAACGTGGGGTTCAGGCGACACCCTCATGCGGGTGGCACTGTCGGCGACTACGGGCGTCAGCAGAACGACTGTCGCGTCCAGGCTCAGTATGGTCGTGACCACAGCGGACAGCCCGATGACGTTTCGGAGCAGATGGCTCGCTCGTCCCTGACTCCTCCGGGTCAGCCACCGACCAGCCGCGTCGAACAGACCCTCGGCGGCACACAGGTAAGCCAGCACGAGAACGGCCGCCAGGAAGATGAGAATCGGCCACAGTCGACCGAACTCGTCTCGCAAGCTGGCCCAGCTCACCACACCGAAGGCCACGAGCACCGCAGCCGCCGGGACGGCGACCAGCGCCTCCGGGAGGCCGTGCGGACGCGCAACGGCAGCGGCCAGGACAGCCGCGAGCAGGATCAGCGCAACAGTCTCTGCCAACATGTGCGGCAGAACCTACTACGGTCGACGAGCCGCCGAGCGGGCTAGCCAGTCCCGGGAAGCATGATGTCGAGGGGCGCGTAGGTGAGCCCTGGGAAGATCGACGCCTCGATTCGGTTGAACCGCGCGCGCACGATCTCGGCCAGGATGTTGCGGTAGTCGGTCGTGACCTTGAGGTCCCCCGCCACCAGATCCGAGCTCGCCAGCCCTGGCCACGAGCCATAGTAGCTACGACCGCGGACGCCTTCGCCCTGCTGTGTCGCGGTGCTCAGCAGTCGAGGCTGTCGAGGCCCGCGATCGCCAGTTCGAGCAGCTCCGCGAGTCGGTCCTGCTGGTCTGCGGGCAGGCTCTTCAGCACGTCCGACTCCAACATGTTGGACTCACGGATCGCACTCTGGAAGACGTGCCAGCCGTTGTCCGTCAAGGTCACTCTCACCCGCACTCGGTTGTCAGGATCTGTGCGGCGAACAACCAGGCCACGTGCGACCATCCGATCCAGCCGGTGGGTCATGGACGAGGGCGCCACATTGGCCGCGTCGGCGAGAACGCTGGGCGTGAGGCCCTCGTGACCGCCGTCACGGACGAGTTTGCTCATGACCGCCCACTCCCCTGACGAAAGATCCAAGTCGGCGAGCTGACGGTCGAACCATTGGTTGAGCCGCCGTGAGAGTCCGTGCACCGCGGTGATGACCCGCTGAACCGACTCGTCAGCACCTGCAGCGACATAAACGGCGACCTCTTGCTGCAGGCGTTCGGTGTTCGACAGGACGCTCGACACGGCCGGCGCCAGCCCGGACCTGGGACGCGAACTCATCTGTGCAGTCTGTCACAGACATGAATTTCTATTTCGAAGTATGCGACTTCGAAACTACACTTTGACTTCGAAGTATTCGTCATGCAATGCAGGCGCTTTGCCGTCGCCCCGGGCACCCATTGCCGGTGCGGCGTTCCCCGACACGACAACGGAAGGTGGAGGCTGGTGAACCGCTCGCGACTGATCATCACAGCATCCTTTGCAGCCAGCCTCGGCTGGGGGACCATTCTTCCCTTCCAGTATGCCTACGTGGTCGACGCCCGCGGCTGGGGCTCGGTCACCGGCGTTCTCACCGGGACTGTGTTCTGCGTTGGTTCGGTGGTCGCCGCACCAACGGCCGGACGCCTCGCTGACCGATATCCCGCGCGAGCCCTGGCGGTTGTCTTCGCGCTGCTGGCCGCGCTCTCCTGCATCGGCCTCGGGGTCGCGAGTAGCCCCGCCACGTTCCTCGCCGCGATGGCCATGTTCGGAGCGGCAGTAACGGCGTCGGCGCCTGCGACGCAGCTTCTCCTGCTCGAGTGCTCCGGACCCGACGACCGACGCTCGGTCTTCGCCTACCAGTTCACGGCGATGGCTCTGGGGATGGCGGTCGGCGCATTTGCGGCGGGTTGGGTGATCGACCTCGACCGTCCGGAGGGCATGTGGCCAGCGTTCACGGCCGCCACCTTGGGTTTCGCCGCCTCTGCATGGCTCATCTTCGTCTCCAACGGCACCGAGCCAACGACCGCGCGACAACGACTCGACGACTCCCGCCATCACGAGACGGTCCCCTCGAGTGCCGGCGGTCCGGCGACCTACCGCGCACTGTTTGCCAACCGACAGGTCCGACTGCTCGCCCTCGTCTCCATGGCGCTCGCTGCGGGCTTCTACGCTCAGTTCGAGACGGGACTTCCCGCGTTCGCACTACAGTCTCTGTCGGTACAGGCGAGCACCATCGGTGTAGCAGCGGCGGCCAACTGCCTGGTCATCGTGGGCCTTCAATGGCTGGTTGTGCGGCTGACACGGCACCACAGTGGCGCCCTGTTGCTCGTCATGGTGGGTGCCATCTGGGCCGGCTGCTGGCTCGTGCTCGACGCTGCGCTGTTCTTGAGCCCTGAGCACGCCTCGGTTGTTTTCGTGATCGCGTTCGGCGTCTTCGCGGTCGGGGAGACGATGTATGCGCCAGTCCTCAGCCCCTTGGCTGCTGCCGTCGCGCCTCCGGGGATGGTGGGTACCACCCTGGGCGCGCTCGCCGCTCTGCGGACCGGCATCAGTGCCGCTGGGCCACTGGTGGCTGGATTGCTGATAGCACTGGACCTGCCGCACGTGTTCGTCCTCTCCCACGCGGCCATCAATGTGACGGCCGCAGTGCTCGCCTGGCGACTACTGCTCGCTCAGGGCCGCACGCAGCGGCCAAGCCAGGTGGATAATGGGCACACACTCGACGCGAGGAGCATCCATGTCTGATCGGTTCCAGGCGGCCACCTATCCGGTTCCCGCCAGCGACAAGCTGGTCAGCTTCATGCGTTCGGGCTGGGCCGACCGAGACGATACTGTCGAGCGTCTCGCGGTTGCCGACTGGGCGGAGAGGCGCCGCGCCAGTCTGAGCGAGCGCTTTGCGGGCGAGCGGATCGTCATACCGGCGGGGGGTCTGAAGCCACGCGCCAACGACACCGACTATCGTTTCCGGGCCGACACAGCCCATGTCTATCTCAGCGGCAACCAGACATCCGACGCGGTGCTGGTCATCGACGATGGGGAAGCAACGTTGTTCTTCCGCCCCCGCCACGCGAGGAGCGACGACGCCTTCTGGCGTGACGGACGGTACGGCGAGGCCTGGTCCGGACGCCGCCGGTCGCTTACCGAGGCCGAGGAGCTGTACGGCATCCGCTGCCGGCACCTCTACGAGCTGCCAGAGGTGTTGGAGGCAGGTGGTCCCGCGCGGGTGCACCGCGGGGTGGACCTCGACGTGGACGCGATGTCGGCTGCTCACGCCAACCCGCCGGCCGACGCCGAGCTGGCCGTCCACCTGTCCGAGCAGCGACTGGTCAAGGACACGTGGGAGGTGTCTGAGCTGCAGGACGCGGTAGCTGCGACTATCCAGGGCTTCGAGGACTCCGTGCGTGAGTGGTCCGCTGTTCTGGAGCACGGTGAGCGCTGGATCGAGGGGACGTTCTGGCGACGAGCCCGAGCGGCCGGAAACGATGTCGGCTACGAGTCCATCGTCGCTGGCGGACCGCATGCCACGACGCTGCACTGGATCGAGAACGACGGCCCGGTGAGCCCCGGCCAGCTCTTGCTGCTCGACATGGGTGTGGAGAACCGGTCGCTGTATACGGCTGACGTCACCCGTACCTTGCCGGTGTCCGGCGTCTTCACGCCGGAGCAGCGCCACCTGTACGACATGGTGCACAGCGCGCAGGAAGCCGGTATGTCGGCGGTTCGGCCTGGAGCTGCCTACCGTGACTTCCACCAGGCGGCCATGACCGTGCTCGCGCATGGCCTGGCCGACATGGGGATTTTGCCGTGTTCGGAAGAGGAAACACTCGAGAAGGACAACGGCTCCTATCGCCGCTGGACCCTGCACGGCACCGGTCACATGCTGGGGCTCGACGTACACGACTGCGCGCAAGCGCGCGGTGAGAGCTATCTCGACGGCAAGCTGGAGCCCGGCATGGTGCTCACGGTCGAACCCGGTCTGTACTTCCAGTCCGACGATCTACTGGTACCGGAGTCGCTGCGCGGCATCGGCATCCGCATCGAGGACGACGTGCTGGTGACCGACGACGGCTGCGAGAACCTGTCCGGCGCGCTGCCGAGTAGCGCTGACGACGTCGAGGCATGGATGGCTGCTCTCTCGAGCGGCGATCGGCCGAGTCAGAGATAGAGGCCGGTCTGGCCGTCCTCGAGCCGCTCCGCCGCGACCGCGTGGAGGTCGCGCTCGCGAAGCAGGATGTAGGCGTCTCCTCGAACCTCGACATCAGCCTTGTCCTCGGGGTCGAACAGCACCCGGTCACCGATCTCGACCGCTCGTACATGAGGTCCGACACCGGCCACCTCAGCCCACGCGAGGCGGCGGCCCATCTGGGCGGTGGCGGGGATGACGATACCGGCAGAGGAGCGGCGTTCTCCCGCCTCGGCGTCGATAGAGACGAGCACCCGGTTGTGCAGCATCTGAACGGGCAGCTTGTCCTGGGCTCGCCCCCTGAAGGCCGGCGTCACCCGCTGCTCCGCGCGGTCATGAATCGATCAGCCGACAAGCTTGCGGATCGTCACGACGGTCGCCACCGCTGCCACGACCACGCCGGCGACGATCAGGAGTTTTTCGGTGCGCAGCGTCCCGTCCTCGTTGCGGAACGAGGCCAAGGCGGTGGAGACCTGGCGCTGCACGATCGTCTTGGGCTTGCCCCTGTAGACGAGCTGGTCGATCGTGCCCGCGAGGCGGTTTCGGGTCACCGCGATCTCGTTGGCGATCTCCTCAGGCGTTCGTGTCTGCGTCACGTGTCCTCCTGCTGTCGTCTGCGGAGGCAAGTCTCGCATGCCGACGTGGCGGTCGGCGACCGCGGTCGGAGGCCGCCCATCGGCATCTGCCAGGAGACCTCAAGGACACCTCAAGAGCACGCTTGTGGACGAGATGAGGCGCAGGCCGCGAGGATTCCATCGCCGCCTACCCTGAAGGCGTCAACCCGCCACCGAGGAGAGGACACCCCTGATGGCCCAACTCCAGCCCGGCGATGTCGCCCCGAACTTCATCCTGACCGACCACACCGGCCAGGAGGTCAGCCTGCACGACCTTCGCGGCCGCAAGGTCATCCTCTACGTCTACCCGGCAGCGATGACACCCGGATGCACGATCCAGGCCTGTGATTTCCGGGACTCCCTCGAGCCGTTCGCCGCGGCGGGCTACGTCGTACTGGGCCTCTCACCTGACTCCCCTGACAAGCTGGCGCAGTTCCGCAGCCGTGACAGGCTGACCTTTTCGTTGCTGTCCGACCCCGACGCGACCGTGCTCGCTGCGTACGGCGCGTTCGGCGAAAAGGTGCTCTATGGCAAGAGGGTCACCGGCGTGCTGCGGTCCACCTTCGTCATCGACGAGCAGGGCAGGATTTCCAAGGCGATGTACAACGTCAAAGCGACCGGCCATGTCGCCCGGCTGCGCAAGGGTCTGGGCGTCTGAACGAGCCTGCCTGCCGCATAGACTGAACTGTCCAAAGCGGGCCTGCGCCGAAGCCAACGGTTCACGGTGCAGCACCCTGGGGCCGTAGTCCAAAGGCAGAGACACACGGTTTAGGTCCGTGCCAGTGTGGGTTCGACTCCCACCGGCCCTACCGCACTCCAAGCGTCTCGGCCACCAGCGGGGCCATCGCTCGCACCGCCTGCCCTCGATGCGAGATGGCGTCCTTCTCCTCGGGGGTCAGCTCCGCGCTCGTGCGGTCCAGACCTTCAGGCACGAAGACGGCGTCGTACCCGAAGCCGCCCGTGCCAACCGACTCGTGGCCGATACGGCCTCGCATCTCGCCCGTGGCGATCTGCTCGCAACCGTTCGGAAGCCGGAGCACCACGGCGCACCGGAACTGAGCGCCACGACGTTCTCCGGGAGTGTCGCTCAGCTGAGCCAGGAGCAGAGCGTTGTTGGCTTGGTCGTTCCTGACGGCGCCGGACCATCGTGCCGACAGCACGCCCGGCATCGAGTTCAGCGCATCGACGCAAAGGCCGCTGTCGTCGGCCAACGAGGGCAGGCCCGTGGCCTCGACGCCGGCGATCGCCTTGAGCCGGGCGTTGCCCTCGAAGGTCGGTTCACTCTCGGCGGGTTCGTCATAGTCCGAGACGTCCTTGATGCCCAGCACCTCGACTCCTGGAACCACCTCGTCGAGCAGGCGGCGCATCTCCGCCACTTTGCCCGGGTTGCGAGACGCCAGGAAGACCCGAGGCCCGCTATCGGTGCCTTCGCGGGTCACCGTGCCAGCGCCTTGATCTGCAGCTCGGTCAGGTCATGGCAACCTTGGCTTGCCAGGTCCAGCAACGAGTCGAGCATGTCACGGTCGAAGGGTTGTCCCTCAGCGGTCCCCTGGACCTCGACGAACGCGCCCTCGCCGGTCATCACCACGTTCATGTCCGTCTCGGCGCGAACGTCCTCCTCGTAGGGCAGGTCGAGCCGCGGCTCCCCGTCGATGATGCCGACCGAGACGGCTGAGACCGAGGTCGTCAGCGGCTCGTTCGTGAGTGCGCCGAGCTCTCGCAGGTGCGCCACGGCGTCGGCGAGCGCCACATACGCGCCGGTGATAGCAGCGGTTCGGGTACCGCCATCGGCCTGGAGCACGTCACAGTCCACGACGATGGTGTTCTCGCCCAGAGCCCGGTAGTCGATCGCCGCCCTCAGCGAACGGCCGATCAGCCGCGAGATCTCATGGGTGCGACCGCCGATTCGGCCCTTGACGGACTCCCGGTCGGACCTGGTGTGCGTCGAGCTGGGCAGCATGGCGTACTCGGCCGTCACCCACCCGAGTCCGCTGTCCTTGCGCCAGCGCGGCACTCCGGTGCTCGCGCTCGCGGCGCACAGCACCCGAGTGCGCCCGAACTCGACGAGCACAGAACCGGCTGCATGGTCCAACCAGTGGCGGGTAAGGGTGACGGAGCGCAGCTCATCGGCCCGGCGGCCGTCATGTCTGGTCATATCGCCGACCTTATGGCGAGCCGTCATCGCGGGTCCGGGCCGGTGGCCTCATAGCTCGAAGACGGCGCCAGACTCTGCCATGTGCAGCTCTCCTGCGAAGTGGGGGGCCGCCTCGGCGTGCACATCCTCGGAGCGGTGCCATGGCGGCACATGCGTGAGGACCAGCCGCCCCGCGCCTGCCTTGGTGGCGAGATGCGCCGCCTGTTGACCCGTGAGATGCACGTGAGCCGGGTTGGTGGCGGTGTCTCGCTCAAGGAATGACGCCTCGGCAAGTAGCAGGTCACACCCCTGCGCCAGAGTCTCGAGCGCGGCGCAGGGTGCTGTGTCGCCGGAGTAGACGAGGCTTTTGGTCCCCTGGCTCACGCGTATCGCGTAGGCCGTGACCGGGTGGTCGACCCTGGCCACGGCCACCGTGAGAGGACCCACTCGGAAGGGCTCATCGGGGTACGTCGTGAACGTGAACTGCTGGTCAATGCTCGCCCCCGGCTCCATGCCGTAGGCAAGACGAAGCCGCTCAGCCGTCTTTGGTGGACCGAAGACCGGCAGGGATGGCCATGCGCCGGTGGGATGGTACTTGCTCACCACGTAGAGGGCGCACAGGTCGAAGAAGTGGTCCGGGTGCAGATGGGACAGCGCGACCGCGTCGATGCTGCGCAAGTCGACGTGACGCTGCAGGGCGCCGAGCGCGCCGCTGCCGAGGTCGAGGAGCAAGCGAAAGGCGCCTCCGTTCCACGGCACCTCGATCAGATAGCACGAGGCCGCGGAGTCGGGGCCGGGGAAGGACCCGGAGCAGCCGATGACGGTGAGACGAAGCGTCACGCGTGCACCCACGCGAACTGGTCGACCCGGTCGAGCTCGGGGCCCAGAAAGCGGTGGCCCACCTCACGGAACTCCTCTGGCTGTCCCGTGGTGAGGAAGCGGTGCACCGGCTCGGGCAGATGCGCCGGGCGTTCGAGCCCCTTACGTACCAGCAACGCGTAGACGTCCTTGGCGGTCTCTTCCGCACTGGACACGAGCGTCACCGAGTCACCCAGCACCAGGGACAGAACTCCGGTGAGAAGCGGGTAGTGCGTGCAGCCGAGGACGAGAGTGTCCACCCCCTGGTCGAGCAGCGGCGTCAGGTATCCGCGGGCGACGTCGATCAGCTCCGGGCCTCCGGTGACGCCCGCCTCGACGAACTCAACGAATCGAGGACACGCCTGGGTGATCAGAGTGACCTGCGGCGCTGCGGCGAAGGCGTCGTCGTACGCCATCGATGCCTTGGTTGCCTGGGTGCAGATGACTCCGACCCGTCCCGTGCGGGTCGCGGCCACCGCCCGCCGAGTGGCCGGAAAGATCACCTCGATGACGGGTACGTCATAGCGCTCTCGCGCGTCACGCAACATCGCGGCACTTGCCGAGTTGCAGGCGATGACGAGAGCCTTCACGCCGCGGTCGACGAGGTGGTCGAGGCACTCGAGCGCGTACTCGCGCACTTCGCCGATGGGCTTGGGTCCGTAGGGTTGCCGAGCGGTGTCGCCGAGATAGAGCAGAGGCTCGTGGGGCAGCTGGTCGAGGATCGCCCGGGCAACGGTGAGGCCACCGAAACCGGAGTCGAAGATGCCGAGAGGAGCGTCTGCCTCGGCGCGCTTCGCCGCGAAGGTCCGATCGGCCACGAGCAGAGAGTATGCCGCGGAGTCCGTCCACCGCTGCAGGATGCGACCCACGCAACATCTGGTCGCTGCGCACGCACCATGAAATTCTTGTCCCGATCGCGGATTTGGAGGCAGTAAACGCCGCCGAGTAGGTGCCGAAACCCTGACCCACGTCGCTCGTCAGGCCGACATCGTGCGCCGAGCCCGATTTGAGTCAGGGTTTCGGCGAGTTCGGGGCGCATGCCTGAGGCGAGCCACACCTGGGGCCGCACCGACAGGCCTGGCACGTCCAAGGCAATCGCCCGGAGCACTGACTCGAAGGGGTTGGCCGCCAGGCAGGACGCCTCCCGAGCCACCCGTCTTATCTGCGGGCAGCCGGGTCCCTTCGCGCGGTCACTGATGCGGTCCAGGACGCCTCGCGCAATACCGTGACGCAGGCCGAGTCCGCGATGGCCAGAGCCTCGTCGAATGGCAACGTGCGTAGGCACTGCTCGAGCGTCGTCTCTTCGGACGTTGCCGGGCCATCGAGCTGATCCGCCCGCAGGTTCCCCCGATGAACATGAGCCGTTCGAGTAGTGGGAAGCGATCGCCACTTCGGCATCAGCACGTGTGGGATGCGGGGGACATGCTTGGCTTCCCAGCCGTAATGATCGGCCGCGTCGGGGAGGCACAGCACCCCATTGAGCCGGGCGGCGGCCTGCCGCGCCGCATCCAGCTCGGGCAACCCGTAGCGGCCACGTGCCAGCCGGATCACGTCTCCCGCTGCCAACGCCCGGTCGGAGGTCACCGCGGGTGAGGTACCCCAGGACGGTGGCGCGGGTGGCGACACCCCCGAGCCGGTGCAGCAGTTCGACCACGGACATGGTCCAAGAGTGGCCGGAAGGGACAAGGCGCGCACTCGGCTGTCCACAGGCCCGCCGAATCCCTGACCGAAGTCGACGCAGATCCCGGTTAAGGGCGCCTAACGTTCACTTCGGTCAGGGGTTCGACCACGGACATGTGAGTCGCGCGGCCGCCTTCGGCGCAAGGTCACCCGAGGCGACCGCAAAGTGTCACGGGCGGCCCAGGAGGGACAGGCAGCCGCAAGCCGATAAAGCGGCCGCTCAGGCCCAGAGCTGGCCCTCGAGGCGCAACTCCGCCTCGTCGATGGTGCCCTCGTAGGCGCCCGTCGAAAGATACTTCCAGCCACCGTCGCAGACCACCAACGCGATGTCGGCCACCTCACCGGCTTTCACACACTTCGCGGCCTGGCCCAGTGCGGCATGCAGGATGGCTCCGGTCGA
This sequence comes from Nocardioidaceae bacterium, assembly GCA_050996395.1. Classification (GTDB taxonomy): domain Bacteria; phylum Actinomycetota; class Actinomycetes; order Propionibacteriales; family Nocardioidaceae; genus JBPCRX01. The sequence continues at coordinate 12,222 of JBPCRX010000083.1, forward strand.
GATGCCGGCGAAGATGCCCTCGGCTTCGAGGAGCTCGCGCGTACGTCGTACCGCGTCTCGCGGACCGACCGAGAACCGCGAGTCGATCAGTGCCGCGTCGTAGAGCTCCGGCACGAAACCCTCGTCGAGGTTGCGGAGCCCGTAAACCAGCTCGCCGTAGCGCGGCTCCGCCGCCACCACCCGGACGTCGGGCTTGTGCTCGCGGAAGAACCTGCCGACGCCCATCAGGGTCCCGGTGGTCCCCAGCCCGGCCACGAAATGGGTCACCGTGGGAAGGTCGGCGAGGATTTCCGGACCGGTCGAGTCGTAGTGGGCCTGGGCGTTGGCCGGGTTGCCGTACTGGTAGAGCAGCACCCAGTCCGGATGCTCAGCCGCCAGCTGCTTCGCGACGCGGACCGCCTCGTTGGAGCCTCCGGCGGCCGGTGAGCTGATGATGTCAGTGCCCCACATCGCCAGCAGCTGTCGCCGCTCGACCGAAGTGTTCTCGGGCATGACGCACACGAGGCGATAGCCACGAAGCGTCGCTGCCATCGCCAAGGAGATGCCGGTGTTGCCAGACGTGGGTTCGAGGATCGTGCATCCTGGCCGCAGCCGACCGGCCTTCTCCGCATCGAGCACCATGGCGAGAGCGGCGCGGTCCTTGATCGATCCGGTCGGGTTGTGATCCTCCAGCTTCGCCCACAGCCGTACGTCGGGTGATGGCGACAGACGGGGCAGCCCGACCAGCGGCGTCCCGCCCACGGAGTCGAGCAGCGAGTCGAACCTCATCCGCCGTACGTCACCCGCCGGCCACGGCCGGGAGCACGACGACCACGTCTCCGTCATCAACGGCGGTGTCGAGCCCGCTCAGGAAACGGACGTCCTCGTCGTTGACATAGACGTTGACGAAACGACGCAGACCGCCGCCCTCGACGAGGCGCTCCTTGAGACCTGGATGACCGTCCTCGACGCTGTCGATGACCTGAGCGAGCGTCTCGCCTTCACCATTCACCACCTTGGCTCCAGCTGTGTAGGTGCGCAGGATGGTCGGGATACGGACTTCAACAGCCATGGGGGATGACCTCGACTTCTTCTTCGGCGACAACACCGTCAACGATGCGGAACGAGCGAAATTCCATCGTGCCGTTCCCATTTCCGCACTCCGACGTGGAGACCAGGACGTAGTGGGCCCTCGGTTCGGCCGCCAGAGCGACATCGGTGCGAGAGGGATAGGCCGGTGTCGCCGTGTGGGAGTGATAGATGACGACGGGCTCTTCGTCCCTGTCGTCGAGCTCTCGCCACACTCGTAGCTGCTCGGTCGAGTCGAACCGAAAGAACGTGGGTGAGCGTTCGGCGTTGAGCATCGGCACCAGACGCGTCGGCGCGTCGCCGCCTGTGGCTCCGGCCACGATGCCGCAGGCCTCGTCAGGATGGTCGCGACGAGCATGGGCCACGATGGCATCGCGGATGGATGCGGGAAGTCTCAACACCGTTCCAGCGTAGGCGCGTCACCGGCGTACGACGTCGACGAGAGATTCGAGCAGGTACCCCAGCCAGCCGAAGATCTCATGGACGGGCACGCGCGGGTCGTCGTCGGGAAGCGCCGTCCAGAACTCTTCGTCCTCGGCCGTGACCCCGAGCCGCTCGGCCAGGGTGAGCCGCAGGTCGGTCAGGCAGCGAAGCCATGCCCGGGCCTGCTGTGCGTCGAGCTCGAACTCGACCAGCTCGCCGCTCTCGTCGCCGATCTCTCCCAGCGACTCGAGCACCACCCTGGCGTCGCGCACCTTGCCCTCACGCAACCCCCGCTCGGTGAAGCGCCGGAACTCCGACGCCACCTCCTCGTCCTCGCGGTGCGCCGTGGGGAGCAGCCGCAGTAGGGCGGGGTCCAACGGTGGCTCCCTCGGCGCGTCCAGGTCGAGCAGCGCCTCCAATGGATCCTGGCTGATCGAGTCCAGCGGCTCACCGTCACTCAGCAGCTCGATGAGCTGTCGCACCAGGCTGTTCAGCAGCCCCGCCGCCTCGGCCGGCAGCTCGGCCTGGACACCGCCCTTGCGCCGAGCCCGGAACTGGCTCACGCGTCACTCTTCTGCAACGTGGCCCACAACCCATAGCCGTGCATCGCCTGCACGTCTCGCTCCATCTCCTCGCGGCTGCCCGTCGACACCACGGCTCTGCCCTCGCTGTGGACCTGCATCATGAGCTTCTGCGCCTTCGACCGCGGGTAGCGAAAGTAGTCGACGAAGACGAAGGAGACGTACGACATCAAGTTCACCGGGTCGTCCCACACCAAGGTGATCCACGGCACCTCCGCGCGCACCACTGTGTCGGTGTCCGACCGCTCGATCGTGGCGGCGTCGGGCGTGGAGGTCACGCAGCACATTGTCACCTAGGCTTCGCTGGTGCAGTCGACCGCCTTGCTCACCGACCACTACGAGCTCACGATGGTGCAGGCAGCACTGCGTTCGGGAACCGCAGAACGTCGCAGCATCTTCGAGCTGTACCCCCGTCGGCTGCCTGACGGCCGGCGATACGGCGTGGTTGCCGGCACCGGGCGGGCTCTCGAAGCCGTGGAGCACTTCTGCTTCGACGGCCAGCAGCTGGGCTTCCTGCGCGACACCGGCGTCGTCGACGAGCCGACGCTCGACTGGCTCGGGAGGTTCCGCTTCACCGGAAACATCTCGGGCTACGCCGAGGGTGACGTCTACTTCCCGGGGAGTCCGCTTCTCGTGGTCGAGTCGAGCTTCGCCGAGGCCGTGCTGCTCGAGACGCTGCTGCTGTCCATCTACAACCACGACTCCGCGATCGCCTCGGCTGCCTCCCGTATGACGATGGCCGCCGAGGGGCGACCGTGCATCGAGATGGGCGCGCGGCGCACCCACGAGCAGGCCGGGGTCGCCAGCGCGCGGGCGGCATACATCGCCGGCTTCACGGCGACGTCCAACCTTCAGGCGGGACTCGAGCACGGTGTGCCGACCAGAGGCACGGCCGCCCACTCGTTCACCCTGCTCCACGACACCGAGCGCAACGCCTTCCAGGCTCAGGTTGAGAGCCTGGGCAGAGGTACCACACTGTTGGTGGACACCTATGACATCGCCGAGGCGGTACAGACCGCAGTCAACATCGCCGGGCCGGAGCTGGGTGCAGTGCGCATCGACTCCGGCGACCTCTTGCAGCTGGCCCGCGAGGTACGCAGCCAGCTGAACAGCCTCGGCGCGACGAGCACCCGCATCATCGTGACCAGCGACCTTGACGAGTTCGCCATCGCCTCGCTCGCGGCTGCACCGGTCGACGGCTACGGCGTGGGAACCTCTCTGGTGACCGGTTCGGGTCACCCCACCTGTGGTTTCGTCTACAAGCTGGTGGCCCGCGGCAGCTCAGCGCAGGCGGACGCCCCGCTGACGCCAGTAGCCAAGCGCAGTGTCGACAAGATGTCGGTCGGCGGGCGCAAGTGGGCGCTTCGCAGGCGCAACGCCTCCGGAGTGGCCGAGGAGGAGCTCATCGGCGTCGGCGCGCCGCCGACCGACGATGGGGATGACCGGCCGCTCATGGTGGAGCTGGTGCGAGACGGCACTGTCGTCGGCGCCGAGCCGATCGACGCGGCACGCGAACGGCATCGCCGTGCCATCGACGAGCTCCCGATCGAGTGCCACAAGCTGTCTCGGGGCCAGCCGGGCGTGCCGAGCCGCTACCTGTCCGGCTGACGAGCCGCGGACAGCCGACGTGGGGCTCCGAGGTCAGTCATCGAGATGCGATGACAGGTAGCCGAACGCCTCGAGCGTGTGGTCGTTCCAGAACGTACGGGTGTGCGCACCGGCGGTGAAGCTCGCCACCTGTGGCGGGGTCGGCAGGGCCTCGACGAAGTCGCTCACTGCCGGGTAGAAGCCGTCGTCCGTGCCGCACCAGAGTCCCAAGGGCAGTTCCCCGAGCCGATCCTCGTCGGTGAAGACGGAGTCGCCGGCCCCGATGGCGGGACTGAACACTGCTACGGCGTTGCACCAGGCCGGGTACAGCTCCGCGACCCGCAGAACGCCGTAGCCGCCCATCGACCAACCCCACAAAGCTCGACGGCTGGCGTCGAAGCCGCGCTCGGTGAGCCAGCCCGGCACCTCGTCCACCACCATCGCCTGTGGGTCGTCGTCACTCGTGGGATCAGGCTCCCAACGCAGCACGCCGCCGTCGGCTCCGGCGAGCACGAAGGGAGGAGCTCCTGCTTGGACCGCCGCGGTCAGGAAGTGGCCGAGCCCGATCTCTTGGAAGTCGGCCGCCGTCGCGCTTGCACCATGCAGCACCACGACAACGGGAAGTCCCGCACCGTCGCCATGACCAGCAGGCACCGCGGTGAACAGTTGCACGTCCTTGCCGCCTCTCGCGGCGGACCGCACGGTCTCGAGCCGCACCTGACCCTCGGCCGCAGCCGGGATGAAGGCGTCCTCAGCCGATTCCACTCCCAGCCGGACCTTGCATCTCTGCGGCAGACTCGTCCACCCGACCGCGCCAGCACCTGCAGCGACGCCAAGTCCGACGCCGCCCAGGAGCAGGCCGCGCCGAGTGACGGCTCCCCGTGCATTGGCAGACTCGGACATACCACCCATCGTGGCACGGCAGCCAGTATGCACACGTGTCCGTCGTGGCGCTTCGACCGGATAGCCTGGAGCTCACCCTTCGAGGAAGTGAGGATCGTTGTGAAGGCGCTGCTCGTCGTCGATGTGCAGAACGACTTCTGCGAGGGGGGCAGCCTTGCCGTGCCAGGAGGCGCAGACGTCGCCTTCCGGGTGGCTGAGCTGCTGGACGAATGGCAGCGGACCGATCCCGGATCCAGGGAGTATGACGTGGTGCTGGCCACTCGTGACCACCACATCGACCCGGGCGACCACTTCTCCAGCAGCCCCGACTTCGTGCACTCCTGGCCGGCGCACTGTGTCGTCGGCACCGAAGGAGCGGCATTTCATCCCAACCTCGACCCGCAGCCGTTCAACGCGGTGTTCCTCAAGGGTGAGCACCAGGCCGCCTACAGCGGGTTCGAAGGCTGGGCTTCCGACCGCTCATCGCTGGCGGACTGGCTCCGGCGCCATACCGTCACAGAGGTCGACGTGTGCGGGATCGCTACCGACTACTGCGTACGCGCGACAGCACTGGACGCCAGACGAGAGGGCTTCCGTACTCGGGTCCTCGAGGGACTGGTGGCCGCCGTCGACGAATCGTCCGGCGCGTCTGCTCTCGAGGAGATGCGGGCGGCCGGCGTCACCATTGCTTGACGGTGCTCAGAGCACTCTCCTCAGCAGGAGAGTCTGAACACCTTGCCAGGGTTGAGGGATGCCGCCAGGGTCAAGCGCATGCTTCAGGTCGCGGTGCACGCGCAGCGACACCGGCCCGAGCTCCCGCTCCAGGTACTCGCGTTTGAGCAGCCCGACTCCGTGCTCACCGGTGATCGTGCCGCCAAGGTCGAGGCTGGCGGCCATGATGTCGTCCGAAGCCAGCTGAGAGCGCTTGACCTGGTCGAGATCGTGGGCGTCGAACACGATAAGTGGGGTGGAAGTTGCCGTCCCCGGCATGGCCCACCACGCCGATCACGAGGTCATGAGCCGCCGCGACCGCTTCCACCTGCTCAATAAGGTCGGCGAGCCGGGTCCGCGGCACACAGACGTCGTCGACCATCACCGAACCGAGCCGCTCCATCGCCACAAGAGCTGTCGATTCGCCGCCAACAGCAGCTCCCCCTCAGCTGGGTCGTCGGCCACCGCCACCTCGATCGCGGCCGGCGTCGGCGAAGTACCTCTCCAGCCGTTGCGTCTGGTCCGCGGCCTCGAGGGCCGTGGCGTCGGACTGTGCCAGCACCACCGCACCGGCGTCGGCCGAGAAGTCGAAGCCGAGGTCGTCAAGTGCTCGCACCGTGACCCGGTCCATGAACTCGAGCAGGGACGGCGGCACGATCTCGCGCGTCATGACGTTGTGACCGCCGCAGCCGCCGCCCTCGCCGAGGTGAAGACGGCTGCGACGGTGAGCGGCCGATCGGCGAGTGGTCGCAGCGACAACGTGACCTGCGTGATGACGCCCAGCGTCCCTCACTGCCCACGAAGAGCCGGGTGAGGTCGTATCCCGCACCCCCTTGGCGGTACGACGACCGGTGCGTAGCACTTCGCCGTCCGCGAGCACCACCTCCAGCGCCAGCACGTAGTCGGCTGTCACGCCGTACTTGACACAGCACAGTCCACCGGCGTTGGTGGCGACGTTGCCTCCGATGGTGGAGAACTCCCAGCTGGACGGGTCCGGTGGATAGAACAAGCCCTCGGCGGCCACTGCCCGGAGAGATCGGCGTTGAAGACCCCAGCTTGAGCGACGACCAGCCGGTTGGCGACATCCACCTCGACGATGTCGGTCATCTTGTCCAGCCCAAGCAGGATCGCGCCGTCCACTGCGTTTGCGGCGCCCGAGAGCCCGCTTCTCGCGCCCTGCGGCACCACCGGAACGCCGAGCGCGGAAGCGACGTGCATCACCTGCTGCACCTGCAGGGTGGTCCGTGGCCGTACCAGCGCCACGGCGTGACCAGCCGGGCAGTGCATGGCCCGGTCGGTGCTCATGGCGCGTACGACGTCGTCGTCCACCACGATGAGCTCAGCGGGCAGACAGTGCCGCAGGGCGGTCGAGATCTCGCCGGCGGCGGCACTCATGCGCGAAGCGTATCCATCGGTCGCTCTGACAACGAGACAGCGAGCCCTGGAGTCCAGGACCCGCTGCGTCTCGCTTCCCTCGTCATACAGATAGACGCAAAGAAGGACCCGTTGGTTGCATCCGAGCCGAAGCTTTCTTCAGAGGTTGCCGCGGGCAGCCTGCTCGCGCTCGATCGCCTCGAACAGCGCCTTGAAGTTGCCCTTGCCGAAGCCGAGCGAGCCGTGCCTCTCGATGAACTCGTCGAACACCGTCGGCCGGTCACCGATCGGCTTGGTGAAGATCTGCAACAGGTAGCCGTCCTCGTCACGGTCCACCAGAATGCGGCGCTGCTTGAGCTCCCCGATGGGAACCCTCACCTCGCCGATTCGCTTGCGCAGCTCGGGGTTGTCGTAGTAGGAGTCCGGGGTGTCGAGGAACTCCACGCCGTTCGCACGCAGCTGGTCCACGGTGCGCAGCAGGTCACCGGTAGCCAGCGCGATGTGCTGGCAACCAGGCCCGCCGTAGAACTCGAGGTACTCGTCGATCTGAGACTTGCGTTGCGCGACAGCAGGCTCGTTGAGCGGGAACTTGACCCGGTGGTTGCCGCTTGACACCACCTTGGACATCAGAGCCGAGTAGTCGGTCGCGATGTCGTCGCCGATGAACTCCGCCATGTTCACAAAGCCCAGAACCCTGTTGTAGAACTGCACCCACTCATCCATGCGGCCGAGCTCGACGTTGCCAACGCAGTGGTCGACGGCCTGGAACAGACGCTTGGGGTGTCCCTCCGGCCGCGTCACCGTCGTCTGTGCGGCCACAAAGCCCGGCAGGTAGGGACCGGTGTAGCGTGCGCGGTCGACCAATGTGTGGCGGGTCTCGCCGTAGGTGGCGATCGCCGCCTGCCGCACGGTGCCGAACTCGTCGCTGACGTCGTGCGGCTCCTCGAGGATGGTGGCGCCGGTCGCACGGGCGTGCGCGATGCACTTGTCGACGTCCGGCACCTCCAGTGGAAGGTCGACCACGCCGTCGCCATGCCTGCGATGATGCTCGAGCAGAGGGCTGTCGGGGGTGACGCCGCCGTAGAACACGAAGCGTGCCGACCCAGACTTGAGGACGAAGGCCTTGTGGTCCCGCACGCCGGTCTCGGGGCCGGCGTAGGCGACCAGTTCCATGCCCAACGCCAGCTGGTAGAAGTGGGCCGACTGCGTGGCGTTGCCGACCACGAAGACGACGGCGTCCATGGCGGTCACGGGGAAGGGGTCGCGCGAGGCGTCGTAGTCGACCAGGCCGACGAGCTGCCTGAGCTGCTCGAGTGTCAGTTCCGCTTGCTTCTCGTCCGGCGTGAGGGTCTCAGTCATGCGCCGATGATGGCGTCGTTCAACAGACTGTGCAATCCTTGCTGTTTTCCCTGCACAACTTGTTCAGCAGCCTTCCGATAATTTCGGGTGGCCTGCACAGCCTGCGAAGGAGCGTATGCCGCATGCCCGTCGACCAGCTCGACGCCGCCATCGTGCGTCTCTTCGCTGCGGAGCCGCGGATCGGCGTACTCGAGGCGTCTCGGCGGCTGGGCGTTGCCCGCGGCACGGTGCAGGCCAGGCTCGACCGGCTCGAACGCACCGCCGTCGTGCGCGGGTGGGGACCCGACGTCGACCCTGAGGCCATCGGATTTCCCGTGACCGCGTTCGTGACCCTCGAGATCACCCAGGGTGGAGGCCACGACCTCGTGAGTGAGCACCTGGCAGCGATCCCAGAGGTGCTCGAAGCGCACACGGTGACCGGACCCGCAGATCTCTGGTGCCGGGTCGTCGCGCGGTCCAATGCCGACCTGCAACGCGTCATCGACGCCGTCGTGTCGCATCCTGGCATTGAGCGCTCGTCGACCACGATTAGCCTCGACCGCCAGCTGGACCACCGAGTGCTGCCACTGCTCGACGCCGCAGTACGCCGGCCGGCCGGCTGACCCGATCTGCGCCTCACGGCGAGTGACAGCCGTCACAGGCTATGGGAGACTGGCGCCCCAACCTTCCACTACGGATCGTCCGGCGCGTTCCCGCCGGTGAAGGGATTTCGTCATGGCTTCAGTTTCGTTCCACGACGCCACCCGGCTCTATCCGGGCGGTGTCACTCCCGCAGTCGACAAGCTCAACCTCGAGATCGGCGACGGTGAGTTCATGGTCCTCGTCGGGCCCTCTGGGTGCGGCAAGTCCACCTCACTGCGCATGTTGGCCGGCCTGGAAGAGGTGAGCGAAGGCCAGATTTTCATCGGTGACCGCGATGTCACCAACATGGCCCCCAAGGACCGTGACATCGCGATGGTGTTCCAGAACTACGCGCTCTACCCGCACATGTCCGTGGCCGACAACATGGGCTTTGCGCTCAAGATGGCTGGTGTCAGCAAGGACGAGCGCGCCAAGCGCGTTCAGGAGGCGGCAGAGCTGCTAGGTCTCGACACACTCCTGGACCGCAAACCCAAGGCCATGTCCGGCGGCCAGCGACAGCGTGTCGCGATGGGCCGCGCGATCGTCCGGAACCCGCAGGTGTTCTGCATGGACGAGCCGCTGTCCAACCTCGACGCTAAGCTGCGCGTCTCCACCCGCACCCAGATCGCGGCGCTGCAGCAACGGCTGGGTGTCACCACCGTCTACGTGACCCACGACCAGGTGGAGGCCATGACGATGGGTGACCGGGTGGCCGTGCTCAAGGACGGTCTTCTGCAGCAGGTCGACACACCCCTCAACCTCTACGACAACCCCGCCAACCTGTTCGTCGCCGGGTTCATCGGCTCCCCCGCGATGAACCTGTTGCCGGGCAAGCTCAGCGAGTCCGGCGCCGTCGTTCACGGGAACCCGATCAACGTGCCCGTGAGCGCCGCAGACCGGGCGCAGCACAACGGTGCCGTCACAATCGGCATCCGTCCGGAGAACCTGCAGGTGGCCGACTCGAACGCCGGCATCCCGGTCAAGGTGACGCTCGTCGAGGAGCTCGGAGCCGACGCCTACCTCTACGGCGTCAGCTGCGAGGACGACAAGCAGGACGGCGTCATCGATGCCGGTACGCCGGTCGTGATTCGCGTCGCAGCGCGTCGCGAGTACGAGAAGGGCCAGACCGTCCATGTGACGAGCGACCCGTCCGACATCCACGTGTTCGACACCGAGAGCGGAGCTCGGGTGGGTCGTCGCGAGGTCACGCACGCCTGAGCCGTCGACCTGCTGGCGTCGTGCGTCCGGGTACGACGCCAGCAGTCCGTTCAGGACGTCGGGAAGGCTGCCGAGCGGACACGGAAGCTGACGCAGGCGGCCAGGCCCGTCACCACGAACGCGACAGAGAACACCAGCGTGAACACCTCGGTCGCCGACACGGAGGTGCGCAGGGCGGAGTACAGCACCCCTGCTCCCCCGATGACGAGAACCCCACCCAGGGAGTCGCTCATCTGCAGTGCGGCGGAGTTGGTTCCCTGCTCGCCCGGCGGTGAGTAGTCGAGCAGCAAGACGGCGTTACTGGACATCGACAACCCCATCCCTAGGCCGCCCACCAGGAGGCCAACAGCCGCCAACCAGGCAGGCGCCGTCACGGTGTCCGTCGTGACAGCAGCGGACGCGGCGACGAGAACTCCGCACGCAGTGACCGCCGAGCCGAGCCGGACCAAGCCGCTGCGTCGCATGCGGAGGCCGGGCCTGCCCTGCCACGCCGAACCGGCCGACCACCCGGCCGCCGTGCAGGCAACGGCGAGCCCGGCCATGGTGGGGCTGGCCCCGCGGTGCTCCACCAGCATCAACGGTATGTAGGCTTCGCAGCCGAAGAAGCCCCCGGCGATGACCCCACGGAAGGCGACCACCGACGGCAGACCTCGCCGCAGCCGTAACGTTCCTGCCGGGAAGAGTCGCCGGGCGGCCAGGACCACGAAGGCCGCCCCCAGGCAGAAGGCTGCAGCGCCAGCGAGCCACCGCCGATGCTCGGCCAGGAGGCCGGCCCACTGCAGCAATGCCGCTCCTCCCGCCATCGCGGCCGCCAGTACCACGCGGGCGGGACGACGTACGCCGGTTGCGGTGGTCGATTGAATGCGCGGCAGTACCAAGAGCAGCGGTAACGGCGTCAGCGGAACCAGGATCAGAAACGCCAGACGCCATGAGATGAGCTCGGTGAGACCCCCCGCCACGAAGGGCCCTATCACCGATGGCACCACCCAGGCGGTCGACAGCAGCGACATGACCCGCGGGCGAAGCTCGTCTGGGTAGCACTGTCCGATGATCACGTAGACGCCGACGATGGTGAAGCCCGCTCCCAGGCCTTGTACGACGCGGCCGAAGATCAGCATCGCCATGGTGGCGCTGAGACCGGAGACGAGGAGGCCGGCGGTGAACGCCACCGAGCCCACGAGGACGGGCAGCCGAGGGCCGACCCGGTCGCTGAGCTCACCGGCCACTCCGTTGGCGAACATGGCGGCGGCCAAGAACGCCGACAAGGCCCAAGGAAAGAGACCGAGACCGCCGAGCTCGCGTGCTGCCACCGGAAGCGCCGTCGCGACCGCCATGAACTCGAAGGCGATGCACAGGATCAGGGCGAAGATGCCAGCCGACAGCGCTCGGTGCTGCGCAGAGAAGGGCCCGACCGGCCTGATGTCGACCGCAGGGTGCGAAGCCGTCACGCCGCAGCCCGGCCGGGGCGGCTCCCCCCGATCCGGCTCCCGTCGACCCGGAAGTGTTCCCATGACTTCCACATGCGCGACACCTGACCGGGGGTGAACTGGTTCATGCACGCGTCGTAGGAGTAGTCCATGAAGTTGTGCACCGGGTCGTCGCCGGGAGCGAGGCAGGTGTCGCGGTGCACCGGACAGGTATAGCTTGGCCGCCCCTCCGCCGGGGTGTCGAGCACGCCGTCACCGGTGCCGCCGCAGCTGCCCGCGAAGGTGTGCAGCAGACCCAACCAGTGCCCCGACTCGTGCACCGCCGCGTCACCGGCGCTGTAGTGCCCTCCCCGCCCTCCGGGGAGCGTGTGACGAGCAATCACCACACCATCCATCCGAGCAGCGCCGCGCAGCTGGTTCGGTTGGGTCGACCAGCCAAGTGAGTCGCCGTCCCCCGCGGCAACGTAGAGGTTCAGATCGCGACCGTCGCCACGGTGGAGACGGTACTTGGCGTGCCGTTCAGCGACGCTGCCCTGCGTCATGCGGAACCAACGCCGGTTGACCGTCACGTCGAGGTGCCGCAGCGAGAACCGGAACGGTGCTGCGGCGCTGAGCGGGCTCTGCCTCCCGGCGTACCCGGCGTTCATCACGTCGATCTGACGCAGGATGCGAGCCCGCGAGACCGCGGCCTCCGACGGTGGCTTGATTACATGCACGTACACGCGCACCGTCGTCGACTTCAGGGTGCGTCCGGCCGCCGCACTGGTAACTCCGGCGCCGATTTCACCCCTGACTGGGGCAACGAAGGTGCCGCTGGAGAGCTCGGCGAGGCGCACCTCGTGCTTGGCATCCGGACCGGAGCAGGACGCCAAGCGCCCCAGGGTCGCGGAGACGACTTGGATCGGCCCCTGCGCAGCCGCCGGTGTCGGGGCGATGCTCCCCACCCATCCAGCGGCCGCGACGGCGGCCAGGAGCGCCGAAGCTGCGGTGGAACGCCTTGGCTTGAGGCGGATGCTGCGGCGGCGAAAAAGATCACTCGCCGTCGCCGCCACCCCCCTGGGCGAGCGACTCCCAGACCTCCTTGCAGGAGGGGCAGACCGGATACTTCTTCGGGTCGCGGCTCGGCACCCACACCTTGTCGCACAACGCGACGATCGGGGTACCCAGCACCATCGCGTCGGTGAGCTTGTCCTTGCGCGCGTAGTGGCTGAACCGGTCGTGGTCTCCGTCGTCGAGGGCTTCGTCGGTGCGGCGGTCCTCGAGGGTCTCGGCGCCGGGGCTCAGCTGGGTGCTCACCGGGTGAGTGTACGACGTGCAGGCACCAGTCCTGGAGACGCCGTCGTACGCTGAGATGGCACCATGACGGGCATGAGCCGCCTGGATGCAGCCCTCATCGTCTCCGTGCTCGTCGTCACCCTGGGCGCCGGCACGGACACCGATCCCGTGGGTAGCGACGCGCGCGAGCTCAACAGCGCGGCAGCTGGCAGCTCGGCACAGGCCGGCCTTCGGCTGCCGCCCGTCGACGCGGCGGCCGACTACCAGCTGGGCGGCGCCTATCCTCCGCCGCATGGGGTGAGGGTCGTGACGCGCGACCGCAGCGCCCGGCCCTCCTCGGCGGCCTACGACATCTGCTACCTCAACGGGTTCCAGACCCAGCCGGGTGCCCTGCCGTGGTGGCGCTCTCACCGTCGAAGGCTGCTGCTGCGCGACGACGACGGACGCCTCGTGCGCGACCCCGGCTGGCCGAGAGAGGTACTGCTCGACACATCGACCGCTGGTAGACGACGCAGTCTCGCGGCGGTGATGACCCGATGGATCGACGGCTGTCGCGCGAACGGCTTCCAGGCCGTCGAGCCGGACAACCTGGACTCGTTCACGCGTTCACAGCACCGGCTGACGCGAGGGGATGCCCTTTCGCTGGCTCATCTGCTGACCTTGGCTGCTCACCAGGCCGGGCTGGCAGTCGCCCAGAAAAACCTCGCGGGTCTCAGCCGGGAACGACGACGCTCAGTTGGCTTCGACTTCGCCGTCAGCGAGGAGTGCATGGTCTGGCACGAGTGCAACAGCTACCGCTCTGCATACGGACGTCATGTCATCGAGATCGAGTACACCGACAACGGCCGACACGTCTTCCAGCGGGCCTGTGCCGACCATGGAGACTCGTGGTCGATCGTCTTGCGGGACAAGATGCTGCGCCCGCCCGGCCGACGCGGTCACGTCTTCGCCACGTGTTGAGGGGACCCAGCGTTGGGACCGGTCAGTTCATCGAGGGGTCGAGCGGCCACGTCGCGACGAAGGCGAGCTCACCGGGCTGACGTCTCAGCACCGAGCGCCACAGCCCCGTCGGCCGGGGGGCGAGCAGGTCGGTGGTCGACGCGCTGACGACGTACCACGACCCCTCGGCAACCTCCGCCTCGAGCTGACCCGGACCCCACCCGGCGTAGCCGCTGAAGACCCGGAAGCCTTGGACCGCAGGCACCACCGACCCGGGGTCCTGGTCCAGGTCGATCAGCCCGAGGTGGTCGACCAGGCGCTGGAACCCCACCGGTGGTTGGTCGCCCAGACTCGCCGCCACCGCCAGTGCAGACTCCGGTGCGACGGGTCCACCCGTGAAGAGCAGTGCGGGTTCCGCAGCCGAGTGCGCCCAAGCCGGCAGCACCGCATGCAGAGGAAGCTGCGAGGGTCGGTTTACCACCACTCCCACCGCGCCGTCGTCGTCGTGGTCGAGCAGCAAGATGACCGCACGGGAGAAGTTGGGATCGGCCAACCGGGGAGCAGCCACGAGGAGCTGGCCGGCATAGCCCACCATCGTCAGCCCTCCCCTTCCGAGAGCGTTGCGGGGGCAGGCGCCTCGTCGTCCGAGCCAACCGTCGGGGGGGCCACCTCTGCCATAGCGGCCACTTCTGCGGAGACCGCTTCCTTGACGGCCGTGGCGACCGCCTTATGGACGTCCTCATGGAACACGCTCGGGATGACGTAGTTGGCATTGAGCTCCGTGGAGCTGACCGTCGCGGCGATGGCATGCGCGGCGGCGACGAGCAACGGGTCGGCGATGGTCGATGCCGAGGCGTCCAGCAGCCCGCGGAAGACGCCGGGAAACGCGAGTACGTTGTTGATCTGGTTGGGGTAGTCCGAGCGACCGGTTGCGACGACGGCCGCATGACGGCGGGCTTCGGCCGGGTCGATCTCGGGGTCAGGGTTCGCCAGAGCGAACACGATCGCGCCGTCCGACATCGCTGCGACGTCGCTGCCGTCGAGCACGTTGGGTGCTGACACTCCGATGAACACGTCCGCACCGATGACCGCCTGCTTGAGCGAGCCAGCAAACGCGGCGGCGTTCGTGTGGTCGGCGATCCACTGCAGGGACGGGGTGAGGTGCGCCCGACCGTTGTGGATGACCCCATCGACGTCGGCGACGACGACATCGCACGCACCAGCTTCGACGAGCAGCCGGACGATGGCCGAGCCTGCAGCCCCTGCGCCTGACATGACGATGCGTACGTCGCGCAACGCCTTGCCCACCACCCGCAGCGCGTTGGTCAACGCGGCCAGCATGACGATCGCGGTGCCGTGCTGGTCGTCGTGGAAGACCGGGATGTCGAGCAGCTCCCGCAGCCGCGCCTCGACCTCGAAGCAACGAGGTGCCGAGATGTCCTCGAGGTTGATGCCGGCGAAACCTGGCGCAATGATCCGCACCGTGCGCACGATCTCGTCGACGTCCTGCGTGTCCAGGCACAATGGCCAGGCGTCGATACCAGCAAACCGTTTGAACAACGCGGCCTTTCCCTCCATGACCGGCAGGGCCGCCTCGGGACCGAGGTTGCCCAGGCCCAGAACTGCTGACCCGTCCGTCACCACCGCGACAGCGTTGCGCTTGATCGTGAGGCGTCGCGCGTCCGCCTTGTTGGCAGCGATCGCAAGGCACACCCGCGCGACTCCCGGCGTGTAGACCATGGACAGCTCGTCGCGGTTGCGGATGGGATGCTTCGACGCCATCTC
>JBPCRX010000036.1:0-10986 GCA_050996395.1 Nocardioidaceae bacterium
GTGCAGTCGACCCCCTTGATCAGGACCTTTCCCTGGCTGGGTACGAGGTCCCCCGCGACCACGTTGAACAAGGTGGTCTTGCCGGCTCCGTTCGGACCGAGGATCGCCAGCCGCTCGCCCTGGGCGACATCAAGGTCGATGCCGCCCCGGGCCTGCAGGCCGCCGAACGCCACCGTCACCGAGCGCAGCTCCACGACGGGCTCTGCGGAGTCGGCTCGGGCGGCGGTGCTCGGTGTCATTGTTCGATCCTCAGTTCCCGGTCATTCCTGCGGGACGCCGTCCACCACGGGGATCTCCTGGCCGACCCACGGCAGATCCGCTGTCTCACAGGGAGGGAAGTCACGGCTCGGAGCGGGGGTGTCGGTACTGAACGTGCCGCCAAAGCTCTGGTCTACCTTTGGAACGATCGCGACCGTCTTCTGGACGATCTTGCCATTTTCCTCCACGAGCTGCGACAGGCCCACATCCACGATGCCGCTGCGGTTCTCGTCGAGGCTGATGTCACCGTACGGAAGCTCCAGCGTCAGGTCCGACAGGGCCGCCTGCAAGGGCTCCGGCGACGGGTCGCCGCCGGTCTTCTCCAGCGCCTGCACCAGCGCGACGCCGGCCGAGTAGTAGCCGTACATGAACCCGAAGCCGGCAGCGGTCGACGGGGGACCCGGCTCACCTCCGGTCAGACCGCTTGAGAGTGTGTCCCACGTGCTGTCGGCGCTGGCGAGGTAGTCCTCGATCGGCGGCGTCTTGACGTCCCCAGGGAGGGTGGCGAAACCGCCGACGTACGCACCGGCGATGTCGGTCCCCAACGCCGAGGCGAGTCCCGGGTTGAAGAACAGGTTGCCGGCGTGCTGGTCACCGGTCAGGTCGCCCTTGGCGTTGACGAACGCCTCGAGAGCCGCCTGGGTGCCTGTCCCGCCCACAACCCAGAAGTAGCCGTCGACCTCGTCCGGGTCCGGCAGCTGCGCGATGTAGGAGGAGTA
This sequence comes from Nocardioidaceae bacterium, assembly GCA_050996395.1. Classification (GTDB taxonomy): domain Bacteria; phylum Actinomycetota; class Actinomycetes; order Propionibacteriales; family Nocardioidaceae; genus JBPCRX01. The sequence continues at coordinate 978 of JBPCRX010000036.1, forward strand.
GTCGGTCGTCCCCAGTGGCGGGAACACCCGCGCGGTGACCTGGCCGCCCACTCCACAGAAGTCGGCGATGAAACCTGCCGCGGACGTCTGTCCGAAGCTGTAGTCGTCTGCGATGACGGCGACGGTGTCCCAGCCCTCCTTGTTATGCAGGATGTCACCCATGCCCGCGTTCCACATGGCGCCGTCTCCGTGGAAGCGGAAGTAGTTCGGCGCCTGCACCTGCAGGGTGGGTTCCTGCGAGCCGGCGATACCGGACAGCACCGTGATGTCGGGGTGGGCTTTCGCGTACTCGGCGACCGCGATGCCCTCGTCACCGGAAAGCGGGCCGATGACAACGTTGGCGCCCTCCTGCTCCACGAGCTGGCGGATCTCCTCCGAGATCGTGTCGGGGGTGTCGTTGCCGCAACCGATGCCGACGAGCTCGATCGAGGTGCCGTTGACGACGGCGCCGTCCCAGCCGTCCAGCGCGCTGGTCTTCGAGTTCACGGTCGCTCCGGCGAGGTTCGCCAGGGCGAGCTCAACACCGGCCACGGTGTCCTCGTTGAACCCGCCGAAAGGCCCCTTGCACTCGCCGAGGACGCCGAGCTTCACGACCTTGTCACCGCTCGCCCCGCCCGCACTAGGCGAACTGCTGTCGCTGCCGGCACTGTCACTGGGCGCTGCTGCGTTGTCGCCGCCGCCCCCGCTGCACCCGGAGGCCAGCAAGGCGGAGACCGACATGAGGGCGGCGGGGAGCAGCCACCTCCGCTTTCGGGATCTCTCGATCATTCGGTGGGTTCCTTTCCCTTGCCAGCGGCGCGACGGTCGCTCCGCGTTGTCGTGCATTTCCCGCGTGGGTCTGAGCGCGTCATGGCTCTCGTACCGAGCCTGACTGAACCTGCGTAGGCGATGTGGACGGGAGTTCGATTGTCTGCTCGGTCGGCTTTCCGACGCCACGGCCTCGACGTGCTCGCTCGAGGATGCCGACCAGCCCTTCGGGAGACAAGACCATGATCAGCAGCACCATCAGCCCGATAACGGTACTGAAACGGTCAGGCGTCAGGCCGATGCGGTCGATAAGCGGCACCGAGCCGGTGTAGGTGTTGAGGAGCACGTACACCAAAGCGCCCAACCAGGCGCCCTCGAAATGGGAGATCCCCCCTATGACGGCAATGATGAGCAGGACGAGGGTCGGCCCGATGGAAATTGAAGCCGGGTCGATCTGCCCTCTCCACCACACATTGAGCAGGCCCGCCACCCCGGCAACGAACCCACCCAGCGTGAAGGCGAGAGTTCGGTGTAGGGCCACGTTGAAGCCGAGTGAGCCCATCCGCACCGGGTCGTCGCGGACGCCCTGGAGGGCCAGGCCGAAGTTGGTCCTGCCGAGGGCGCCGAACGCCAGGTAAGCCACGACGGACAGAGCCACCGCGGCGTAATAGAGGCTGACGGGGTCGGTGAACGGTTCCGGTGCAACGATGCTCGTGACGCCGCTGGGCCCCGAGATCGTGACGACCTGTGCGAAGAACGAGTAGCCGATCACGCCGTACACCAGCGTCAGCATCAAGAAGTAGATGCCGGTCGTCCTGCTCGCCAGCGCGCCGAGCAAGAAGGCCACCACCGTGGTGACGCCCAACGCAAAGATGACAGCGACCCAGGGCGGCCACCCGAGGTTGAGCCCTCGGGCTCCCGACTCGAGCGCCGCGTTGCCGAACATGAAACCCGCGACCCCCGCCAGCAGCAGCTGGGCCAACGAGATCATCCCGCCGAGCGAGGTCAAGAAGATGATCGTTGCGGCGATCAGGCCGAAGATCAGCGTCTCCGTCATCACGAACGTGACGAAGAAGTCCGTTCCGAACAAGGGCAGGAGGATCAGCAGGACCACGAGCCCCGCGAGGACCGCGTTCGCCGGAGTGAGCACCCTGCGAGCGGTCACGCCGGCCGCCCGAACAGGCCGTAGGGGCGCACCGCCAGTACCAGCGCAAGGAGCACGAACGAGAAGATGACGGAATAGAAGGTGTACTGCGTCGGGAGGTAGGCAGGCGAGAACGCCACCACCAGGCCGTAGAGCAACGAGCCGGCTACGGCACCCTTGATCGACCCCAGCCCGCCGATGATGACGACCAGGAGTGAGTTCAACAGCCAGGCGCCGTCGGAGCCCGTGGCGGCGCCCGCGAAGGATGCTCCCATGACGCCGCCAACGCCGGCGAGGAAGGCCCCGACGAAGAAGGTGACGGCGAAGACGAGCGTGACGTTGATGCCGAGCGCGCGCACCATCGGCTCGTCGTCGACACCCGCTCGGATGACCATGCCCATGCGTGTCTTGTTGAGCCACAGCCACAGGGCCACGCCGACCACGATTGCGACGGCGAGCATGAACAGCCGGCTCGTGGCGTACCGCTGGCCGAAGATCTCGATGAAGTTCGTGACGGCGCCGGGCCACACCATCGTTACCGCCAGGCCACCGAACTGGCGCAGCATCTGGTCAGCCAGGACGACAGAGATGGCGATGGTGATCAGGGCCTGCCGCAGCTCCTGACCCTGGTTCCAGCGCAGGAAGACCTGATGCAACACGACGCCGAGCGCTGCCGCGAGCGCTGCTGCCACGACGAGCGGCACGATCCACGACATCAGCGAGACGTCCTCGGGTGCGATGTTCTGGGTCTTGCCGACCATAGACTTCTGCAGGGATATCGCGATGAAGCCCGCAAGCAGGAACAAGGAACCGTGCGCCATGTTGACGGTCCGCATCAAGCCGAAGATCAGCGTGAACCCCGAGGCGACGACGAACAGCAGACCGGCGAAGGTCAGCCCGTCCAGCAGCGTGACCGCGAACTTGCCGGGGTCACTCACCGCCGGGTCCGCCGACGTGCCATGAGCCAGGAAGAGGACCCAGAGTGCTGCCAGCAGCAGGATCAGGCGGACAACCAGCCCCGGCAGTCGACGAGAGAGACCGCGAAGGGCCGGCTGAGCTGACGTGCCCGCCACGTTACCGCCTCTCCGGGTCGCCGGAACTCAGGCGACGGCCTGTTGTGCGCATGGTGACGCGCGCCACAACGTAGCGGAATCCCACCTGGCATTGCAAGGTGTATCCAGGTTGACATCCAAGCCGAGACGCCCCTAATCTTTGGCTGCACTTCGACCCGCGAAGCAACACCTGCGGCTGTCGGATCCGTCCGCTTCTGCCACTGCAGGACTGACGAGAGAGGCGGAGCGTGACTCGACCCTCAGCCAGCACAGGGGCCGGTGGAGCGCGCCCGTTCGTCGTGGGACAGCTCGCTCGCGACCTGGGTGCCGTCGTCGGCGCCGACAACGTGAGCACCGAGCCTGCTGCGCTGACCGAGCAGTCCGCCGACTGGTCATGGATGTCGCAGTTCCTGCGCCATCGCGACCTTCCCCTGCCCGTGGCCGACGTCGTCGTACGACCCGACACCACGGAGCAGGTAGAGGCCATCGTCCGCATCGCGTCGGAGTACCTCGTGCCGGTGGTGCCCAGAGGCGGCGGTTCGGGAACCCAAGGAGGCACCTTCGCCCTCTACGGCGGCATCGCGGTCGACCTCACCCGCATGGACCGCATCATCGACATCGACGACTCCAGCCTGACGGTGACCGTGCAGGCCGGGATCGACGGCTCAGTGCTCGAGAAGGAGCTCAACGGCCTGGGGCTGACGCTGCCTCACTACCCCGGGTCGCACTACTTCGGCGCGACCATCGGCGGGTCGCTCGCGGCCCGCGGCTCCGGAGTGGTGTCGACCAAGTACGGCAAGGCGGAGCAGCTCGCTCTGCAGGTGGAGGCGGTGGTCCCTCCGGGGCGCCGGATCTCGACGCTGCCCGTCCCCCACCATGCTGCAGGCCCTGATCTGCTGCAGACGCTGATCGGGTCCGAGGGCACACTTGGCATCATCACCGAGGCCACCATGCAGCTCGAACCGCTTCCCGAGAGCCGACGGTTCCTGTCCTTCCAGTTCGCCACTGTGCATGCCGGCCTGGAGACGGCCCGTCTGATCATGACCCGGCGAATCGTGCCGGCAGCCATGCGGCTGTACGACGAGGCCGACAGCGCCAAGTTGACCTCGATGCTGGGCCTCGACACGGCAGGAGTGCTGCTTATCGTGGTCCTCGACGGCTACGAGTCCTCAATGACGCTCGAGGAGGAGAGAGTCCGCGCCGTGTGCGACGTCAAGGACGGTGTCGACCTCGGCCCCGGACCGGCTCAGACGTGGTGGGACGGCAAGTACGAACCCTTCGCGAAGCAAAACGCCCCCGCGCCGCCCACGATCTTCGGCACAACAGACACTTGCGCGCGGTTCTCCGCGCTGCCTGCCTTGTATGAAGCCAAGAAGCGGACGATCGAAGAGGGGTTCGCGGAGTACGGCGGCCGCTATACGGCGCACTTCTCGCACTGGTTCCCGTGGGGCGGGATGATCTACGACCGCTTCTACGTCGACGACGCCCCAGAGGACCCCGACGAGGCGCTGGCACTGCACGACCGGCTCTGGAACGCCGCCGTCGAGACCTCGCTGAAGCACGGCGGGGTCATCAACGAGCATCACGGCATCGGCTTGAAACTGGGCCGGTTCATGCGCCCGCAGTACGGAGCGGCGTTCGACGTCATGCTCGCCATGAAGAACGCCTGGGACCCCGACGGGATCATGAACCCGGGCAAGCTGGGGTTCGGAGCCCCCAGGTCAGGTCGGTAACCGCCTACGAGCTAGGGAGCACACATGCACCTGTCAATGCACAACTGGATGCGAGCCGAGCCGCTCGAGGTCACTCTCGCCCGGCTGTCCAAGTACGGCTACGAGAGCATCGAGATCAGCGGAGAGCCCGAGCAGTACAAGCCCGACGAGGTGCGACCACTCCTCGACAAGTACAACCTGCGTTGCTGGGGTTCTGTGACGCTGATGTTGGGTGAGCGCAACCTGGTCGCCGAGGACGAAGCCGCTCGCAAGGCGTCGGTGCAGTACACCAAGGACTGCATCGACCTGGTCGCCGCACTGAACGGCACCGAGATGACGATCGTGCCGGCCACGGTCGGCAAGATCGCTCCAGACGGCAAGCCCGAGCAGGAGTGGGACTGGGCTGTCGAAAGCCTCAAGGACATCTACGAGCACTCGCAGCCTCTCGGTGTGACGCTCGCCATCGAGCCGCTCAACCGCTTCGAGACCTACTTCATCAACCGCGGAGCTCAGGCGATGGCGCTGGCCGAGGCGGTCGGCGACGAGTGCGGGGTGTGCCTGGATGCGTTCCACATCAACATCGAAGAGGCGGACCTCTTCCAGACCATCGTCGAGTGCGCTCCACGCCTCGCCGACTTCCACGTAGCAGACAACAATCGGATGCCGGCTGGCATGGGCCACTACGACTGGCAGAAGGTCGTCGACACCTTGAAGCAGGCCGGCTACGACGGCGCACTGACAGCGGAGTTCGTTGCACCCGTCGACCGCACGCCGGCGAACCCGTTCCCGAACGCCTTGGAGACCAAGCCGGTCGACATCAGCGCCGAGCAGATGAAGTTCATCGAGGACCACGGCTCAACCACGCTCAGCGAGGAGTTCTACGACTGGCTGACGCAGAAGAACGCCGACCACCTATTGCCGCTGATCTAGGAGGAGTGAGGCAAGGCGTCGTGGCGGCTTCTGACGGCTCGACGCCTTGCCCCGCCATCATGAAACCGACCATCGCGGTGCTGGCGACGCTGGACACCAAAGGCCCCGAAACTGCCTATCTCAGGGACCGTCTGCGCGATCTCGGGCTTGCCGCCCTGGTCATCGACTGCGGCATCCTCGAACCACCGCTCGACATCGTGCCGGACGTCTCCAGCGACGACGTGGCTCAACATTCCGGTGCGTCGATCGACCAGCTCCGGCAGTCGGGCACGCGCGGGCGAGCCGTCGAGGCGATGCGCACTCTGCTGGCGGACTTCGTCGAGCACTTGCACTCCGAAGGCAGAATCGCCGGAGCGATCGGCATCGGCGGCGCCGAGGGCGCGGTCATGACAGCTCACGCCCTGATGCGGCTACCCGTCGGAGTGCCCAAGGTCGTCATCTCCCCCATCGCGTCGGGCCGCCACCAGTTCGGACCGCTCGTCGGGACCAGGGACATGATGGTCGTGCACTCCGTCGTCGACATCTTGGGGCTCAACCGGGTCTCACGAGCCATCTTCGACAACGTGACGGCGGCGGTCGCCGGCATGGTCGAGCAGGGACGCGGCAAGGGATGCGAGCCTGACAGCGCTGATCACACCGTGGCCGTGACCATGCTCGGCAACACCACTCGAGCCGTGATGGCGATCCGCGACGAGCTCGCAGTGGCCGGCTTCACCACGATGGTCTTCCATTCCAACGGAGTCGGTGGTCCCGCGATGGAGGAGCTGGCCGGCGAGGGCTACTTTCGCGGGGTCATCGACTTCACCACCAACGAGGTCACCGACCCGCTCGTCGGTGGCATCCATGACGGTGGGCCGGATCGTCTCCGCGTCATCGGCGAGCTGGGGCTCCCCCAGGTCGTGGTGCCGGGATGCATCGACTTCGCGGTCTTCGAGCCGTCGCAGATCCCCCCAGCCCTCGTGGACCGTCCCAGCTACGACCACAACCCCGAGTTTCGGCTGATCCGGACGTCGCCACGGGACATGCTCACCATCGCGGGCGTCTTCGCCGAGCGGCTCAGTGCCGCGAAGGGGCCGATCCGGGTCGCCATCCCGACGGGTGGTCTGTCCATACCGAACGTCCCCGACGGAGCGTTCTGGGACCCAAAGGCGGACGCCGGCTTCAGGGACCTGCTGCGCGAGAAGCTGCGCGACGACATACCTCTCAGCACTCACGATCACCATGTGAACGATCCGGAGTTCGGCCGGTTGGTGGCTAGGCTCTTCCTCGACCTCATCCAGGAGGCTCCCGCATGACGTCCAGCATCTCCCGCAAGGTCCCGCACCTGACCAGTGACGACGAGCAGTTCCGGTCGAAGTTCCGGTCGTGGGCGCTCGCCGACCTGTCGTACGTCGACATCCGTGAGTACCTAGAGACCAAGGACCTCGTGCTGATCCCCATGGCGAGCACGGAGCAGCACGGTCCACATCTGCCGCTCTACACCGACACAATCACTGCTGTCGAGGTGAGTGCACGCATCTGCGAGCACATCGCAGTCCTGCACACGCCGCCGCTGTGGGCGGGGTACTCCCCCCAACACATGCACGAGCCGGGACAGGGGCGCGGCACCATCACGCTGCGCTCCAGCACCTTGCTCAACCTTATGTACGACGTCGCTCGCAGCCTGATCCATCACGGGTTCAACCGCATCGTCTTCGTCAACGGCCACGGGTCCAACACCAAGGTAGTCGACCCGGTGCTGCGGCGGCTGCGGTATGAGACAGGTGCGATGATCGGCTTCGTCAAGCCCTACATGGAGCGCTACACAGGAATCCTCGAAGGGCTCATGGAGAACCCACCCGAGGAGACGCCGGGATGGCACGCCAGCGAGCTCGAGACCTCGCAGGACATGTCATGGAACCCCGATCTGGTCCGGATGGAACGCGCGGCCGACACACGCGCGCGCATCCCGGACTTCCTTCCCGATTCCTTCCGCAAGTCCGACGGCGCGCCCGACGTGGAGTTCGAGGGCTACCAGTACTTCAGCTTCCCCATGGATCACCACGAGTTCATCGACAGCGGCACCATCGGCAACCCCCTGCGCGCTACCAAGGAGAAGGGTGATGAAGCGTTTCGCCGCTACTCCGAGCACATCGCCCGGGGCGTTCTGGAGCTCATGGACGTCCCCGTCAAGGTCCACGACCGGGAGTTCGTGGACCGGGTCATGTGATGCGAGCAGACATCGAAAGCAACGGGCAGTCGTCGTCCATGGTGGACGGGGTCTACTCCTCGCTGCTGCTGGCCATCGTCGAGGCTCGCCTGGGCGCGGGCACGCCGCTGTCGCAGAACAAGTTGGCCGCCCGCATGGGTGTCAGCCGCACGCCCGTGCGGGAGGCGTTGCTGCGTCTCGAGCGCGATGGCCTGGTGCAGCGCCTCCCGGAATCGGGATTCGTGGTGGCCACCATCACCGCCGACGAGGTGAACGAAGCCTGTGACCTGCTGCACGTCCTCGACACCTACGTCTATACGCGCGCGGCCGAGACCTTGTCGAGGACGGAGCTCAATGACCTGCTCGAGCTGGCATTGAGCCTGGTGGACAGCGCCGAGTCCGAGGACGCAGAAGGCTGGCGTGAAGCGGACCAGCGCTACCACGCCGTCGTGATGGCTGCGGCAAAGAACCGCTTCGTCGCGCAGAGCCTGCAGCACACCCGCCGAAGGGTCCAGCGGTTCTGGCTTCAGAAGCCGCGCTTCGACGGGCGCCTGCGGATCTGCTCCCAGGACCATGTCGCGCTCGCTCAGGCGATGCTCGACGCCGATGAAGCAGTGCTGTCGCAGACCGTCCACGCTCACATCGAGCGGCTGCGCTCCAGCGTTCTCGCCCGACTGGAGAGCGCGGCGCCGCTGCTACCGGCCGCGGACCCGCTCGCCGTCGTCAGCCGACCGACGCTGCCGGCCGAGCCTGCAGACGGATACTGAGCACTGCGTGGACCGACCTCGAGTCGCGTTGTTCGTCACGTGCCTTGTCGACACGTTGTTCCCTGACGTCGGCAGGGCCACCGTCGCCGTCTTGGAGCGGCTCGGCTGCGAGGTCGCCTTTCCTACCGAGCAGACATGCTGCGGTCAGGCGCATATCAACACCGGCTACCACCGTGACGCCGTGAAACTCGTCCGCGCGTTCGTCACGACGTTCGAGGGCTTCGACGCGGTCGTCGCACCGTCGGGCTCGTGCGTCGGCGCGATCCGCCACCAGCACGCGATGATCGCAGCGAAGGCCGGTGATCCAGCGTTGGCCGACCGCGCCCGAGCGGTCGCTTCCCGGACGTTCGAGCTCTCCGAGTACCTCGTCGACCAGCTCGGCGTCTTCGATGTCGGGGCGGCGTACCCGCACACGGTGACGTACCACCCCACGTGCCATTCGTTGCGGGTGCTGGCTGTCGGCGACAAGCCACTGACGCTGCTGCGAAACGTTCGCGGCCTGACGCTGGTCGAGCTGCCTCATGCGGACCAGTGCTGCGGGTTCGGCGGGACGTTCGCGATGAAGAACCCCGACACCTCGGTGGCCATGCTCACGGACAAGATGACGGACATCATCTCGACCGGCGCCGAGATGTGCGCCGCCTCCGACAGCTCCTGCCTGATGCACATCGGCGGCGGACTCTCGAGACTGCGGGCCGGCATACGCCCGGTCCACCTGGCCGAGATCCTTGCCGCCACCGAAGGCGATGCTCCATGACCGATCATGAGCGGCCGCCGTCGCCCATCCACGCGTCGGTCGGCGTCGGTATGTTGTCCGGCTCGCGCACCTTCCCCGAAGCGGCCAGGGTAGCTCTCGCCGATCCTCAGCTTCGCCACAACCTCGGCTCCGCGACCGCGACGATCCGCGACAAACGCGCGAAGGTGGTCGCCGAGCTGAGCGACTGGGCGCAGCTGCGAGACGCCGGCGGCGCCATCAAAAGCGCCACCATGTCGGCACTCGACGAGCACCTGCTCCGGCTCGAACAACGGGTGACCGCTGCCGGCGGAGTGGTGCACTGGGCGAGCGACGCCAACGAGGCAAACGAGATCGTGACCCGGTTGGTGCGCGAGACCGGTCACCGCGAGGTGGTGAAAGTCAAGTCGATGGCTACCCAGGAGATCGGCCTGAACGAGGCGCTCGCGCAGGCCGGCATCGACGCCTACGAGACTGATCTAGCCGAGCTCATCGTCCAGCTCGGCAACGACCTGCCGTCGCACATCCTCGTGCCGGCCATCCACCGCAACCGGGCGGAGATCCGCAGCCTCTTCCTGCGCACCATCCCCGACGTCGACCCGGGGCTGAGCGACGATCCACGGGCGCTCGCCGCGGGGGGGCGCCGCCACCTGCGCCAACGGTTCCTGTCCGCCAAGGTGGTTGTGTCGGGTGTCAACCTCGCCGTCGCCGAGACGGGGACGCTGTGCGTCATCGA
>JBPCRX010000099.1:0-10607 GCA_050996395.1 Nocardioidaceae bacterium
CCAGTTCCGTGGTGCCCGCATCCACTTGTGCGACCTTGCTGGCCTCGAGATCCGCGATTGCGAGGTCAGCGGTCTGAAGATCGTCGACTGCTATGGCAGCGGCGTCTACCTCGGTGGCGACTTCGAGTGTCTCGTCGTCAACGACGTCGACGTGACCGCCTATGTCGAGGCCGAGCTCGACCGGCAGCATCCCACGCGAGTGCTGGCGCGTGACGCCGCGACCCCCGACGACTACCGGGCTGCTTGGGATGCCATCGAGACGCTGTGGGAGGCGACGCTCGAACGCGCCAGGGCGTTGCCCGAGGCCAAGCTGCACGAGCAGGTCAATGGCGAGTGGTCGTTGGTCGAGACCCAACGGCACCTGCTGTTCGCCGGCGATGCGTGGCTCGGCAATGCCGTGCTCGAGGAGGAAGCGCCGTACCACCCGTTGGGCTTCCCCGCCGGCGGGATGCCGCCCGACGCGACGGCGAAGCTCGGGCTCACCCTCGAAGCCGCCCCGTCGCTCGACGAGGTGCTCGCGCCGCGGCTCGCCCGCATGGCCACGATGCGGCGTGTCGTCGACGGGCTCACCGAGGCCGAGCTCGATCGGGTATGCGGTCGCAAGCCGGCGGACCCGTATCCCGATCAGGAGTACGTCGTGCGCCGCTGCCTCAAGGTGGTACTGAAGGAAGAGTCCGAGCATCACCGTTATGCGGTGCGCGACCTCTCCGTGCTCGAGGCCGGTGCCTGAACCGGGTCAGGGGCGCGCGTCGGCTACTCCCGGCTCCTCAACTCCCGCCCCTCATAGTTCCTCTGCGGCTGGGGCCATCTCACGTGCGGGGTGCGCGCGCCGTACAGCGCCGACGTCGTCGCGAGCGTCGGGTGGTCGACGTACCACAACAAGCCGGACTGACGAGGTTCCGCCGGGGCTCCAGCCGGCGGGTGGGGCTTCGACGAAAGCAGATCACGTGCCCGGCAGTGCTGCGTAGAGGGCTGCAGCTGCGAACCAGAGCAGGTACAGGGCCGGTATGACAAGTCGGACCCGAACGCGAATCTTGTTCATGCCACCTAGTCGACCGCGATCGGATGTATCAATGCAGTGATTGAGGTGACGGCCGCCCGAAGAACAAGTGAACCCTGGGGATGGTCACGGCGACTGCGGCAGGAGCGTCACAGGCGTCCCGTGGTCGCCGACGGTCGCCAACACATCGGCGTCACGTTGCCGTCCTGGCAGCCGAAGGCTCAAGACCGCACTCTCGGCAGGACCCTTCGAGGGGTACTCCATCGACACGTGCGCCAAGGGCAGCCCTTGACCGCCCGCCTCTTCAAGGGCTGCATCCACCCGGGCGATTTCCTCTGCGGGCCAGTACTGCTGGGTGATGGACTGCCAGACGGCGGTCAGCGTCTCATCCGGTGTCGGCTCTCCTAGACGCTGAGCCAGCCACTCCCCCGCTGCCACGGCGTCCACCCTGACCGGATGATCAGCAGCCACCTCGAGTGCGGCGGTGAGACGCTCGTGCCGCTGCACGTGGAACGGCCACACGAAGGAGCGCAGCCGCAGCTTCCCCTCGGAGCTCGAGGCGTCCACCGGAGAGAGGTCACAACCGCGGCGGTCGACGATCTCGAACGCCTGCGGGATCACGTCGCCGACAAGCCAGTCCCGGAGCACCAGCGGCGAATTCTCTCGCCCCCACCGCCAGGCACGTTCCTTGAAGCAGAACTCGTCCACCAGCAGGTTGAGTCCGGCGCTGGCCCCAGGTTCGAGGAGCCTCACGCGACGCAAGCCAGTACACCGGACGGCTTCGAAGAGGCCGACCAGAAGAGCCTGTGACCTCCCCACTTCGTTGGTCTGCGGTGCCACGTCGAGGGCGGAGTGGAGCTCGTCCATGTGCTCGGCCAGCACAGGTAGAACCACCGGCCATGCCTCCGAGGGGTCCGCTGATCCACCCAGGCACGGGTAGAACTCCACCAGCTCGGGGGCTCGACCGGTGAGGACGATGCGGAACAGTCCTGCGAGCAGGCGCAGCTGGACCACCGCGCCCGTTGGCGCACCCTCCCATCCGCGGCAGATCTGCCAGGTAGGACCTGCCGCCTCCCAGTCGTCGGCCATGGATCGCATCAGGTGGCCGTAGAGATGGTCACTGTCGCCTGCATGGGCACGCATCCGCGCTGCCAGTGTCTCCCCCGCGTCGAAGCCGAGGGTCATGGGACGGCTTCGGCGCTGTCGCGCTTCCACAGATCCAACAGGCCGCGGAAGTGCGCAGCGAACCTGTCGACCTCGTGAGCGGGATAGGTGACCCGCACCGTCTGCATCAGCAGGTCGTCGAACTCCTGCGAAGCGACCCATTCCGCCACCAGGACGTCCAGCTGCGGGAGCGCCTCAGCACAGAACTGGTCGTAGCGATCGGTCTCGAAGTACTCGTCGGCGAGGCGGGCGTACGCCGCCAGCTTGTCGTCGTAGCTGAGACCCGGGTCATCACCTATGGCAAACCAGGCGGCGGGCTCCACGTGCAGGCGGGCTGTGCGGCCCGTCGCGACGCAGAACGCGGTCCACTTCATCAAGGCCTTCATCGCCCACGGGAAGTAGTAGTGAAGCGAGGTGACCGCCACGTCGGGACACGCGTTGGCATAGTCGATCGGCATCACCTCGTCGCCTTGGACCAGCATCTCGCAGGAGTTGAACTCCCATCGGAAAAGCGCGTTCACGGTGCGCGCGATGGTGAGGGCCTCGAGTCCCACCTCTGGCGACAGAAAGTCGTGGTCGACCACGTAGCGGTCGTGCATGGGCTTGTCCGGGCGGAAGTGCATTACCTTGGATTCCGGGCCGATCGTCAGCGCTCGGGCGAAAACGTCATACGGCTCCACAGCCTTCTGCAGGTGCATGAGCATTCCGCCGGACTCGTTGTAGGCGGCCCAGAGCTCGTCGTCGTTTCTGATCTCTGAAACACCTCTCCACCCTCCCCCGTCGAACGGCTTCATGAACAAGGGGTAACCCATCCCCTGAGCGATCTCGGCGAGGTCGAACGGCTCGTTGTAGCGGCCCGCCGTGTAGGACCACCGGAGGTTGTCGACGGGGTTCTTGTAGGGGACCAGCACGGTCTCGGGCACCTTCATGCCGAGCCGCATCAGGGCGCAATAAGCCGAGTGCTTCTCCATCGACTGGAATGTGAACGGCGAATTGAGCAGGTAGACGTCGTTCATGAGCGCGACCTTCTTCAGCCACTCTCGAGGGTGGTAGTACCAGTGCGCGAGGCGGTCGATAACCAGCTCCTGGCGAGCGCCGTCCCGCAGGTTGAAGGGGCTGATCCGCACTCGCTCCGTGTCCAGCGCGTGCCGTCGTCCCTGATAGCCGAACACCCCGAGCCGCCGGGCCAGCCCCTCGAAGGCGCGGGGCCAGTCCTCCTCCATGCCCAGCAGGAGGCCGACGAGGTGATGGTCGACATCTGTCATCTGGCGCCTCCACATGTGTGCACGACGAGCCGGTGCTCCATCGTGCACCTCTCAGCAGAACCGCGGAAGATGATGAGCCAGCTGACGTCGCCACCAGGGCCAGTCATGACTGACGTCGTGCCCCCACAGATCGAACTCATGGCGGATCCCCTTGCTGGCCAGCAGCTCCGCGAACTGCCGACTGGACGGAAGGGCCCCCGTCGGCTCGGTCTCCCACGCTCCTTGACCGCAGACCAGCAGCAGCGAGACCCGCTGCCGCAGCCAGTCGAGGTGGTCACCATGCAGGTGGGCCACATAGTCGACAGGGTTCGAGAAGTACGTCGCGTCACCCCGGTCTCCCCAGGCGCGCCAGGAGCTGACGTCGTAGTTGCCCGAGAAACCGATGGCGAGAGGCACCAGGTCGGCTCGTTGCAGCGCGAGGTGCACAGCGTGGTAGGCGCCCATGCTGCACCCGAGCGCCATCAGCTCAGCGGCGTCATCGGTGTCTCCCTGGATCCAGGGGATCGCCTGTTCCACCAGCCACGCGGTGTAGATCTGGTGCCGAATGGCGCGTTCGTCGACGGGGAGTGAGTTGTCGGACCAGCTGAGCTCGTCGAGGGAGTCCACGCAGTAGAACGTGGCGCGGCCATCCTCCACCAGGTGCGAGGCGGAGCCCACCATGCCGTTGTCCTCGAAGTCCCATGCCCGGCCGGCCTCAGTGGGGAACACGAGCACGGGCCGCCCGTAGTCGCCATAGGCGATCAGCGAGAGGGCGCGACCCTGTCCCGGAACTTGGAGTTCGACGTGCTCGCGCCTCACGCCGTCATCCTCGCCTACTCCACACCGCCCGCAACACCTCGGTCAACCCGGGGTCGAGGCTGTCGCGCCAAGCGGTGTAGTTGTGGAGGTCAGGCACCTGGCGAAGCCGTACGTCGTGACCCTGCTGCGACATGGCCTTGGCCAAGGCGTGGTTGTTGCCGAGGTTCTCCTCGAGTGCGCCGCACGTCATCCCCACAATGTGCGGATGGGCGGAAGGACCGTCCGATGCAATGGTGGCAACTGCCCTGACGACGCGGTCGAAGAAGGGGTATGCCGACTCCTGTTGGTCAAGCATCGGCGTGAAGAAGGAGCCGGACTGGCTGAACACTCCTGCGCACCGTCCGCCGAGGGCACGTGCGACGGTGAGCGCCACCAACCCACCGAGGCTGGCGCCCATGATGACGAGGTTCGATTCGAACGTCACTCGCGAGGACACCAGCCGGAGGGCGCCCGCGGTGGCCTCGACGTAGGCGGGGTTGGCTGAGTACCACTCATCGCGCTTCAAGGGCGTCATGAGCGCCATCCGGAAGGCCCGGAGGCCGCCCGTCGACGTCAGAGCGCTGGCGTAGGCTGCCAGACCGGCCAGGTCGACGTACTCCGGTCCGTCGTGGACGACGAGGAGCGGTGCTGGCGTGCCCTCGTCAAGCTCGGCCGGCGACCACAGCTGGATCGGGAGGTCGCCGATTACGGGGTCTCGGTGAACGAGCTCGGTCAACCGTCCCGGCGGCGCGTCGATGCTCAGCCACCAGGGCGTGGTGTAGCCGGGAAGGAGCACGACGCTTCGGTCACCGAAGGCGGTGGTCACCCGTTCGGTGTTGTCCGGGTCGCAGATGACGTGCGTCGCTCCCCCACGCGCGATCACCACCAGCTTGTACTCCAGCCGGGTGAGGGCCGGGCACGCGATGGTCAACGACCAGCCGGAGGCCGTCCGCCTGAAGCGCCGGCTGCTCTCGACGGCCTCGTCACAGTCCAGAGTCACCGCCACGAAGTGCCGTGACGGGTCGTGAAGGCTGAAGGACAGCCGGTCGTCGGTCACGCGAGGTGCACTCATGATGGGGCGACCCTAGGCCGTGGGTGCCTGGGCGGTTAGAGCAGTCGGTCCAGGAGTTTGACCAGAGCTTCCTGGCCGAGGCGGTTCGGATGGTAGGACTCCTCGACGGGCGCGGAGAGGCCGTTGACCCACTCGATCCGGTCGCACACGGCGTGATCCTCGAACAGGTGCCGGGGGTCGGCGAACACCAAGCCGTGGGCGGCTGCGCGCCGCGCCAGCGTGGAGTCGAGCAGGTCAGCCTCGTCATTGAGCCAGCCTTCCTCTTGCGGGCTGAAGAAGGTACCTGCGTTGCAGTCCTCACCGTTGAACAGGCGCGGGTAACCGACAACGATCACCTTCGCCCGCCTCGCTGCGGAGGTGATCGAGGAGTACAGCTGGTTGAGCCGATGCGGAAGGACCGTACGTATCCTGTCCCGAGCCTGGGCGACGGCGTGCGCGCAGTCGGCCATCCAGCTCGGCTTGGCACATTCGACCAGCACGCCGGTGAAGCCGGCGTCGTTGCCTCCCACACCGACCGTGACCACGTCGGTCCGCCTCGACAGCACATCGAGCTGCCTGTTCTGCACCGCCGAGGTGGTGGCACCCGCGCACGCTTTGAAGCGAAGTGTCCAGGCGTGTTCCCCGGCCAAGAGGTACGGATACGCCACCGGCGACCGGTGGCACTCCGCCGAGCGGAGCAGGTAGATGCCAGTGCCCACGCCGGATGAGTACGAGTCACCGAGGCTGACCAGAATCGGTCCGGGGGCAAGCTTCGCCGATCCCCCACCGCGCCCCCCACCTTCCGATGCCAGCGAGGTGGACATCACACTTCCCACCAGCAGGCAGCCAGACAGCAGAAGAACTCCGGCACGTGCTGCTCGACGGATGACGAACATCGGGCCTCGCGATCTGACGACGACGGATGCAAGCCAGCCTGCCCGGCACAATGACCAGGTTCAGCACGGCTGCCGCCAGCTGTGGACCTCGGAGCCGTGCCGGTGCCCTGGGGACGAGGCCCGATCTGGTGCCGACACTCCCTCCAGACGATCGGGTGTTATCTCACATATGAGATAACGTGACCCGGGTGAGCGACACCTACCTGTTGAGGATCGGACGATTGATCCGTGACGCGCGTCAACATCGCGGCTACACCCAAACCCAGCTCGCCGACGTGTTGGGCACCAGCCAAAGCGCCGTCAACCGCATCGAGCGGGGTCACCAGAACCTCAGCCTCGAGATGGTGGCGAGGATCGGGGAAGCTCTCGACTCCGAGATCGTGTCGCTGGGCGCGTCCGGTCCCATGCACCTGCGGGTGGTCGGCGGCACCACGTTGACCGGGTCGATCGACGTGAAGTCGAGCAAGAATGCCGGCGTCGGGCTGCTTTGTGCCTCCTTGCTCAACAAGGGGCGCACCACCTTGCGCAAGGTGGCTCGCATCGAGGAGGTGAACCGTATCCTCGAGGTGCTCGTGAGCATCGGCGTGCGCTGCACCTGGCTCAACACCGACAACGACCTCGAGCTGGTGTCTCCTGAGCGGCTGGACCTCTCAGCGATCGATGAGGAGGCGGCCCGGCGTACCCGGAGCATCATCATGTTCCTAGGGCCCCTGCTGCACGACCGCGCACACTTCGAGCTGCCGTACGCCGGAGGCTGCGATCTCGGCAGCCGCACTATCGAGCCGCACATGTCGGCGCTGCGCCACTTCGGCCTCGAGGTCAAGGCCACCGAGGGCCGTTATCACGCCGAGGTGGACGTCTCCGTCACGCCCATCCGTCCCATCGTCTTGACCGAACGTGGCGACACCGTCACCGAGAACGTGCTGCTGGCCGCCGCTCGACACCCCGGTACCACCGTCATCCGCAATGCCAGCTCGAACTACATGGTGCAGGACCTCTGCTTCTTCCTCACCGAGCTCGGCGTGGCGGTCACAGGCATCGGCACCACCACCTTGACGGTGACCGGCGTGGCCGAGATCGACGTCGACGTCGAGTACGCGCCCTCTGAGGATCCCATCGAGGCGATGAGCCTGCTCGCTGCTGCGATTGTCACGTCGTCCGACATCACGATCAGACGCGTCCCTATCGAGTTCCTGGAGATCGAGCTTGCGCTGCTCGAGGAGATGGGGTTCGACTACGCGCGCTCGGAGGAGTATCTGGCCGGCAACGGTCGTACTCGGCTCGTCGATCTCCAGCCGCGTCCTTCCGTGCTGAGGGCTCCGATGGACAAGGTCCATCCCCTGCCGTTCCCCGGCCTCCACATCGACAACCTGCCCTTCTTCGCCGTGATCGCCGCGAGCGCCCAGGGCCAGACGATGATCCATGACTGGGTGTACGAGAACCGTGCCATCTATCTCACCGAGCTCACCAAGCTAGGTGCGGCGGTCACGCTCCTCGACCCGCACCGGGTCCTGGTCGAGGGGCCCACCCGGTGGTCGGCGGCTGAGCTGATGTGTCCGCCTGCCCTACGCCCGGCCGTCGTGATCTTGCTGGCGATGATGGCAGCCAAGGGAACGTCGGTACTGCGGAACGTCTATGTGATCAACCGAGGCTACGAGGATCTGGCCGAGCGGCTCAACGCGCTCGGCGCTCAGATCGAGACGTTTCGCGATATCTGATCCGGCGTCCGCGCGTTGTGATTCAGAGCCGCAGTCAGCCGAACAGCTCGTCGAGATAGGACCTGACCTGCTTGCTGGCGACAGCGTAGTCAGGTGGAGGCGTCATACCCGGCGTGATGCGCGGGATCGGCTGTGTTGTCGGTCCCGACGAGACGTGCCATTCGTTCTCCTGCTCGATCGCCAGCCCGAGGTCGGCCCGCGACACGAAGATGCCCTCACAGCTCGAGCACTGCGCGACCGAGATCCCGCCGCGCTGGTGGGTGGACATGTCTTCGCCACACTGGGGGCAGGTCATAGGGTCCATGCTCATAAGTTAGTACCTCAGCGGGCCACCGGGTGTCGGGTCCGGTGGCGTTGCGAGAGGGCCTGCTGTTGGGCTCAGCCGCGCGTTGCCGGTCATACTTGACCGCGATGAGGCAGTTCAACCCGGCGTTCGACATGCCCTTCTTCGACAATGCGGGCCTGCCGCTGGCCTTCGCGCACCGAGGTGGGGCGCTCCTCGACGACGGAACGGGTCTCGAGAACACCATGGCGGCCTTCCAAGGCGCGGTGGACATGGGCTACCGCCACATCGAGACCGATGTGCACGCCACCAAGGACGGCGTGCTCGTCGTGTTCCACGACCCGACGCTCGAACGGCTTACCGATGCCGAGGGCATCATCAACGACCTGACGTACGCCGAGATGCGGCACGCGAAGGTGGGAGGTCGGGATGCGATTCCGCTACTCGACGACGTCTTGACCTCCTGGCCGCACATGCGATTCAACGTCGACGCGAAGTCCAAGAGGTCGATCGAGCTGCTGGCCCGAGCGATAGAACGACACCACGCCTGGGACCGCGTCTGCCTGGCCACTTTCTCCCCCCGAGAGCTCAGCTGGATGCGCAAGCGAATCGGCCCGAGAGTGGCCACGTCGCTGTCCTACCTCGGCGTCATGTCCCTGCGCCTTGTGCCCACCCGGCAGCTGCGGAACCTCCTGCTCAGCCATGCCGGCCAGGCGGTCCAGGTTCCCGTGCGACGAGGCCCGCTGGAGCTGGTCACGAGCGAGTTCATCGAGCGAGCCCACGCTGTTGGCAAGCACGTCCACGCCTGGACCATCGACGAGCCCGACGAGATGAACCGGCTGCTCGATCTGGGGGTTGACGGGCTGATGACCGACCGAAGCGCCGTGCTGCGCGACGTATACCTGACGCGTGGCGTCTGGCGAGCATCTGACGCCTGAGGCTATCCCGTTGCTGAGTCTAAACGGGCGTGTCAGGACCGGCCTCGTCTAGGTCGGCGTGTCCGGACCGCCTCGGGCTCCCTCCCCCGGCGTGTCGGGTCTGCTCGGGCCCCTCCCGGACCGTCCGGCGCTCGCGCTCCCTCGCGCAGGGCTCGGGTCCCACCGAAGGCGCCTGGCGAGCCTGCGGCTCACGAGGTGCGCGAGGATGCTGGTCTCGGGATGTTCTCAGCGCACTCTCGCGCATCTCGACGCAGAAGCAATCATCGGCCCAGAGACCAGGCACAGTCACCCGCCCAGAACCAAGCATTGTCCGTCACAGAAGTGTCGAGAGACGACGCCCGGGGTCGGGCCGGCAAAGCCGCGCGCTCTTAGCGGCCTATGGCACAGGTCTCAGCGCTGTCTCAGGTCGGCAGGGAATCATTGCTTTTCGAGGGACGTTCTTCTTCATGATCGCGATTTCACGTCACGTTGTCCCGCGTTCATCGTTGCATCAGCAACGGAGCACCAAACTTTCGACACCGGGGAGATGGCCATGTCAGAGCGAGCCACACTACGAGGGTCACGGCTCGGAGGCACGAGCTTCGAGGACGAGAGCGGCATCGAGTTCGCTCCGCGTCAGCGGGTGATCTACGACTGCGCCGCCGGGCACGAGTTCGAGATTCCGATGGCAGTCGAGGCTGAGGTCCCCTATACGTGGGAATGCCCCCGCTGCGGCGCGCAGTCGCTCCAGCGGAACGGCCAGGCCCCGGAGGTCAAGCTGGACAAGCCAGTCCGCACCCATTGGGACATGCTCCGCGAGCGCCGGTCGATGGATGAGCTGGAAACCATCTTGTCCGAGCGCCTGGAGCTGTTGCGTACTGGCGTGATCGGGCCGGCGCACCTCCACCGGGCCCGCGCCACGAAGAACCGCAAGACCGCCTGAGTCAGCCTCTGCCTCACTCCGGAACGACACCGGACCTGGGAGGCCTCGGCTTGTGGGCAATGACGTCGCCTGGTCCCAGCGCTTCCCGGACCTGTTTCGCGACGAGTTCCTAGCGTACGCGGGCTGTCGCGTCAGGTGCACGACAGCAGCTCCGCCAGACGCGCTTGTCTCCCGCCTTCATCTCGTCGCAGTGACACCAGAGGCGCAGATCGTCGTCTGCCGCAGCGAACAGGGCTGGCGCTTTCTTCCTGGCGGCACCCAGGAGCCAGCTGAGTCGCTGGTAGATCTCGGGCGACGTGAGCTGATGGAGGAAGCCGGTGCATTCCTCGAGAGCGCACCTCGGTACTTTGCCGCCCACGTCGCTGACAGCTCTCGCGCTGAGCCCTACCGGCCGCACCTCCCCCATCCAAGGGCGTACTGGTCCTACGCCGTGGCGCAGGCACGGATCATCGGAGGACCGACCAACCCTGTCAAGGGCCATTGAGAACTGCCCAGGGGCGGTCATGAAACCTGCCCGGTGACGGTCACGAGAACTGCCCGGTGGCGGCCATGGGGTCTGCCCAGTTGGCCACCACCGGCCTTGGTGCTCAGCT
>JBPCRX010000021.1:0-1622 GCA_050996395.1 Nocardioidaceae bacterium
CTGCGGGAGGGAGGGGGGAGCCGGCCAGCGGGGTCGCAACCACCTTAGCTGGCGTCGCGCTCATCAACGTGGCGACGTGCTCTGAGCGCAAGCTCGATGCCCTTCTGACTGGGCCACCAGGCCAGCAACAATGCCTCGAGGACATCGCCGCCGGACGGCTAAAGCCGATCCAGACCGCGGCCTCGCCGTGGTTGGGGCGGTCGTCGATGGTGGCGTGCGGATCAACGCCTCCACCTCCTTCTCGGACAAGTCGGGCGTCCCATAGCTGGGAGCGTCCCAGCCACCCCAACTCATCCACGCGCCGGTGAGCGGATCCTGGTACTCGGCGATGTAGGAGGCAGGGTCGAGCAGGCTCTGCGCCAGCCGACCGGAGATCTCGGCGCGCAGCTCAGACTCATTCCGGTAGAACTCCGAACTGGTCGTTTCCAGGAGCAAGGCACGAATCGGGATTTCCACGTCGACGGTTGGCCAGGAGCCGGCCGGGCTGCTTCGACGAACGGTGGTCATGCTGATCTCCAATACCTAGGGACGGATGAAGGGGGGCGACGATGCGTTCGCGGGTAGGGGGCTCAGTCGAAGAGGAGCCCAGCTGTTCGTCACGACGGGTCGCTGCCTTGGTGAAGTCGCTTGAGCCGGGCGTCAAGGGTGTCGGCCGCTTCGGTGGCGATCCGCTCGGTCATGTGGCTGTAGATGTCTGCCGTCGTCGCGAGCCTCGTGTGCCGCAGCAGCTTGCTGGTCACGGCGACGCTCACGCCCTCCTCGAGCAGCACCGTGGCCGCGGTGTGCCGGAGACGATGGAGGGCGACGTCCTCTACGACACCGGCACGATTCGCCTGCAGCTTGAGCTTTCGCAGGACGTTCCCAAGGGCGAGCGGGCTTCCAGCACGGGTCGCGAAGACGAGGTCCAGGTCGGCCCAGGGTCGGCCTTCACCTTCGGCCTTGTGCCGTTGCTGCTCCACGCGCTGCCGTTGCTCGAGCAGGACGTCCACCGCCGTGCTGGCTAAGGCAACAGGCGCCTTGCTGCTTGGCGTCTTCGGCTCCGAGAAGCCCAGTGTCGTGCCGTCACCGTCATCCTTGGGAACTCGGGCGATGGTGCGGGAGATGTCCCAGGTACCGGCCTCGAGGTCGAGGTCCGCCCACCGCAGCCCAAGAGCCTCCCCCGGCCGAACCGCGGTGAGGTACATGAGCACGACCAGGGCGTGCAGCCAGGTGCCGACAATCTGTCGAAGGAGAGCGATTATCGTCGCGTCGCTGAGAGCCGATGGGCGTCCCCGCTCACCCTTGGGCGCGCGCACGCCGGTGGCGCTCAGAGGGTTGCGCTCGAGAAGACCGTCGCGGATCGCCTCGTTCAGGACCGAGCGAAGCACGCCGTACACCGCCTGCTGCGTGCGCGCGGACAGCGGCTTGCCGGTGTGGGTCGAGGTGGCTTGTGCCCGGTCGGTCTGCCAGTCCCGAAGCACGTCGTTCGTCAACGCGGTGAGCCGGTGGTGACCCAAGAACGGCACGACGTGGGTGTTCCAAAGGTGCCTGTAGAACTCGACCGTCCTGGGGCTGTTGTGACCTGTTGCGACGAGAGCGGGCAGGGTGCGGGTGAAGTGCTTGATGCCGTACTCGGCCAGCGT
>JBPCRX010000091.1:0-15772 GCA_050996395.1 Nocardioidaceae bacterium
GTGCTCCCGAGGGTGGCACCGTTGCACCTCGTCCGAGTCGAAGGGATGAGCGTATGCCGCTCCCCTCGGTGGGAAGAGGAGCTTGACGTAGTGGTCGGTGTGCTCGCCGCTCACCGAGAAATGGGCCAGCCCGGTGCCACCCAGCACGATCCGGATCATGTGCGGGGTGAGTCGCTCGGCGCGGACCACCTCTGCGTGATGGGCCTGCCGTCGCCGCCGCGGTGGTCTGGGCTGCTCAGACGTCATACGACTCCTCGAATCGGTGCGGGCAGCTTAGCCGGGCCGTCGGCAAGGACATGGCCACACTCTGCGTCCGGGCTGATGCTCTGGTGGCTTCGAGACGCGTCGGTCACACTGCCGGATGGCTTCTTTGCCCTCGACCGGCAACGAGCCCCATCAGCAGTCGCTCGGTGCTGTCGCAGCGGCCGTCATCTTCGCGCTGACGATCGGCCAGCTTGCGGTGGCGACGTGGGTGCCCGGTCTGCCGCAGTTCGAAGGAAAAGCCTTCGGCGCCCGGCTGGTGGCCTATCCCGTCTTGATGGCCGCCGTACCGGTCGGCTGGTTCCTCAAGCAGCGGCGCGGGCGTCATGGACTCACGGCTGCCGCCGCTCCGTGGACGGCCTTCGCACTCATCATGGCGCCGTTCCTCATCGACGTCACGGGCAACACCGCGAACCTGTACGACACAGTCGACCGATGGGACGACGTCAACCACTTCGTGAACTGGTGGCTGCTCTGCTGGGGGCTTGGGCAGCTGACTGCGCGAGCTGATGTGCGCCGAGGTGGATGCTCGTCGTCACGATCACCGGGGTCGGAGCGCTGCTGGCGATCGGGTGGGAGCTGGGCGAGTGGTACACCTTCATCCGTCACGGCACTGAGCTGGACACCGCCTACCAGGACACGCTTCGGCGACGAGGCGTTGGGGACATTGGGTGGATTGGTTGCAGCTCTGCTCGTGCGGTGGCGTCAGGGGCGCGACACTGCTCGGGACGTCATCAGCTGATCTGACGGCCGGTGACCTCGCGAGGGGTGATGCGGATGAACAGGTTCCGAACACCTCCTGCCCAGGCCTGTAACCGCTCACTGGCACGCAGCTCGATCATCTCGTCGACGTCCTCGACCGGCTCGGCCTGACCGACCACCAGCACGCTCCAGCCGAACTTCAGGGCTGGCTCGAGCTCGTCCACCTCGAAGGCGGCGGGACCTGATGCATAGCGGGCCAGGACGGTGCCTGGTGATGTCCTCACCAGGATGGACTGGCCGTCGACAAGGTAGTTCACCGGCACGATGATCGGGCCGTCCG
Source organism: Nocardioidaceae bacterium (assembly GCA_050996395.1). GTDB lineage: Bacteria > Actinomycetota > Actinomycetes > Propionibacteriales > Nocardioidaceae > JBPCRX01. The sequence goes on from JBPCRX010000091.1 coordinate 1,304, forward strand.
GCAGGCACACAGCGATCCGTCCGACTCCGCTGTCACCTAGTCGCCGGTAGCTCTCCCCCTCGTCCAGCTCGGTGAATGCCGGCCCTCTCGCCGGAAGTCTCGTTCTGGGCTCCATGGTCGGCTCCTCGTACGGGGGTGGCTTCCACCCATGCTTGTCGCCCGGCGTCCAACGGACCAAGGTCGCAGTGCCCGATGCGGCGGGACCTTTGGTCCACAGGGGAGATCCTGACGGACGTCTGTCCACAGTGCGAATTCTATCCGGCATCATCACCATTGTCGTGTATACTCGAACGTATGTTCTACAGTGACATGAGCGGGCTCGATGCAGGCGAGACGCTGGCCTACGCCACTCAGGCACGCGCGATCTCCGACACCGGAGAGATTGCCCTGTTGGATGCCGCCTGTCACTGGGCGGACCTGCACGGCTATGTGGAGGACGCCGGCCAGGAGCCGGGCGTGTCCCTGCCAGGGATGGAGGACCTGGTGCAGCTCGGCGGCGTGGGGAGCCCTGAGGTCGCGGAGTTCGCTGCGGCCGAGCTCGGTGCACAGCTGGCCCTCTCGACGGACTCGGCCGCTCAGCTCATCGGCGATGCCTTGGACCTGCGGCATCGGCTGCCCATCTTGTGGGACCGCGTGCGAGCAGGTGACGTTCGCCCCTGGATAGGCCGCAGGACCGCGCAAGCGACCCGTCGGCTGTCCGCCGAGGTCGTGGCCGCGGTCGATCGCCAGGTCAGCTGTTGGGCACACTCCCTCTCCTGGCGACGGCTGGAGAACCTCATCGCCGCCACTGCGATGCACGCCGACCCCTCCGGCGCCGAACAAGCCGCCGAGGAAGCCGGCACGCGGAGAGGGGTGTGGCTGCACCCGTCGGACGACCATGGCCACAAGGACATCTTCATCCGCACCGAAGCTGCCGACGGCATCTGGTTCGATGCCACCATCGACCGCATCGCGGACAGCCTCCAGCTGCTCGGGGACAAGCGCGACAAGGATGTTCGCCGAGCCCGAGCCGTCGGAATCGTCGCCAACCCCGAGCAGACGCTCGACCTTTTCGACCAGGCGGCCGCCGTCGCCGGATCCGCCACCGGCGAGGCTTCGCTGCCCTCCCCAGGGAGTCGAGCCGACCGACCGCTCAGGGACCCACGGCCCCGGGCGGTGCTCTACGTCCACCTCGCTCAGGACGCCTTGAACCCTGACGCCGCAGGGGTCGCGCGGTTCGAGGGGGCGGGTCCCATCACCCTTGAGCAGGCCAAGAGCTTCCTCGGCCATTGCCACGTGACTCTCAAACCCGTCATCGACCTTGCCGACCAGACGCCCGTCGACGCCTACGAGATACCGGACCGGCTACGCGAGGCTGTCCACCTGCGCAGCCCGGTCGACGTGTTTCCCTTCGCCACCAGCACGAGCCGCCTCGGGGATCTCGACCACACAGTGCCCTACACCTCGCCCGACGACGGGGGGCCGCCAGGCCAGACCAGCCTCGACAATCTCGGTCCGATGACCAGGCGTCACCACCGCATCAGGACGCACGGCCGATGGCAGGTCACCCAACCGTTCAGCGGCGTCTTCGTGTGGCGAGCACCGCAGGGCCAGCACTACCTCGTCGACCAGAACGGCACTCATCGCGCCGAGCTGTCAGCGGCCTGAGCCCGGCGCCGCTTTGCCGGCCAGTCGGCTCGGCTCGGCGAGACGTTGGACCCTGCCGTGCGAAGCGGCCCCTGCATAGAGATACTCACGACATCGAGACCTCGCATGGACGTCAGGAGTATTCAGTGGCAGCCCCGGTTGAAATGACACCGCTCGGCCTCGACGCCGAAACCGCTCAGATGGCATCGCTTCTGAGCTCTCCCAACCCCGACGAGGTGGCTGGGCTCGACGCCTGGTGGCGTGCGAACAACTATCTGACGATCGGCCAGATCTATCTGCTGGACAACCCCTTGCTACGCGAGCCGTTGCGTGCCGAGCACATCAAACCGAGGTTGCTCGGCCACTGGGGCACCTCGCCCGGACTTTCCTTTGTCTACGCGCACGCCTCGCGCCTCATCCAGCAGACCGGCCAACAGATGATCTATCTGGCCGGCCCCGGGCACGGTGGCCCGGCCCTCGTCGCCGCGGGCTATCTCGAAGGCGCCTACACCGAGACCTATCCCGGTGTCAGTCAGGACACGGCCGGGCTGCGGCACCTCTTCCGCCAGTTCTCCAGTCCCGGCGGCATACCCAGCCATGTCTCCGTCACGACGCCCGGCTCGATCCACGAAGGAGGCGAGCTCGGCTACGTGCTGGTGCACGCCTTTGGCGCCGTGATGGACAACCCGGACCTGATCGCCTTGGCCGTGGTGGGAGACGGTGAGGCCGAGACCGGACCGCTCGAAGGCTCATGGAAGGGCATCTCGTTCCTCAATCCCGTCCATGACGGCGCTGTGCTGCCGGTCCTGCATCTCAACGGCGCCAAGATCTCCGGCCCCACCGTGCTTGCCCGCAAGGACCCAGCGGAGGTTCGCTCTCTCCTGGAGGGTCACGGGTATGACGTCCTGGAGGTGTCGGGCGAAGACCTGCCCGGCATGCATACTCGATTCGCCGGGACGCTCGGCACGGCCTGGGCGCATCTTCGCACCATCCAGGCTCGCGCCAGAGGCGGCGAGGGCGGCCGGGACGGCTAGCGTCCGCGCTGGCCGCTCATCGTGCTGCGCACGCCCAAGGGCTGGACTGGTCCCGCGGAGGTGGACGGCGTGACCGTCACCGGCACGTTCCGCTCTCATCAGGTGCCGCTGTCTGGCGTCAAGGACAACCCCGACCATCTGGCCCTGCTGGAGACGTGGCTGTCGTCATACCGGCCCGACGAGCTCTTCGACGCCCACGGTGCTCCCACCGCGCTGGTGCGTCGGGCCAACCCATCCGGCGACCTGCGCATGAGCGCGAGTCCCCATGCCAACGGTGGGTTGCTCACCCGTGACCTCGACCTCCCCGACTTCCGCGACTACGCCGTGGACGTGCCCCGGCCGGCATACGACCGCGCGGAGTCCACCCGCCGACTGGGTGAGATGCTGCGCGACGTCTACACGCGCAACCCCGACTCCTTCCGGCTGTTCTGCCCCGACGAGACCAACAGCAACCGGCTGGGTGCCGTTTTCGAGGTGTCGGACCGCGCGTTCGCCGAGCGGGTCGAGCCCGGTGACGTCTCCTTGTCGCACGACGGGCGAGTCATGGAGGTGCTGTCGGAGCACAACTGCCACGGATGGCTCGAGGGCTACACACTGACCGGGCGGCACGGCATGTTCGCCACCTACGAGGCGTTCGCCATGGTCAGCGCCTCACAGACGATCCAGCACTGCAAGTGGCTCGAGGAGGCAGCCGACCTGGCCTGGCGGGCGCACGTGCCGAGCCTGAACATCCTCCTGACGTCGACCGCGTGGCGCAACGACCACAACGGTTTCTCGCACCAGGGCCCGGGTCTCATCCAGACCGTCCTCACTCAGCGCGGCGACACCTCGCGGATCTACCTGCCGCCGGACGCCAACTGTCTGCTGTCGGTGGCCAACCACTGCCTGCGCTCGCGGTCGTACGCCAACCTCATCGTGATCGACAAGCAGCCGCAGCTGCAGTGGCTGTCGATCGACGAAGCGATCGAGCACTGCGCGCGGGGTGCGGGCATCTGGTCGTGGGCAGGCACCGACGACGGCAGCGACGACCCCGACATCGTGCTCGCCTGCGCGGGCGACGTGGTCACCATGGAGACCGTGGCGGCCGCGAGCATACTGCGAAGGCGCCTGCCACACCTGCGTGTCCGCGTGGTCAACGTGGTCGACCTGATGGCCCTGCCGCGCCGCAAGGACCACCCGCACGGCATGAGCGAGACAATGTTCAAGGAGCTGTTCACCGACTCCGTCGACGTGGTCTTCGCGTTCCACGGGTACCCCGGCGCCATCCACCAGCTCGTGCACGGCCGTCCGGACGCGGACCGCTTCCGGGTGCGAGGCTTCATCGAGGAGGGTACGACGACGACCCCCTTCGACATGGTGGTCCGCAACCGGGCCTCACGCTTCCACCTCGTCATCGACGCCATCAACAACGCCCGCCGCACTCCGCCGGGCGCCACCCAGCTCAAGGCGGAGTGTGAGGCCAAGCTGGCCGAGCACGACCGCTATGTGGTGGAGCACCTGGAGGACATGCCCGAGGTGCGGGACTGGGTGCTCGGGGACTGGGCCACCGAGGCCTGACGCCGAGCCCGGTAAGCCCGGGTCTTGATTTTGTTGCCGCAGCCGAGCTCGCACCAGTTGCGAGACTGGTTCTTGGACGCGTCGTAGTACGCCCATGCGCAAGTATCAGCCGAGCAGATCTTCAGTCGCTCCCACGTTCCGGACTGTGCCGCGGTCTCCACCGCGATGAGGACCTTGGCGAGCGCGCCGGGCACGCCGGCACCGACGGGTGCCAGTCTCGGTTCGCCCTCGAGCCAGCGAAGCTGAAGCGGAAGCTGGGAGGCAACTGCATCCAGCTGCGGAAGCCGCTGGACGTTGCGGGCGTGAGTGAGGCTCAGAGCCTCGTGCAGACCGGCTCGGAGCTCGTGCGCCAGGGCCAGGTCGATGGCGGAAGACCGCGTACGCCGCCGGGCACGACGACCACCTGCTGCCCGTCCGTACCGACAACCACGATGTCCCGGCTCAACCTGTCGTCGCTGCCGTGCAGCATCAAGCTTGACAATCTGGCTATTGGCACGAGGTAGGTCCAGAAGTCGGTGTAGGTCGCTGGGGGAGGTCGTATCGTGCGATGCCAACGGCTCGATCTTGATCACCGCAACGCCAGGACCTGCAGCACCTGAGCGGCGATCTCGACCTCCTCGTCGGTCGGTACGACGAGCACAGCCGGCCCTTCGGCCCCGTCGTCGATGCGAACGGCTTCAGACAGGTTGACGGCAGACCCGTTGGTGTCGGCATCCAACCGCAGCCCCAGGTGCTGAAGCGGCCCAACCACGTCCGAGCGCAGCTGGGCGTCGTGCTCGCCTATCCCGCCGGTGAAAACCAGACCGTCGAGTCTCGGCAGCACGGCAAGATATCCGCCGACGTACTTGCGGAGCCGGTAGGCGTAGATGTCGAGCGCCGCCGCAGCGGAACGCTCCCCCTCAGCCGCCAGGCGGCGTACCTCCCGCACATCGGACTCGCCACTGAGACCGAGCAACCCGCTCTGGAAGTTCAGCAGGTGGTCGACCGCATCGGCGTCAAGACCCGCTGCCCGGGTCAGGTGGGTCACGGCGGCTGGGTCGATGTCTCCGCTCCGGGTACCCATCACCAGGCCCGCCAGTGGCGTCATCCCCATCGACGTATCGACGCTGCGCCCGGATTCCACAGCCGTCACCGAGGCGCCGTTGCCGAGGTGGCAGACGATGAGATTGGTCCGGTGCAATGGCCTGCCGAGAGACAAAGCGGCCTGCCGGGCGACGTATCCCACACTCGTACCGTGGAACCCATAACGACGGACCCCATGCCTCGCTGCAAGAGCCGGAGGTATGGCGTAGGTGGTCGCGACCGGCGGCATCGTGGCATGGAACGCGGTGTCGAAAACGGCGACATGCGGGATATGTGGCAGCGCGGCACGCATGCTGCGGAGCCCTTCGAGACTGGGTGGGTTGTGAAGAGGCGCCAACGTGGACAGCCGCTCGATCTCCTGCTCCACCTCGTCGTCGACCAGGGTTGCTTCGGTGAATCTGTCGCCGCCGTGCACGATCCGGTGCCCAACAGCGTCGGCGGCGTCCAGGTCGGGTCCGCTCTGGCGAAGCGCTTCGGACATGAGGTCTACGGCTGCCGCGAGGTCAGGCACCGGGCACGAAACCACACGCTCGGGTGATCCCTCGGTGTGATGAGTCTGGCGACTGTTCTCCGACCCGATCTGCTCGACTCGCCCGACGACCAGTCGTTGCAGGACCGGCTCGCCGTCGTCATGCCCGACACGCGACTGGTCCGCGATCTCGTCAGGGCTGCGCAGCATCTGGTACTTCAGCGACGAGGACCCGCTGTTCACGACCAAGACCACCGCCATGGCGACGATTGTGCCCGGTGAACAGGACGATTGTGCCCGGTGAACAGACTGTGTAGAACTGAGGCCATGTCAGCCGCCGAAGCCGTCGAGCCGGTGCGCATCTACCTCCTCGACGACCACGAGATCGTGCGGCGAGGGCTACGGGACCTGTTCGAGGCGGAGGACGACTTCGAGGTCGTCGGCGAGTCGGGGTCTGCGCTCGAAGCGGAACGCCGCATCCCTGCGCTGCGCCCGGACGTCGCCGTGCTCGACGCGCGGCTCCCTGACGGCAGCGGTATCGACGTCTGCCGCGCTGTCCGGTCCGTCGACCCGACCATCCGGGCGCTGATCCTGACGTCGTACGACGACGACGAGGCCCTGTTCGCGGCGATCATGGCCGGTGCCGCCGGCTACGTCCTCAAGCAGATCGGAAGCAACGACCTCGTCGACACCGTGCGCCGCGTCGCGGCCGGGCAGTCCCTGCTCGACCCGGCGGTCACCCAGCGCGTGCTCGAGCGGGTGTGATCCGGACACTCCGAGGGGCCCGACGAGCTCGCCCGGCTCACGTCGCAGGAACGCAAAATCCTCGAGCTCATCGCCGAGGGTCTCACCAACCGCCAGATCGGCGAACGGATGTTCCTGGCGGAGAAGACCGTCAAGAACTACGTGTCGAGCGTCCTCGCCAAGCTGGGGCTGGAGCGGCGTACCCAGGCCGCCGTCCTGGCTTCGAAGCTGCTCTCCTGAGTCGGCCGCCGCTATGGCTGAGCCATCAGGCCGAGGGCCACTGCCTCCTCACGCAGCTCGTCGCGTATTGATGGATGTGCAGCCTGCTCGATCAGCTGATGTGCCTGCTCCTTCTCGGCGGCTCCCCACAGTTCGGCGGCACCCTGCTCGGTGATCACCGCCGAGGGCTGGAACGACGTGACGGGTTCGGCGACGAGCGGCACCACCGTCGAGACGTCTGCCCGTGGATGCCACGATTGCAGCGCGATCAGCGCCTGACCCTTCGTTGAGTGCAACGCCCCAACGATGAAGTCGGTCTGTCCGCCGAAGCCGCTGTGGATGCGCCCTTTGATGCGGGAGGCGTTCACCTGGCCGAAGAGGTCCACCTGCAGGGCGGTGTTGATCGACACCATGGCCGCGTTGGCCGCGATCCGGCTCGGGTCGTTCGTGGTCTCGGTTCGCAGCAGCCGCACACGCGGGTTGCGGTCCGCCCAGGCGTAGAGCTCCGCCGACCCGAAGAGGAAAGAGGCCGTCAGCGGAACGTCGGAATTCAGGCTGCCTGCTCGTTCCAGTGCGAGCACTCCGTCGCTGAACATCTCGCTCCAGACCCGCATGCCGCGTCTGGCCAGCAGGCCGGCCACCACCGCATCGGGCACCTCGCCGATGCCCATCTGCAGGGTCGCCCCGTCGCCGACGCGGGAGGCCACGCGCTGCGCGATCTGCCTCGCCACGTCGTCCGCACTGGTCGCGCGTGGCGAGCCTGGTGGGTCGCTGGCCTCGATCGCCCAGTCGACGACGTCGACCGACAGCTCGCCGTCCCCGAAGACGTAAGGCATCGCCGGGTCGAGCTGTGCGAGCACCAGTCCACCTCGTCGCCGGACGGCGTCAACAGCGGCCGGCAGCACGTTGACCTCGGTGCCGAGCGACACACGTCCGTCGCGGGGCACCGAGGTGTGCAGGCACACGACGTCCGGAGGTAGCACGGTCTCGTACATGCGCGGCACCATCGACAACCTTGACGGCACATAAGCGAGCCGGGAGCTGTTACGAGCTCCGGCTCCGACGAAAGCGGTCTCGAGCGTGACTCCCTCACGGTCCGGCACGCCGACGTGCGCGTTGAGTGCGTGCAGCACGTACGACGAAAGCGCCTCGTCGACGACTCCTACCAGCGTCCACGGGGTGGCTGCGTTGCCACTGCAGACGACTCGCGACCCGGCGGGCACGGAGGCAAGGATCTTCATAAGCCGCTCAGGCTCGACGACAAGCATCCGGCTGAGTCTGTCAGGATGCCTGGTCGAGGGACGAACGATGTGACGGGTGTGGAGTCACCACGACCGGACAACCCGCCAGTCGGAGACATGCCTCGCTCACCGAGCCGAGCATGGCGCGACGCAACGTCTGCCTGCGCGCGCTGCCCACCACGAGGTACTCGGCGACGGACGCAGCGTGCACCAGCTCCTGAACCGCATCGCCGTGCACCACCCGCCGCGACAACACTGGCGAGTGCCGCACACGCTGGATGACCTGGGCGATGGCTGCGTCCTGGATCGCCTGAGCTGTTGGACGCCCGTCCTCGTGTCTGCTCAGGAGCGGTACTCCGGTCAGACTGGGTCCTGCCCAGGCCCACGCTGTCACCACCTCGATGACGCTGCCCCGACGCGCACCCTCGCGCACTGCAAAGTCCAGCGCTGCATGGCTCGCCGACGTGCCATCGACGCCGACGACGATCACCGCCGCCCCACCGTAGTCATTGTCGCCTCCGCAAGTCCTGATGTCGGTCTTGTCCGACGTCTTCCATCGTGCGGTCGTCGGTTCCCGGCCGGCAGGGTAGGAAGTCCCAGCCGAAGGGGACCTCTGCCGCTCCAGGTCGGGACATCTGCCTGCTGTGCGCGCAGCCGGCCAGCGCGAGTCTGGGTGTACGAGGGAGCGACCAGTTCCTGCAAGAACTCGGAGGACTCGATGTCATCGCTTCGAAACGATTCTGCTGCGACGCGGGTCGCGGAGCCAACGGACACTGACGACCACAACAACGTCGGCACGCTGGGACGATATTCACTCGGTCTGCTCCGCATCGTGATCGGCTGGACGTTTGTCTGGGCCTTCGTCGACAAGCTGTTCGCCCTCGGCTACTCCACCGGTCGCAACCCTGACACCGGAGCGGTCGACCGCTTTGGTCCAGACGCCTGGATACACGGCGGCAGCCCGACGTACGGCTTCCTGGCCTTCGGTGCGAAGGGGCCGTTCAAGAGCTTCTACAACAGCATCGCGGGCGACACCTGGGCGGATTGGGCGTTCATGCTCGGACTGCTCGCCATCGGTACCGCGTTCCTGTTCGGGGTCTTCACCAAGCTCGCCGCTGTCGCCGGCGCCGTGATGTATCTGATGATGTGGAGCGTCGTGCTGCCCCCCGACAACAACCCCGTCACCGACGACCACACGATCGGGCTTCTCGTCGTGATCGTGCTCGCTGCCTACAGCGCAGGACGCTACCTCGGTCTCGGCAGCTGGTGGGAGCGCACCGATCTAGTCCGCAAGCACCCCATCCTGAAGTAGCACCTGCGGCTGCGGCCCTAGGATCCGATCGTGGGAGAAGTCCGCGACCGGCACCTGGAGTCGCTGCTCAACGCGGTGATCTCGGTGTCGGGCGACCTGGACCTGCACTCCACCCTCCAGCGCATCGTGGCCGCGGCCGCACAGCTCGTGGATTCGAAGTACGCCGCTCTCGGCGTCGTCGACAAGTTCGGCGAGGGCCTGGTCGACTTCATCGCCCACGGGCTGAGCCCCGACGAGGCGGCACAGATCGGCTCGCTCCCTCGTGGGCATGGCATTCTGGGCATGCTGGTCCGTGATCCCCGGCCGATGCGGCTGCACGACCTGCGAGAACACCCCGAGGTCTGCGGCTTCCCCGAGCACCATCCCGTCATGACCTCGTTCCTCGGCGTACCGGTGACGGTGGGTGACCGAGTCTTCGGCAACCTCTACCTCACCGACAAACGCAACGGCGAAGACTTCACCGTCGAGGACGAGTTGGCCGTCGTCGCGCTGGCCGCTGCGGCAGGAGCGGCCATCAACAATGCGCGCACCTACAACCGGGCACAGCAGCGGGAGCGCTGGCTGGCCGCCACGGCCGAAATTCAGCAGCTGCTACTTCGAAGCGTCGACCGGAGCGCCACCCCCCAGCTGGGTGACTGCCCGCGCCCGCGAGGTGACCGGCGCCGAGCTCGCGCTGCTCGTGCTGGAGCAGAAGGACGGCAGCGTCGTGGTCGAGGCGGCCCACGGGTCGGGAGAGCACCTGCTCGGGTCACGCTTGCCGCTCGACGGAACGCTGGCGGACGTGGTGCGGAACGGCGCGACCGTTCACCTGTCTCAGGGGGTGCGCATCCAGGGACTCGACGAGGTCGCGTCGGCGCTGCTGGTCCCCTTCACCGCTCCGGGTGAGGTCGGTGGCGCGTTGCTCGTGGGCACCAGCGATCCGCTGAGCTATCGGGATCTGGGGGAAGACGACGTGGAGGCTGCGTGGTTTCGCGGCTCAGGTGGCGTTGGCCCTCGACCGGGCGCAGGCCCAGGAGGACAGGGCCGCACTCGCGATTCTCGCCGACCGCGACCGGATCGCTCGCGACCTGCACGACGTGGTGATCCAGCGGTTGTTCGCGACGGCACTGACGCTACAGAGCGCGGTTCGTCGCGTCGACGGTGACGCGACTGTGACCGACAAGCTCACCGGAGCCATCGCCGACCTGGACTCCACCATCCGGGACATCCGCGGAACCATCTTCGAGCTCGAGAGCGGCAACGAGTCCGGAAACCTCCGTTCACAGATCCGCGATGTCGCGGTCGCGGCCGAGCCGGCGCTGGGGTGTCGGCCTCACATCGTGTTCGACGGGCCACTCGACTCCCTCGTGCCTCCGTCCGTGCGCCCGCACCTGCTGGCCGTACTTGTCGAGGCACTGTCGAACACGGCCCGGCATGCGGACGCTGACAGTGTCGAAGTCACCGTGCGTACCGACGGAGCCGGGATGAACGGCAGGCTCACCGCCGAGGTGCACGATGACGGACACGGCTTCACCACGGTCAGGCGCGAGAGCGGGCTGCGGCACATGCGTGAACGGGCGGCCTCGCTCGGAGGTGAGTTCGCGGTCGAGTCAGTTCCCGGCCACGGCACCGTCGTGCGGTGGACCGTCCCGCTCGCCCCCGGCGTCTCGTGAGCCATGTGCCACAGTGACTTCATGAGCGCACCGGAACAGGCGTACGACGCCGCGTTGCAGCGTGCCTCGACTCGGGCCCGGGAGTGGATCGCCGGGCTTCCGGACCGGCCGATACCGCCGAGCCGGGATGCCGACTCCGTCCTCGCCACCGTGGGAGGAGCCTTGCCGGACGGGCCGACCGACCCGGCAGAGGTGGTCGACATGCTTGCCGACGGCGTCGAGCCCGGCTTGATGGCGATGGGGTCCGGCCGGTTCTTCGGCTGGGTGATCGGTGGCGCACTGCCGGCTGCCCTGGCTGCTGACTGGCTTACCAGCACGTGGGACCAGAACAGCGGCATGCGCTTCGCGACACCCGGCACCGTCGCCGCAGAGGAAGCCGCTGCAGCATGGACGCTGGACCTGCTGGGGCTGCCAGCGGACGCCGACGTCGGGTTCGTGACCGGCGCGACGATGGCCAACTTCACCGGACTCGCGGCCGCCCGCCAGCAGGTACTGGAGGACGCCGGCTGGGATCTGGACCGACAGGGTCTCAGCGGAGCGCCTCGGGTGCGCGTGCTCGTAGGCGCCGAGCGGCACGTCACCGTTGACCTCGCGCTTCGGTATCTCGGTCTCGGTGAGCCAGAGGTGGTGCTCGCCGACGACCAGGGTCGCCTCCTCGTGGATGCGCTTGTTGCGGCCCTGGACGGCTCCGAGGGACCGACGATCGTCTGTCTGCAGGCGGGCAATCTGCACTCGGGTGCCTTCGACCCGATGGGCGCGGCGTGCCGCATTGCGCATGAGCACGGTGCATGGGTGCACGTGGACGGCGCGTTCGGATTGTGGGCCGCGGCGTCACCGCGCCTTCGCCACCTCCTCGACGGGGTCGAGAACGCCGACTCCTGGGGTACCGACGCCCACAAGACGCTGAACGTGCCCTACGACTGCGGCATCGTCGCGGTAGCCCACCCGAGTGCTCTGCGCAAGGCGATGGGCACTACCGCCAGCTATCTGATCCGCGACGAGGGTCCCGGCGACCCGTTGGAGCGGGTGCCGGAACTGTCGCGACGAGCACGCGGCGTACCGGTCTGGGCGGCGTTGCGATCGCTCGGCCGCAGTGGCGTGGCCGACCTCGTCGACCGACTGGCCCACAACGCCAGGTCCCTGGCCGAGGGCATCGCAGACGTCGACGGGGCGGAGATCCTCAACGACGTGGTGTTCACCCAGGTGTCGAGCGCATTCGGAGACGACCGCCGAACGCAGGAGGTCACGGCGAGGCTGTTGGCCGACGGCACGGCGTGGATGTCCGGCTCGCGGTGGCGCGACCGCGACGTGCTGCGCGTGTCGGTCAGCAACTGGACGACCGACGAGAGCGACGTCGCCGCCTCTGTGGATGCGGTACGCCGTGCCGCCGCCTGGAAGCCGACGTAGTACCGCTCGTCCATCTCCGGCTCAACGCCGAACAGCGCGCCGTGCAGTCCCCTGGCCGCTTCGATGTCCTGCACCGGGCAACAGGTGGACGAGCAGAAGTGGTTGGGACAGCGCTTCGAGGAGCAGCGGAGGAGCCCGGAGCACGAGGTGGTGCTCACCGACTTTATGGAGCCGCTCCGCAGTGAACCGCTCGACTCGAACGCATCTTCATGCCCGCGGCGCCGACGCAACTTCAGCGATTTCGCGCGCCTGACAAGTACAGTTTTGTCACTCTAATGGCCCTATACCGTTACACACATTGTTGAGATGATCGAACCCACTCGGTGAGACAACCGTGTCGCAAGCCCGTCGAGTCCCATGACGAGTTCCGTGATGCCTACGTTTCCATGTCGCAGAAGATGTTTGGAGGACCAGTGTTCGGTAAGCAAGTGGTTCATCGCATGATTTCGCGCAGCGCAGAAAACGACACCGACAGGCGCAATTTCTTGCGCAGTGCCGGTCTAGCCGGTTTCGGCGTGTTCGGTGCCACCGCCTTGTCAAGCGTCGGAGCAGGGAGCGCGATGGCAGGTGATGCGCCCAGCGATGCTGCGATCTTGAATTTCGCCTTGAACCTGGAGTACCTCGAAGCCGAGTTCTACTCCCATGCAGTCTTCGGACACGGACTGCCCGACTACCTGACCACCGGCAAGGGCGACCACGACGGCGTAATCGGTGGCCGTCAAGTCCACTTCGAGACCCCCAACATCCGCATGTACGCCAGGGAGATTGCTCAAGACGAGATCGACCATGTCAGGTTCCTCCGTTCGGCGCTCGGCGCCGCCAAGGTGGCCCGGCCCAAAATCGACTTGAAGAACAGCTTCACCGCAGCGGCGAGGGCAGCCGGGCTGATCGGGGCATACCAGACGTTCGACCCCTACGCCAATGAGAACAACTTCCTGCTCGCGGCGTTCATCTTCGAAGACGTCGGCGTCACGGCGTACAAGGGTGCAGCCCCTCTCATCAACAACAAGACCTACCTGGAAGCCGCTGCCGGCATCCTCGCGGTCGAGGCCTACCACGCCGCCATCATCCGCACGAACCTGTACGCCAAGGACTTGCAGCATGCAGCCAAAGCGATCTCCGACGCTCGCGACAGCCTCGACGGTGCCAGCGACGACGACCGGGGCATCGGGCCGATGAAAGTCGCGAACCTGGTGCCGACAGACGAGAACGGTATTGCGTTCAGCCGCACCGCTCCCCAGGTCTTGAACGTTGTCTACCTCACCCCGGAAACGGCGACACGAGGCGGGTTCTTCCCCGAAGGCGTCAACGGCACCATCAATACCAGCGGCTGACCTGCCGGTGAGGCAGGCTGGAACCGAACTCGCTTCGCCGGTGCTCGATCCCAAGCGTTGAATCTGGTAAATCGCGGCGTAGATCAGGAACGGGCCACCTCGCGCAGTTCACTGTGCCGGTGTGCCGGCCGGCTCGACTGGCTGGCACGCCGGATCAGAATTTGCAACTGCGCAGATGCACAACCATCGAGCCACAACGGGGTCCAACGCTTCGCGCTGCGGCACACTGACGTTCACCAGCGTTTGCGCAGGTGAAGCCTGTTCCGCTGGCGCGCTCGGAGGGATTCGAACCCCCAACCTTCTGATCCGTAGTAATGAAGACCGGTTCCAGCAGCGTCCAGCGGTGTCCCTTCGACACGACCACGCACCTCGTAAGAGTCGCCCCGATGGCAGTGACATCCAGGTCCATCCACCGCTTCTGTTAGCAACCGCGTTAGCAAGCAGCCACCGGTAGCGGGGCGTTCCGTCGTGATGACGGTGCACAAGTTGTCGGCGGATGATGGCTACACGTATCTGATACGGCAGGTGGCGTCGGCAGATGAACGTCGGCCTTCCGGGCTGGCGTTGGCGGACTTTCTACACGGCTCGAGGGAACCCGCCGGGCGTCTGGATCGGCGCTGGTGCCGCGACCTTGGGGTTAGTCGGCTCGGGGGTGTCTGAGGCGCTGTCGACGACGCTTGAAAACGAGGCCATAGCGACGGTCGAAAACGAGGCCACCCAGACAGATTGGATGGGTGATCTCAGTGGAGGATTGGGCATTGATCCGCAGGCTCGTGGCGGATGGGGTTCCG